>NZ_JBTZSU010000019.1:0-69248 GCF_054890965.1 Arthrobacter sp. C152
AACCCCTGACCCCCTGCATGCCATGCAGGTGCGCTACCAGCTGCGCCACAGCCCCGGATTGTTGCTGCCCTTGTCGAGCATTTCTTCGTGGTCTCCCCCGAAGCAACTCAAATATCTTAGAACAGCAATTCCAAAAATTCCAAATCGGGAATATTCCCCGCCGGTTACTCGGTGTCGGCGGCGGCGCCGGCGGTGGCAGGAGCGTCGGCGGGCAGCTGCAGGTCCACCACGGGGCAGTCCTTCCAGAGCCGCTCCAGGGCGTAGAAGACGCGGTCTTCCTCGTGCTGGACGTGGATGACGATGTCCGAGTAGTCCAGCAGGACCCACCGGCCGCCGGACCGGCCTTCGCGGCGTGCCGGGTGCAGGCCCTGCTTGCCGAGTTCTTCTTCAATGCCGTCAACAATGGCATTGACCTGGCGTTCGCTGGGCGCCGAGGCGATCAGGAAGACGTCGGCGAGGGCGAGGCGTTCGCTCACGTCCAGGCCGACGATGTCCTGCGCGATTTTGTCCGCGGCGGCCTTGGCGGCTGTTCGTGCCAGGCTGATGGATGTTTCTGATGCAGTCACGGGACTCCTTTGTGGGTTCAAGTATGGGTGGCTCAACGAGCCGGTCAGCGCGACATGCCGCTGATGATCAGGATGATGCCGGACACGAGGGCGAGGATCCCGAAGGCGAGGATGCAGAACTGCAGGATACGGTTCCGCCGGGCGCGCGCCAGCCCGGCCGTTGCCGCGTCCAGTGGATCAAGTCCGTGGGCGTCCCGCGCCGGGATCCGGGGCAGCTCGTCGAAGAGGTCGCCGGACTGGTTCTCCGGGAGCACCACGGGCTTGGGACGGCGCGCAGCCTTGGCCGCGGCTTCTGCCCGCGCAATAACCTGTGACCGGCCGTTGCCGGCGTCGGCCGCGGAGGTTCTGGGCCGGGCGGTTGGCTTCCGCTTGCCACCTCCGGGCGGAACCTTCGTTCCGGGCCGGGTGGTGACCGGCACGTGCGACGTTGCCGGCGGTTTCATGACGGGACGGTCGACGCCGGGCACCTGGACGAACTCCAGTGGCGTCACCATGGCCAGGTTGCTGGCAGTGGACGGCCCGGGGGCATCCTTGGCAGCAGCTTCCTTAGTGGCTGCGTCCGTGGTGGCTGCATCCTTGGGTGCAGGGGCCGCACCCCCGGCCTGTTCGGCGAGTTTTTGCCGCGCCATGGCCCTGCGGTTCAGGACGGCGGCCCGCTCGGCCAGTGCAATCTGTTCGGCCAGGATCTCGGGGTCCACCGCCTCGGGATCCAGCGACGCGATGTGCTCCATCTTGGCGATCTGGTTTTTTGCCTGCTCGGCAATCAGTGCCCTCGCGGCGAGGGCCTGTTCAACCGTCATACCCTGCGGCGCGGGCGCTGCAGGCCGGGCAGCAGCCTGCGGCGATGTTCCCGGGCCGGGCTGGTCCGGTGCGGAGCCCGCGGATGGCGGGGCTGCGGGAGTCTTCTGCGAGGCTGGCGCGGAGCCGTCTGCCGGCGGAACCACGGGGTTGGCAGCCGTGAGCGCCTGTTCCTTGAGCTGCTGCAGCCGCAGCTGCCGCCGGGTGGGAGGGCCGCCGGCGTTCAGCTGCTCCTCTTTTTCCTCGAGTTCCTTGATGGTGCGCAACGCGGCGCGGTCCCGGGCGCGGATCTGCGAGGAGCGCTCGGTGGCAGGCGCAGCCTCGGCGGCGGACCGGTGTTCGGCCCCAGGGCCGGGGCGGGCGGCAGCATCCCGGGAAACGGGACGGGCAGGAGCAGGCGCAGCGGGTACGGGCCGGTCCGCCACCGGCGGGCGCTGCTCCGTGGCGGGCTGGGCTGCCTGCTGGGCGTCCCTGGCCTTCCGGAGTTCCCGGCGGCTGCGGATGGGGGGCTGTTCCTGACTCATGGAGAACTCATTCAGTACTGGCTGGTTCGCGTGCTTCGGAAGTTGGACCGTTGCCGTTGGCGGGCACCTCGGAGTAAAGACCGTATTTGGCGATGTACTGGACCACTCCGTCCGGGACGAGGTACCAGACGGGGTCGTTCTTGGCCACCCGGGTCCGGCAGTCCGTTGATGAGATGGCCATGGCCGGCACTTCGAGGAGGCTGACATCCTTGCGGCCCATGCCGTCCAGGACGTGGCCCGGCCGGGTGACGCCGACGAAATGGGCCAGGGACCACAGTTCGTCGATGTCCTTCCACGACAGGATCTGCGCCAGCGCGTCCGCGCCCGTGATGAAGAACAGGTCGGCGTCCGGCCGCTGGGCCCGCAGGTCACGCAGGGTGTCGATGGTGTATGTGGGACCGGGGCGGTCCACGTCGACCCGGCTGACGGTGAACCGTGGGTTGGAGGCCGTGGCGATGACGGTCATGAGGTAACGGTGCTCTGGCTCGCTGACCTGTTTGTGGGACTTCTGCCATGGCTGCCCGGTGGGGACGAAGACCACCTCGTCGAGGTCGAACTCGGCCGCGACTTCACTGGCTGCCACCAGGTGGCCGTGATGGATGGGATCGAACGTCCCGCCCATCACGCCCAGCCGCAGCCGGCCCCGGGCACCATTGCGGTGCAGGTTGTGGGAAATCTTAGTGGCCCTGCCCGTGATCGTGCTTGTTGGGGTGCTGGCGGTGCGGATCCGCGTGCTCCTCGGTGGCTGCGTGGCGGTTGCCCAGGTTGTTGTAGGAGAGCGTGATGAACATCAGAACCACGAAGATGGCGAACATGCTGACTCCGAAGACCCACGGCTCGGCCCACAGCGGAGCGAGCTCCTCATGGCCTGCTTCACCTGCGGCGGCGACGGACGTGGCAATCTGCTGGAGCATTTTCTCCCCTATGGTGATGATGTGGGGGCAGCGGAACGTTCCGCTGCCTTTGACGTTCTGGTCTATGTTACCGCGTTGCTACGCGCGGACCTGGCCTTC
Source organism: Arthrobacter sp. C152 (assembly GCF_054890965.1). Lineage (NCBI taxonomy): Bacteria > Bacillati > Actinomycetota > Actinomycetes > Micrococcales > Micrococcaceae > Arthrobacter > Arthrobacter sp. C152. The sequence goes on from NZ_JBTZSU010000019.1 coordinate 2,902, forward strand.
GCCCTGGACGATCCACTTGGTGGTGGTGAGTTCGGTCAGCCCCATGGGACCGCGGGCATGCAGCTTCTGTGTGGAGATGCCAACCTCTGCGCCAAGGCCGAGTTCTCCGCCGTCGGTGAACCGCGTGGAGGCGTTGACGATCACGGCCGCCGAATCCACCTCCGCGATGAACCGCTCCGCGTTGGCCAGGCTGTTGGTGAGGATCGCCTCGGTGTGTCCCGTGGACCAGGTGCGGATGTGCTGCATCGCTTCGTCCATGCTGTCCACCATGGCCACCGCGAGGTCAAGGTCCATGTATTCCGTGCCCCAATCCTCGTCCGTGGCCGGCTGCGCGTCGATTCCGGCGGGCAGTGCGGCCCGGATGCGGTCATCGGCGTGGAGCCGGACGCCCGCGGCGCTCAGGGCGGCGGCGACCGCGGGAAGCACAGTGGAGCCCGAGTGGACCAGCAGCGTCTCCACGGTGTTGCAGACGCTGGGGCGCTGGGTCTTGGCGTTGAGCAGGATCTCCACGGCCATGTTTTCGTCGGCCGATTCATCGATGAAGATGTGCACGTTGCCCTCCCCCGTCTCGATGACCGGCACGGCGGAGTTGGTGACCACGGACTGGATCAGGTCGCGTCCGCCGCGGGGAATCAGGACGTCCACCCGGCCGCGGGCCTTCATGAGGACGTTGGCGCCGGCGCGGCCATACTGGTCGACGGTCTGCACGGCGTCAGCGGGAAGACCGACGGATTCGAGGGCCTCGCGCAGCACCCGGACCAGGACCTGGTTGGTGGCCTCCGCGGCGCTGCCGCCGCGCAGGATGACGGCGTTGCCGCTCTTGAGCGCCAGTCCGGCGATGTCCACGGTGACGTTGGGGCGTGCCTCGTAGATGGCGGCCACCACGCCCATGGGCACGTTGACCTGGCGCAGGCGAAGCCCGTTGGGCAGGGTCTGGCCGCGGACCACGTTCCCCACGGGGTCGGGAAGGTTGGCAAGGTTTTCGAGTGCGGCCACGAGGCCGGCGATGCGGGTTTCGTTCAGGGTGAGCCGGTCCAGGAGCGCCGCCGAGGTCCCGTTGGCCTTTCCTGCGGCAACGTCCTGCGCGTTGGCGGTGAGCACTGCCCGGGCGTTTTCCCGGAGCGCGGCCCCGACAGCCCGGAGGGCGCGGTCCTTCCAGGCCCGGTTGGCCACGGCCATCCGGCGCGCGGCGTGGCGTGAACGGTCGGCGATGGCGTGGACTGCCGCTTCGACGCCACCGGGCGCTTCGGCTGATGCCTGCGCTGCGGAAGATGCCGGTCGCGGCTGGGCCTCGGCGGCAGCGGCTCCGGAGTTTTCGGCAGTGTGGTGGATCAGGGCTTCAGTCATGGTCCAAGTTTAGGCGAGCCGCGGGCTCAGACCAGCACCAGGTCATCAACATGAACAACTTCGCGGTCGTAGCCGGTGCCGAGTTCCTCGGCCAGGTCGTGGGTGGACCGGCCCAGCATGCGGGGCAGCTCGTCCGACGAATAATTCACCAGGCCACGGGCGATGACGGTTCCGTCCGCAGCAGCGAGTTCGACGGCGTCCCCGGCCTCGAAGTCGCCGCGTACAGAGGAGATTCCGGCAGGGAGCAGGGAGGTGCGGTGGTGCCGTACCGCGCGGACCGCGCCGTCGTCGAGGACCAGGCGCCCCTGGACCGAGGCGACGTGGGCCAGCCAGAGCAGGCGGACGGGCTTGCGGGCACCGTTGACCGTGAACCAGGTGCCCACGTCTTCGCCGTTCAGGGCTGCCGCCGCGTTCGGGGTGGACGTCACCAGGGCGTGGATGCCGGATCCTGCAGCCATGCTGGCCGCCTCGACCTTGGTCTGCATTCCGCCAGTCCCCACACCCGCCTTGCCTGCCTTGCCGATGGACACCCCGTCAAGGTCGTGGGCGCCGGTGACCAGCGGGATGCGCTTGGCGCCGTGGGCGGGCGGCCCGTCGTAGAGGGAGTCGACGTCGGAGAGCAGCACCAGCGCATCGGCGCGCACCAGGTGTGCCACGAGCGCGGCGAGCCGGTCGTTGTCGCCGAAGCGGATTTCGTGGGTTGCCACGGTGTCGTTTTCGTTGACCACCGGAACCACGCCGAGGCTGAGCAGCCGGTCCATCGCGCGCAGGGCATTGCTGTGCTGGCTGCGGCGCATCAGGTCCTCTGCGGTCAGCAGCACCTGGCTGACCGTGACGCCGTGTGCACCGAACGCCTGGGTGTACCGGGCCATCAGCAGGCCCTGGCCCACGCTCGCCGCCGCCTGCTGGGTGGCGAGGTCGCGGGGGCGTTTGGCCAGGCCGAGCGGAGCCAGCCCGGCGGCGATCGCACCGGAGGAGACCAGGATGATCTCGGTTCCCTCGTTGCGTTTCGCCGCCAGCGCGTCCGCGAGGGCGGTCAGCGCTTCTTCCGAAATTCCGCCCTTGATGCTGGTGAGCGAGGACGATCCCACCTTCACCACGATGCGGCGGGCCTGCGCCAGCACGCTTCTGTCGGCGGGCGCCAGCGGTTCGGCCGCCATGGCCCTGGAAGTCGCCATGGCCCTAGAAGTCATCGTCCGCTTCCACTCCGCTCTCCCTGAGGGGCTGGGCAGCGCGGCGTCCGCTGACGGATTCCGTCCAGATCCCGGCCTTGCGTTCCGCTTCAAGCTCGGCACGGGCGGCAGCCTTGGCCTCGCGGCGCTCCAGCTGCTCCTCGCGCTTCTGGCTGCGGGTGGGGCGGTCGCCGATGTCGGCGAACCGGACGTCGGTGCCGCGCGGCGAGGCCAGGAGTTCAGCCCCCGCCATCATGGTGGGCTCCCAGTCGAAGACGACGCCGTCATCCTCGCCTATGACCACGGTGTCGCCTGGCTTGGCGCCCTGCTTGAACAATTCTGTTTCCACGCCCAGCTTGGCCAGGCGATCGGCCAGGTAGCCGATGGCTTCCTCGTTGGTGAAGTCGGTCTGCTTGACCCAGCGCTCCGGCTTTTCGCCCAGGACGCGGAACAGCGGCTCCAGGTTCTTCTCCTCGCGCCGGATCTTGAACCCGGTTTCGTTGACGGGCCGGGGCCGCAGCACGGCAGGCTGGACCTTGGGCGGCGCAGCTTCGACGGCGTCACGCGCGGCCTGGACGATTTCGGCCATGGCAAAGCCGAGCTGCCGCAGTCCCTCGTGGCTGGTGGCGGACACTTCGAAGACGCGGTAGCCGCGGGACTCCAGTTCGGGCCGCACAAACTCCGCCATGTCCTTGCCGTCCGGCAGGTCAACCTTGTTCAGGGCCACCAGGCGCGGGCGGTGGTTCAAGGGAACCACCTGGCCGTCCTGGCCGGCGTAGCTCATGTCCACGGCGTACTTCTCCAGCTCACCTTCGATGATGGCGAGGTCCGAGAGGGGGTCGCGGTCCGATTCCAGGGTTCCGCAGTCCAGCACGTGCACCAGGGCCGCGCAGCGCTCAACGTGGCGCAGGAAGTTGTGGCCCAGGCCCTTGCCTTCGCTGGCGCCCTCGATGAGCCCCGGCACGTCGGCGATGGTGAAACGGACGTCGCCCGCCTGCACGACGCCCAGGTTGGGTATCAGCGTGGTGAACGGGTAGTCGGCGATCTTGGGCCGCGCGGCGGACATGGCGGCGATGAGGCTGGACTTGCCTGCCGACGGGAAACCCACCAGCGCGATGTCGGCGATCGATTTCAGTTCGAGCACGATGTCGCGGGAATCACCTTCGATGCCCAGCAGGGCGAAACCGGGTGCCCGGCGCTTCTGCGAGGAGAGGGCGGCATTGCCCAGGCCGCCCAGGCCGCCGGCGGCCGCAACGTACTCGGTGCCTTCGCCGACGAGGTCCGCCAGGACCGTGCCGTCCTTGGATTTGACTACCGTGCCGTCCGGTACGGGCAGCACGAGGGTCTCCCCGTTCTTGCCGCCGCGCCAGTCCCCCATGCCCGGGCCGCCGTTGCTGGCGTGCCGGTGTGGTGCGTGGTGGTAGTCAAGGAGCGTGGTGGTCTGGTGGTCCACGCGCAGGATCACGTCGCCGCCGTTGCCGCCGTTGCCGCCGTCGGGCCCCCCCAGCGGCTTGAACTTTTCGCGGTGGACGGAGACGCAACCGTGGCCGCCGGTCCCGCCGGATACGTGCAGGACTACCCGGTCTACAAAGCTGGCCACGTGGATCTCCTCAAAGCTGTTTATGCGGCGCCCGCGGACGCCACATCGATTGTAATGCGGTTAAAAGAGCAGTGGAGCGGACCAACAGGCCCGCTCCACCACTTCAGAACTGGTTGTTACTCTGCAGCTGCAGCAGCAACGATGTTGACGACGCGGCGACCGCGGCGGGTACCGAATTCGACGGCGCCCGGGGTCAGCGCGAACAGGGTGTCGTCGCCGCCACGGCCAACGCCGGCGCCCGGGTGGAAGTGGGTGCCACGCTGGCGGACGATGATCTCGCCGGCGGAAACCACCTGGCCGCCGAAGCGCTTGACGCCGAGGTACTGAGCGTTGGAGTCGCGGCCGTTGCGAGTGGAGCTCGCGCCCTTTTTATGTGCCATCTGAAATGCCTGCCTTTAAATTCTGGGGAATCTGTTGAAATACCTGAACAGTAACCGGAGGTTACTTGATGCCAGTGATCTTGACCTTGGTCAGTTCCTGGCGGTGACCCTGGCGCTTCTTGTAGCCGGTCTTGTTCTTGAACTTCTGGATGACAATCTTCGGACCGCGGAGGTCCTGGAGGATTTCAGCCGTAACAGTAACCTTGGCCAGGTCGGCGGCGGCGGAGGTGACCTTGTCACCATCAACCAGGAGCAGGGCGGGCAGCTCGATGGTGCTGCCGGCTCCACCGGCGACGCGGTTCAGGGTAACGAAGTCTCCAACGGAAACCTTCTCTTGGCGGCCGCCTGCGCGGACAATCGCGTACACCACTTGGGAACTCACTTCTCTCGACGTTTATAACAAAATTGCGTGCGGTACCGGCTCAATAAGCCTGGTTTCTCGCTGTGCCTCAACGCCGTGGGGTTAGAAACCCAAGTGTTGGCGTAAGCACCGAAGATCAAGAATACGCTAGTTTCATCTCCGGCCGCAAATGAGGCTGGTTCCGGCGGGTGGGTTGTGATAGTAACCACAGGCCCACGGCCGCGCCGTCACCGTGCCGTTCCATGATACCGGCGCAGTTGCCGGCGGAACGTCAGGAATGCAGCCGCGGCGCGTCGAAGAAATCGACTTCGAGCTGGCAGGACTGCCGGAAGGCCGTCACCATGGCGTCCCGTTCGTTGTCAGGGGCGTTCCGCCCGGCCGCGTCCACAATCGAGATGGCCTGGCGGGTGGCCTCGGCGAAGGCTTCGTCGGCGTAGGTGCGCAGCCAGTCCGCATACGGGTGGCCGTGGGGCTCCCCCGCCGCCAGGAACTGGGCGTGCAGCTTTTCGCCCACTTCGGCGTAGAGCCAGAAGCAGGGCAGGACCGCGGCGGCCAGCACCGCGTAACTGCCCGACGCCGATGCCGCGGTCAGGTGGTCAACGTAGGACTTGGTCACGGGGCCCAGGCCGCGCTGCGCCGGGCGGGTGCTCAGCCACGACCGGTGCAGCTCCGATTCCACCTCGAGGCACTGCCGGGCAGACCCGGCCCAGAACAGCTGTTCCGCCTCCGACGGGGCCAGCGCACTGGCCCTCGCCAGGACCCGGGAGTAGCCGTTGAGGTAGATCGCGTCCTGGGCGAGGTAGTAGGCAAACTCTTTCTCGGGAAGGTGGCCGCCGGCCAGGCCCCGGATGAAGTCCAGCTCATGGATTTCGGCCAGGTACGGCTCGGATTCGGACCACAGCCGTGCCGCGAAGCCGCCCTCCGGCAGGGAAGGCCGGACGTGGTGGAAATGGTGGACGGGCCCGTTCCCCTGCCCCACCTCCAGCTGTCCGGAGTTTTCCAGGGCTCCGGCCAGCCACGGCTTGACCGTACGCAGGGATGCTTCCCAGTTGCCCACGCGCGCCTGCACGGTGGCCATCGCGGAGGACAGCGAGCAGCCCGTCCCGTGGCTGTTGCGGGTGGGCACCCGCTCTCCAGGCACCTCCACCACTTCGCTGGAGAGCTGGCCGGAGGTGTTCACCAGCGCATCCGGGCAGGCGGATCCGCCCAGGTGCCCGCCTTTCACCAGGATGGTGGCACCGGTGGCGTCGGCCAGCCGCCGCCCTTGCTCCAGTGCCGCCGCCCACGTTTGCGCCTGCTCTTCGCCCACCAGCATGGCAAGCTCGGGCAGGTTGGGGGTGATGAGGTGGGCCAGGGGCAGCAGGTCACGGAGCGCGGCTTCCGCGGATTCCTTCAGCAGCCGGTCGCCGCTGGTGGCCACCATCACCGGGTCCAGGACCACGACGGCGGGACGCACCGCGGCAAGCCAGTCACGGACGATGCCGATGACGGCGTCGTCGCCCAGCATGCCGATCTTAACCGCGTCGATGCAGATGTCGTCGCTGACCGCCTCGAGTTGCTGGGCCAGGAAGGCGGCAGGGGGAACGTGGACCGCCTGGACGCCGCGGGTGTTCTGCGCTGTCAGGGCGGTGATGGCTGCCATGCCATACCCGCCGTGCGCGGCGATGCTCTTAAGGTCGGCTTGGATGCCGGCGCCACCGGAGGGGTCGGATCCTGCGATGGACAGGACCCGTGGGATCGCGCGCCCCGCTGGCTTCACGGCGCTTCCGGACGCAGCTGGCAGGGGCATGGAAAGGGTCGAAGACAACGGACATCCCTTCGCCGGTACTAGCCGGACAGGTTCAACGGGTGTGGATCTCAGCCGGCCCTGTGCGCGGCACCCCGTGTCGGTTTCCAGACTAGCTGTTATGGCCGGCCCGCAATAGGTGACTGCCGCGGATGCAGGAAGTCCCCGCCCGTGGGCCGTTCCCCTGGCGTGAGGGAAACGGCCCGCGGCGCGGGGACTTCCGGTGATGCGTTGGCGCCTAGAGCTCCGACGCGGGCACTCCGACACCGAGGATAATCGGTTCCTCGGCGGGCTTGCCAGCAGCGGCTGACTGGGCTTTCGCCGTTTCCGGAGCCTTGGCCTCGTGCGAGTGCCCGGCGGCGGACCCCGGCGCGCTCTCGTGGTGCTGGACGGTGGTCTCGTTGGCAGCGCCCTGGGCGCGGCTGGCACCCCGGTGGCGCCGCGGCCGGCGCTGGCGGGACTGGTCCGGGGCAGCCGCTGCCGTTTCCGGGCCGGCCGCCGCAGGATTGGCCTCCGGCGCAGCCTCGGCGGGCGCGGTTTCCACCGCGGGAGCAGGCTGCGCGGTTTCCACGGCAGGAGCGGGCTGTCCCAGGTGCGCGAAAGCTTCCGCGAGCCGGTCCAGGGTGAGCGCGGGCTGGGCCTGCTGCTCCCCTGCGTGGTCCACGAACGGCAACGGCACTGTTTCGCCGCCGAAGGTGAGGACGGCAGCCGGCCGGGTGCCGGCGTCGTGCTTCTCCGGCTCTGCCGGGGACTCCTGCTGCACCAGCGGCTGGGCCGGCGCCGCCTGCCGGGCGGCCGCAACCTCGTCATCGTGCAGGTGCGCCGCGTGGGCGGCAGCGGCGATGTTGGCCAGGGCGAGCCTGGTGGCCTCCGCCTTCGCGTGCCGCTCGGCGTCGGCCGGGTCCGGATGGACGGTGTGCACATGCACGGGCGCCGCCGGGGCAGCTTCCGGCTGCTGGCCGCCGCGCCCGCGCCGCCGCTTGCGCTCGGAACGTCCGGCGGGCTGGCCGTTGTCGGTCCGGTGCCCCTCGTTCCGGGATGCTTCCGGCCTGGATTCGGGCCGGTTGTCCGAACGCTGTACGTGGTGCTCCGCCGCGACAATGTTGGCACGGCGGTGCTCCACGGGGTCGTCGTGGGTGACCACGCCGCGGCCGGCGCAGGCCTCGCACTGCTCGCCGAAGACTTCGAGCAGGCCGGTGCCCATGCGCTTGCGGGTCATCTGGACCAGGCCCAGCGAGGTGACCTCGGCCACCTGGTGCTTGGTGCGGTCCCGGCCCAGGCACTCCACCAGGCGGCGCAGTACAAGGTCGCGGTTGGATTCCAGGACCATGTCGATGAAGTCGATGACGATGATGCCGCCGATGTCCCTCAGGCGGAGCTGGCGCACCACTTCCTCGGCAGCCTCGAGGTTGTTCTTCGTGACTGTTTCTTCGAGGTTGCCGCCGCTGCCGGTGAACTTGCCGGTGTTGACGTCCACCACGGTCATGGCTTCGGTCCGGTCGATCACCAGGGAGCCGCCGGAGGGCAGGAAGACCTTGCGCTCCAGGGCCTTGTGGATCTGCTCGTCAATGCGCCAGGCCGAGAAGATGTCCTGGTCCTTGGTCCACTTTTCCAGGCGGCCCACCAGGTCCGGCGCCACATAGGTGACGTAGGCCTCGATGGTGTCCCACGCTTCTTCGCCGGACACGATCAGCTTCGAGAAGTCCTCGTTGAAGACATCCCGGACCACCTTGATGGTGAGGTCCGGTTCGCCGTACAGCAGTTCCGGCGCCAGGATCTTCGTGGACGTGGACTGGCTTTCAATCCCCTCCCACTGGGCACGGAGGCGGTTGATGTCGTGGGTCAGCTCCTCCTCGGAAGCGCCTTCGGCAGCGGTGCGGACAATGACGCCTGCCTGCTCCGGGAGCCGGTCCTTGAGGATGCGCTTGAGCCGGTTGCGCTCGACGTCGGGCAGCTTGCGGGAGATGCCGGTCATGGAACCACCCGGCACGTAGACCAAGTACCGGCCCGGAAGGGAGATCTGGCTGGTGAGGCGGGCGCCCTTGTGGCCCACGGGGTCCTTGGTCACCTGGACCAGGACGGTGTCGCCGGACTTCAGGGCGTTTTCGATGCGGCGCTGCTTGCCTTCGAGGTTGACGGCCTCCCAGTTCACCTCACCGGCGTAGAGCACGGCGTTGCGGCCGCGCCCGATGTCGACGAACGCAGCCTCCATGGAGGGCAGCACGTTCTGCACCTTGCCCAGGTACACGTTGCCGATCAGGGAGTCCTGCTGGGTCTTGGAGACGAAGTGCTCGGCCAGGACGCCGTCCTCGAGGACGGCGATCTGGATCCTGTCGTCGCGCTGCCGGACGATCATCTGCCGGTCGACGGACTCCCGGCGCGCCAGGAACTCCGCTTCGGTAATCACGGTGCGGCGGCGGCCGGTGTCGCGGGACTCGCGGCGGCGCTGCTTCTTGGCTTCCAGGCGGGTGGAGCCCTTGACGCTGGCCACCCGGTCGCTGGCCGGCGCCTCGCTCACGGAGCGGGGGGCACGCACGCGTGTCACGGTGTTGGGCGGGTCGTCGTCCCCGCCGCCGGTCAGCTCAAGGTCCTGGTCGCCACGGCGGCGGCGGCGACGGCGGCGCGAGGTGACGCCGTCCTCCAGCTGCCCGCCGGTGTCCTCGTCCGTGTCCTCCGCGCCGTCGGCGTCGGAATCGGTGCTGCCCTCGGTATCCTCGGCGGCTTCGCCGATGCGGCTGCGGCCGCGCCGGCCCCGGCTGCGGCGCCGGCGGCGTCCTGCAGAGTCCTCCGCTTCAGTTTCTTCTTCGTCCTCGTCCGGTTCCGCGGCGGCGGGCGCGGGGCGCTTCACCGCGCTCAGGTCCGGGGCCTGGAACAGCACCGACGTCGGAGAGCCCGGTTCCATGAACAGGGACGTGAAGGGGCTTTCGGGCTCTGCCGGCGCTGGCTTTTCTTCCTGCGCAGGTTCCGCGGCAGCGTTGGTCACTTCCTGCGGTTCGGCCGGGGTCCCGACGGCGGGTTCTGCCACCGCGGGTGCGGCGGCTTCCGCGCCGGCGTCGTGCGCTTCGGAGTCCAGGGCTTCGGTGTCCTGCGCTTCGGAGTCCTGTGCTTCGGCGGCCTGCAGCTGCTGCACTTCGTCGGCCTGGTCTTCGGCGGGCTGGCCGCCGGTGGCGTCCTGAACCGCCGCTTCGACAGCCGGTTCGACGGCCGGCGAGGGAGCCGCTGCCTTGCGGGTTGCTACCCGGCGCCGGCGGACGGGCTTCGTCTCGGCGTCCGCTTCCGGTACTTCGGCGGCGGGGGCGGTGGCGGGTGCAGCAGTGGTGTCCTGCGCAACCTCCGCGGACCCGTCGTCGTCGGCGGTGAAGGCCGGCAGGGGTTCGGTGGCGTCGGCCTTCTTCCGTGCCCGGGTGCGCCGCGCCGGGGCCTTGGGTTCGGCACCGGCGGCCGCGTCAGTCGGCACGGCAACGTCTTCCGGCGCTGCAGCCGGGGCTTCATCGGCTTTGGGCGCCGCCTTCCGGCGGGTGCGCGTGGCTTTCTTCGGTGCAGCTGCAGTCCCTGCGGCCGCGGCCTCATCATTAACGGCCAGTTCAAGCTCATTGTCCATATGTGGCAACACTCCTGCCCCTGACGTACCGCCACATCCGGCACCCATTGGGGCACATATTGTCAAAACCCGCAGGCGTTGACAGAAGTCACGTGGATACTCCCAGGTTCGCACCGGCATGGAGGGTGCGGCAGCCCGTAGGAGCCGGAGGCTGTTCTGAAAACCCGTTGTTCTACATGCCACAACCAGGTGCCGCTCAATGGAGTCGCGGGAATGTCGGAAGCATCCGAAGCCTGCCCTGCTCGTCATTGGCGGTCTTGGGAACAAGCCACCGGACCGGAGTCCGAATGTGGATCGGCTTCCAGCCACGTTCATTCTCTCACACCCGGGCTAAATCCCGGCGGAAGCGGTGCCCCTGCCCCGGCAAACTGAAGAAGGTCTCCAGCCGCCGGCGTTACAATCAGGCACAGCAGCACCGGACGAAAAGGACGCCACACCCATGCCCAGCATCTCCCCTGTCAGCGGCAGCCACGCGCAGGAACGCGCCGCCGACCCCGTCAGCAGTACTGCAAAGACCGTCCCGGCCATGGCCCGGAACCGTCCCTTTGGCTGGCTGCTGGTCATCACCGGGGTGGTGGGCTGGCTCGCCTCCGGAACCCTGGTCCTGGAAAAGCTCGAGGTACTGAAGGATCCCAACCACACCACCGTGTGCGATGTGAACCCGTGGATCTCCTGCGGCCAGGTGATGCAGACCTGGCAGAGTTCGTTGTTCGGCTTCCCCAACATGTTCATTGGCATCGTGGCCTTCGCCGTGACCATCACCGTGGGCATGGCGCTGCTCTCCGGTGCTTCCTTCGCCCGCTGGTACTGGCTTGGCCTGCAGGCGGGCGTGACCCTGGGCTTCGCCTTTGTGGTGTGGCTGTGGTCCCAGGCGCTCTACGCCATCCACATCCTGTGCCCGTTCTGCATGATCGTGTGGGCGGCCATGATCCCGCTCTTCGTCTGGACGACCATCAGGAACATCTCCGCCGGCGTCATCCCCATGCCGGCCGGCGCGGCGCGCGTGCTGGGCGACTCCGGCTGGATCATCACGGCGCTGCTCTACGTAGCCGTCATCGCCACCATCTTCTTCGCCTTCATCCAGGTTTTCGCGGGAACGTCCGGCTTCTAAACCGTCCGCGCCCGCCGTATGACAGATAAGGCCAATGTTCACGAGGAACATTGGCCTTATCTGTCACTTCGCGCGGAGGAACCGGGTTACTGGAACCAGATCTTGATCTCGCGCTCGGCGGAATCGGTGGAGTCCGATCCGTGCACCAGGTTCTGCTGGACCTTCAGGCCCCAGTCACGGCCGAAGTCGCCGCGGATGGTGCCCGGGGCCGCCGTCGTGGGGTCGGTGGTGCCTGCCAGGGAGCGGAAGCCTTCGATGACGCGGTGGCCTTCGAAGATGGCCGCCACCACGGGTCCACTGAGCATGAACTCCACCAGCGGCTCGTAGAACGGCTTGCCGACGTGCTCTTCGTAGTGCTGCTCCAGCAGCTCCCGGGTGGCGTCGACCTTCTTCAGTTCGGCAAGGCTGTAGCCCTTGGCTTCGATCCGGGCCAGGATGGCTCCGGTCAGGTTGCGGGCGACGCCGTCGGGCTTGATCAGGACGAGGGTGCGCTCTGTAGTCACAACTGCTCCAATGCGTTGGTGGGGGTTTGGGATAAGTCTACGGGGGCCCGGCGCCGCGGCCCGCCCTAAGGCGACTGCGGCTGCGCCGGCCCGGAGGCCTGGTCCGGGTGCGCTGCTTCCCACTCGGCCTGTTCACGTTCGCGCTGCGCGGCTTCGCGGTCCAGCCGGATGCCGGTGCGGATTCCGTACCACCAGGCCAGCGCGAACAGCGCACCCACCAGGAACATGGCAGGTTCGAAGATGCCGGTCAGGATCAGCACGACCTGCAGGATCCAGCCCAGTGCCACGCCCCAGGGTTTGTTCAGGACCGCGCAGGCCAGCACCATCACGACGCTGAGGGCGATGCCCGCTCCGAGGATCAGTGCGGGCGGAAACTCGCCGCGGCGCAGGCCGAACACCGCAAGGGTGGCGAAGAACATCACGAACGCTTCCAGCAGGAGCACCGTGGAGGCGAACATGACTTTGGTGGAGCGGCGCTTCTTGGGCATGCCCGGGCGCCATTCGCGCTGGGCCTTGGTCAGTCGTGCCACGGGCTACGCCTCCGTCTTTCCGAGCAGGATCCGCGCTTCGGCAACGAGCGTGATCGAGCCCGTGACCAGCACTCCGCCGGAAAGGTCCTCGTTGGCTTCGGCCCGTTCCACCGCCCATTCCAGGGCATCGTCCAGTTTCTCGGCGATGTGGACGTTGTCCTCGCCGAAGCCCAGGTCGACTGCGAGCTCGGCCAGTTCCGCGGCCGGGACGGCCCGGGGGGAGTTGGACTGCGTGAAGCAGTATTCCTCGGCAATGTCGCCCAGTGATTCCTTGAGCTGGCGGAGGATTTCCTCGGCGTCCTTTTCCTTGAGGACACCCACCACGGGGACAAGCCGGGTGAAGGTGAACGCCTCGTGCAGGGCGGCTGCGGAAGCCTGGATGCCGCCCGGATTGTGGGCGGCATCCACGATGATGGTCGGCGCGGTCCGGACCACTTCGAGCCGACCGGGGGACGTCACCGCGGCGAAGCCCTCCTGCAGGACCTCTGCGTTGAGTTCCTTGTCACCTCCGAAGAAGGCTTCCAGGGCAGCGACTGCCACGGCTGCGTTCTGTGCCTGGTGGGCACCGTGCAGCGGCACGAGCAGGTCCGGGTAGCGGCCGGCGATCCCCTGGATGGTGACCATCTGGCCACCCACGGCCACGGTCCGGGACTCGACGCCGAACTCCACGCCCTCGAAGCGGAATGGCACACCCACTTCCTTGGCCTTCTCCAGCAGCACCTGCGCGGCGTCCAGCGGCTGGGCGGCGCTGATGAGGTAGCCGCCCGGCTTGATGATGCCGGCCTTCTCGTAGGCGATGTCCGCCGTCGTGTCCCCCAGCAGGTCCGTGTGGTCCAGGGAAATCGGGGTGATCACGGAAACCTGGCCGTCGCCCACGTTGGTGGCGTCGGTAATGCCGCCCAGGCCCACCTCGATGATGGCCACGTTGACGGGCTGGTCCGCGAAGATGGCGAAGCCAAGGATGGTGAGGCATTCGAAGTAGGTCAGCCGCGGCTGTCCCTCCGCCTCGAGTTCGGCGTCCACGATCTGCAGGTACGGGCGGATCTCGTCCCAGATCCGCACGAAGGTTTCGTCGGACACCGGATGGCCGTCGATGCTGATCCGCTCGGTGACCTTGGACAAGTGCGGGCTGGTGTAGCGTCCCGTGCTCAGGCCGTGGGCGCGCAGGACCGATTCGATCATGCGCGCCGTGGACGTCTTGCCGTTGGTCCCGGTCACATGGATGATCGGGTAGGCCTTGTTCGGCTCGCCCAGCACGTCCATGGCCCGGAACAGCGGGGCCAGCCGCGGCTCCATCTTGTTTTCCGGCGCCCGGCCCAGCAGTTCGGCGTAGACGCTTTCCACGGAAAATTCGTCGGTCATCCTAGGCCTCCACTTTTTCGACCACGACGGCGGGCTCGGGCACATCGGCAGGTTCAGCGGCCAGATCCACGGTCAGCGTCTCGCCCTTGACCAGTTCAGCGTTGGCCAACAGCGCGTCCACCACGTTCTGCCGTGCGGTGACGGTGGTCCGGATCCGGTCGCTCACGTTGAGCCCGGCGTCCTTGCGTGCCTGCTGGATGGCACGGACCATGTCGCGGGCCAGGCCCTCGGCTTCGAGTTCGGGAGTCACCTCGGTGTTGAGCACCACGAAGCCGCCGCCGGGCAGCACCGCCACGGCCTTCGAGGCCCCTTCCCCGCCGTCGGAATCCGCCACGACTGTTTCCAGCGTGTACTCCTGGGGTTCCAGCTGGAGCCCGCCGGCGGTGACCAGGCCGTTCTCGTCCACGGACCAGTCGCCGGACTTCGACCCCTTGATGGCCACCTGCACATTCTTGCCCAGGCGGGGGCCGGCGGCGCGGGCGTTGACCACCAGTTTCTGCTGGATGCCAAACTCCTCCGGGGAGGCGCTTTCGGCGTCGAGCAGGCGGACGGAACGGAGGTTGAGTTCGTCGGCGACGACGGCGGCGAAGCCGTCGAGCGCGCCCGCACCGGGTGCCACCACGGTGAGTTCCTGCAGGGGGAGGCGGACCCGCAGGTTGGCTGCCTTCCGGAGCGAGGAGCCGGTGGAGCAGATCTGCTGGACCCGGTCCATGGCTTCGACCAGGGACGGGTTCGCGGGGAACAGATCCACGTCCGGCCAGTCGGCAAGGTGCACCGACCTGCCGCCGGTCAGGCCGCGCCAGATTTCCTCGGCCACCAGCGGCAGCAGCGACGCCGCGGCGCGGGCGACGGCTTCGAGTGCGGTGAACAGGGCATCAAAGGCGTCCTGGTCTTCATCGAAGAACCGCTGGCGGCTGCGGCGGACGTACCAGTTGGTGAGCATGTCCAGGTAGCTGCGCAGGGAGTCGCAGGCACCCGAGATGTCGTAGGTGTCCAGCTGGCCGGTCATGTCCCGCACCAGGTCGCCGGTGTTGGCGAGCAGGTACTGGTCCAGGGTGTCCTTGTAGCCGTCGTAGCGCAGTTTCGCGTCGTAGCCCGCTCCCCCGTTGGCCGCGTTGGTGTACAGCGTGAAGAAGCTGTACACGTTCCACAGCGGGAGGATGACCTGGCGCACGCCATCGCGGATTCCCTGCTCGGTGACGATCAGGTTGCCGCCGCGCAGGATGGGGCTGGACATCAGGAACCAGCGCATGGCGTCGGAGCCGTCGCGGTCCAGGACCTCGGACACGTCCGGGTAGTTGCGCAGGCTCTTGGACATCTTCTGCCCGTCGGAGCCCAGCACGATGCCGTGGCTGATGACGTTCCGGAACGCGGGCCGGTCGAACAGCGCGGTGGACAGGATGTGGAGCATGTAGAACCAGCCGCGGGTCTGGCCGATGTACTCCACGATGAAGTCGGCGGGGTTGTGGGTGTTGAACCACGCCTCGTTCTCGAACGGGTAGTGCACCTGGCCGTAGGGCATGGAACCGGAGTCGAACCAGACGTCCAGGACGTCCTCCACCCGGCGCATCACCGACTGGCCCTCTTCGGGGGTGCGGGGGTCGTCAGGGTTGGGCCGGGTGAGCTCGTCGATGAACGGCCGGTGCAGGTCCACCTGGCCGTCCTTGTTCAGGGGCAGCCGGCCGAAGTCCGCCTCGATCTCGGCGAGGGAGCCGTACACGTCGGTGCGCGGGTACTCGGGGTCGCTCGACTGCCACACGGGAATCGGGCTGCCCCAGAACCGGTTGCGGCTGATGGACCAGTCGCGCGCGTTTTCCAGCCATTTGCCGAACTGGCCGTCCTTGACGTTGCCCGGGATCCAGTTGATGTCCTGGTTCAGTTCGGACATCCGGTCCTTGAACTTGGTGACCTCCACGTACCAGGAGGACACGGCACGGTAGATCAGCGGGTTGCGGCACCGCCAGCAGTGCGGGTAGCTGTGCTCGTAGCTGGCCTGCTTGACCAGGCGGCCCTGGGCGCGGAGCACCTGGGTGATGGGCTTGTTGGCCTCGAAGACCTGCAGGCCGGCGATGTCGTGGAGGTCGCCGTGCTTGAACAGCGGCAGGAATTTGGCGCCCTCATCGACGGAGAGCACGACGGGGATGCCGGCCTCCTCGCAGACCTTCTGGTCGTCCTCGCCGTAGGCCGGTGCCTGGTGGACGATGCCGGTGCCGTCGGTGGTGGTCACGTAGTCGGCCACCAGGAAGCGCCAGGCATTCTCCATGCCGTACTTTTCGTTGTCGCTGAAGTCGTCCCAGAGCCGCTGGTAGGCCAGCCCTTCCAGTTCCGAACCGGTGTGCGTGGACACCACGGCGGCCTGGGCTTCCTCGAAGCTGTCGTACCCGAGGTCCTTGGCGTAGGCGCCCACCAGGTCGGCGGCGAGCAGGAAGCTGCCCGCCACGGGGGCGTCCGCAGCTGCGGCTTTGACGCCGTTGGGGCCTGCCGGCAGCACGGCGTAGGTGATGGAAGGCCCGACGGCGAGCGCGGCGTTGGTGGGCAGCGTCCAGGGGGTGGTGGTCCAGGCGAGCGCCTGCACGCCGGCCAGCTGCCTGGACAGCTCCGAATCCCCCGCGAGGATGGGGAACGTGACCGTCACCGTCTGGTCCTGGCGGTTCTTGTAGACGTCGTCGTCCATCCGCAGCTCATGGTTGGACAGCGGTGTTTCGTCCTTCCAGCAGTACGGCAGGACACGGTAGCCGTTGTACGTCAGGCCCTTGTCGTGCAGCTGCTTGAACGCCCACAGGACGGACTCCATGTACTCGACGTTGAGCGTCTTGTAGTCGTTGTCGAAGTCCACCCACCGGGCCTGCCGGGTGACGTAGCTGCGCCATTCATCCGCGTACTTCATGACGGATGCGCGGCACGCGTCGTTGAACTTGTCGATGCCCATGGCCTCGATCTGGGTCTTGTCGGTCATGCCCAGCTGCTTCATGGCCTCAAGCTCGGCAGGCAGCCCGTGCGTGTCCCAGCCGAACCGGCGTTCCACGCGCTTGCCGCGCTGGGTCTGGTAGCGGCCCACCAGGTCCTTGGCGTAGCCGGTCAGCAGGTGGCCGTAGTGGGGCAGGCCGTTGGCGAAGGGAGGGCCGTCGTAGAACACGAACTCGTTGCTCCCGGGCTCTCCGCCGGGGGCGTCGGCGCTGCGCTGGTCGATGCTGGCCTGGAAGGTGCCGTCCTGGTCCCAGTACTTCAGGATGCGCTCTTCGATCTCCGGAAACTTCACGGAAGCGGAAACGCCGGCACTGCCGTTGCTGGAGGCTGAGGCCTTGGGGTAATACGTCATTTTCGACATCCTGGGTTGAGCGTGGTGAGTCTCCGGCAGAAGCCGAAGATTCAGTTCAGGATGCGAGGACGGCGTCCGTGCTGTCCCTGGACTGCACGCGCACCGCGGTACCACCTCACTTACCGGCGCCGCGTGTTCCCTCGGGAACGGGCGCTGCCCCGGCCTCTCATTACTGCTGTGACGGGCTTACCCGTCCGGTTCTACTGGCGCGCCCTGTCCCTGCGGACTGGCCGCGCGTTCTTCCGGAAGCTCACCGGTGATTGCCGGGTCATAGCCACTCCCGAGTCTACTATTGCGGCCCCACCAGTGCCATTCAGGCCGCGCGTTGCCTAGACTCGCCCCATGACAGCTTCCCCGCGCCCCGCTGCGGGACGGCGTGCCGCCAAAATCTGCAGGTGGCTGTTCCTACCCGCCGCCGCGCCGGTAGCCGCAGTGTCCGCCTTCCGCGCGTTGCCGGTGGAGTGGCCCGTGCTGCCGGTGCAGTTGGTGGCTTTCACACCGTGGCTGGTGGCACCAGCCTCCGTTGCACTGCTGCTGTCTTTCCTGGGGCGCAGCCGCTGGCAGCAGGCTGCAGCGGCGGCGCTGCTGGGGTGCCAGGCGTTCTGGCTCTACCCGCTGGACATCAGGGAACCGGCCGCTGACGCAGCCGGCACGCCGATCAGCCTGGTGGCCATGACCATCAATGCCGAGGTGGGCCGCGCGGATGCCGACGGGATCGTGGCCCTGGTCCGCGACCGGCACGTGGGCCTGCTCGCGGTGGAGGAGTTCACGCCGGACTTGTCCCAAAGACTCACGGCGGCGGGGCTGGACGCGCTGCTGCCGCGCCGGATCTCCCACGCCAGGGATGGTGCCGGCGGCAGCGCCATCTATGCCTCGAACAACCTCACCGAGTCCGGCGTCATCCCCGACACCCCTTTCAGCATGCCCGTGGCCAGGCTTGACCTCGGTGACGGCAGCGGCGCCGCCCTGCGGGTGGTGGCCGTGCATGCCCTGGCGCCTGCGGGCGACGCCGTGGACCAATGGCGCAGCGACCTTGCGGCAGTGGCCGGGGCCGACAACGGTTCCGGGCCCCTGTTGCTGGCCGGTGACTTCAACGCAACATACGACCACCGGGAGTTCCGGGCGCTGCTGGCCGGAACCGGAGGCCGCCGCGCCCTGGTGGACGTTGCGGCCTCGCAGGGCGCCAGGCTGGTGCCCACCTGGCCGATGCAGGACTACCGGCTGCCCCGCATCACCCTTGACCACCTGGTGACCAGTCCGGACATCAGCGGCTCCGCATACTCAGTGCACCGGATCGGGGGAACCGACCACGCCGCCGTGGTGGCCACCTTGAGGATCCACGTCGCCTAGCTTTTCCTGATCAGTTTGTGGGTGGCCGCCTGCGCCACCGGGCGGATGACGATCTGGTCCAGGTTGACGTGGTGGGGCGCGGTGACGGCGTAGCGGACCACATCCGCCACGTCCTCCGCGGTCAGCGGTTCCGCGACGCCCTGGTAGACCTTCTGCGCGGCCTGGGCGTTCCCGAGACGGTTGAGGGCGAACTCCTCGGTCTGTACCAGGCCCGGCGCCACCTCGATGACGCGCACGTTGTTCTCGGCTTCTTCCAGGCGGAGCGCGGTGGTCATGGCGTGCTGGCCAAATTTGGCGGCGTTATAGCCGCCGCCGCCTTCGTAGGCGTCCAGGCCCGCGGTGGACGTGAGGTTCAGCACCGTGCCCTTGCCGTTGGCCCGCAGCATGGGCAGGAAGGCGCGGGTCAGCTTCATGGTACCCAGGACGTTGACACGGTACATCCATTCCCAGTCCTCGGTGCTGGCGTCCCCCACCTTGTCAGCCCCGCGGGCGCCGCCGGCGATGTTGACGAGGGTATCGATGCCGCCCGCCGCGGTGACCTGGGCGAGGAGCCGGGACACGTCGTCGTCCTCTGCTATGTCCGCGGGAATGGCAATGGCGCCGGTGCCGCTTTCAAGCGCGGCGAGGCGGTCTTCGCGGCGTGCAACGGCGAAGACCGTCCACCCGTCGGCGCGCAGGGCCCGGACTGTCGCCTCCCCGATCCCGCTGCTTGCGCCGGTCACCAGTGCTGCCTTGTTCTGCAAGTCCTCAGTCATGGCACCACCCTAACGGGATCAGCCGGTTCGGCGGGAAGGAAGGGGGCATGAAAGAATTGCCCAATGGCTGAAGACACGCAGGGTACAGACACGCCCACCACCGCCCCCATCAACGTTCCGGACAAGCCGGCCCTCGAAGGACTCGAGGCGGCCCTCACCACCCGCTGGCTGGCCGAGGGGACCTATAAGTTCAATCCGGACACCACCCGGGAGCAGGTCTACTCGATCGACACTCCCCCGCCCACCGCGTCCGGCTCCCTGCACGTGGGGCACATGTTCTCCTTCACCCAGACGGACGTCCAGGCGCGCTACATGCGCATGACCGGCAAGAACGTCTTCTACCCCATGGGCTGGGATGACAACGGCCTGCCCACCGAACGCCGCGTCCAGAACTACTACGGTGTCCGCTGCGATCCCGCCATCCCCTACAACGCCGGCTACCGCCCGCCGGCGCAGCCAGCCAAGAACCAGCGTGATTTCGACGTCGTGTCGCGCCAGAACTTCATCGAACTCTGCGAGGAACTCGCCGTCGAGGACGAGAAGGTCTTCGAGAACCTGTTCCAGACCCTGGGCCTGTCCGTGGACTGGGACCTGACCTACCGCACCATCGACGACACCTCCCGCGCCGTGTCCCAGCGCGCCTTCCTCGCCAACCTGGCCGCCGGCGACGCCTACATGGCCGAGGCACCCACCCTGTGGGACGTCACCTTCCGCACCGCCGTGGCCCAGGCCGAACTCGAGGACCGCGAAGTCCCCGGCGCCTACTACCGCTACCCCTTCTTCACCGAAGACGGCGAAAAGGTGTTCATCGAGACCACGCGACCGGAGCTTCTGGCCGCCTGCGCCGCGCTCGTGGCCAACCCGGACGACGAACGGTACCAGCCGCTGTTCGGCAAGACGGTGCGGTCCCCGCTGTTCGACGTCGAACTTGAGGTCAAGGCCCACCCGCTGGCCAAGGCGGACAAGGGCTCGGGCATCGCGATGGTCTGCACCTTCGGTGACCTGACCGACGTCACCTGGTGGCGCGAACTGCAGCTGCCCACCCGGGCCATCATGGGCCGCGACGGCCGCATCATCGCCGAGACCCCGGACTGGATCACTACCGGCGCCGGCAAGGAAGCCTACGCCGCGATCGCGGGCAAGACGGCCTTCTCCGCGAAGGAAGCCGTGGTGGAACTCCTGCAGGCCGCGGACCTGCTCGACGGTGAACCGAAAAAGATCACGCACCCGGTGAACTTCTTCGAAAAGGGCGACAAGCCGCTGGAAGTCGTCACCTCCCGCCAGTGGTACATCCGCAACGGCGGCCGCGACGAAGACCGCCGTGAACGCCTGATCCGGCGGGGCCAGGAAATCGACTTCCACCCGTCGTTCATGCGCTCCCGCTACGAGAACTGGATCGCCGGGCTGAACGGCGACTGGCTGGTCTCCCGGCAGCGGTTCTTCGGTGTCCCGATCCCTGTCTGGTACCCGCTGGATGCGCAGGGCAACCCCGACTATGACAACCCCGTCCTGCCCTCGGACGACATGCTGCCGGTGGATCCCGCCGCGGACGCCGCGCCGGGCTTCGACGAGTCCCAGCGTGACCAGCCCAACGGCTTCACGGGTGACGCCGACGTCCTGGACACCTGGGCCACGTCCTCGCTGACACCGCAGATCGTGGGCGGCTGGAGCCGCGACGAGGACCTGTTCGCGAAGGTGTACCCGTTCGACCTCCGTCCGCAGGGCCACGACATCATCCGCACCTGGCTGTTCTCCTCGGCGGTGCGCGCCGACGCCCTGCAGAAGAACGCCCCGTGGAAGCACGCCGCGATCTCCGGCTGGATCCTGGACCCGGACCGCAAGAAGATGTCCAAGTCCAAGGGCAACGTCGTGGTCCCCACGGATGTGCTGAACGAATACGGCTCCGACGCTGTCCGCTACTGGGCGGCCTCGGCGCGGCTTGGTGCCGACACCGCCTACGAGATCGCGCAGATGAAGATCGGGCGCCGCCTGGCCATCAAGCTGCTGAACGCCTCCAAGTTCGTGCTGAACCTCGGCGCCACCGAAAACTCGGTGCTGTCCGGCGACCTCAGCGTCCTGACCAATCCCCTGGACCGCGCCCTGCTCGCGCAACTGGCAGACGTTGTCGCCCAGTCCACCAAGGCATTCGAGAACTACGACTACGCACGGGCCCTGCAGCTGACGGAATCGTTCTTCTGGCAGTTCACCGACGACTACGTCGAACTCATCAAGGACCGCGCATACGGCGCGGCAGGCGACACGGAGCAGGCTTCCGTGCTGGCCGCCCTGGCCACCACGCTGGATACCCTGCTGCGGCTCTTCGCCCCGTTCCTGCCCTTCGCTACCGAAGAGGTCTGGAGCTGGTGGCGGACCGGCTCGGTACACCGGGCCGCGTGGCCCGCGGCGCTGGAAATCCAGGGCGGGGACACCACGATGCTTGCCACCGTGGGCATCGCGCTCAGCGGTGTCCGGAAGGCCAAGTCCGAGGCCAAGGTCAAGCAGCGCACCGAGGTGCTGTCCGCCACCATCACCGCACCGGAGGGGCTCACGGCCCAGCTGCAGGCTGGCCTGGCAGACCTGAAGGCAGCTTCCAACGCCCGGGACATCACCCTGGCCATCGGCGAGGGCGACCTTGCCGTGACCGATGTGGCACTGGCGCCGAGCGACGAACCGGCAAAGGCCTGATACGGCGGAAGCCCTGATACCGGAGCGGTATCAGGGCAAAGGGGAAGCCCCATCAGCGTTTTGCCGTTGGTGGGGCTTCGACTTTTCGGCCATCTGGTGACGTGCTCTGACGGTCTGGCAGGATCCGCTGATCTTCAGGTCTTACTACCCCGTCACTGGTAGCTTGCATCCGACTTTGCCGATGGCTGCGTCAAACTACATATCACTGAATCTTTGGTTCCTGCGTCCCGCTTCTTTCGAAGTGGGTAAGAACTATTGTGGTCCTGCCCCACGGGACATGCAAGGGCCCCGGGGAAACTACAAATGCGTAGTTTTCCCGGGGCCCTTGCCGTGCCTTTCCTGCAGCGTGCCGGGCGGACGGTCAGCCGAATTCGGGCCGCTCGGTCCGGCTGCGCTTGAGCTCGAAGAAGTGCGGGTAGGCGGCCAGCGCGGTGGTGGCGTCCCAGATCCTGCCGGCCTCCTCGCCGCGGGGAATGCGGGTCAGGACGGGGCCGAAGAAGGCTGTTCCGTTGAACGCCACCACGGGAGTTCCGACGTCCTGGCCCACCAGGGAAATGCCTTCGTCGTGGCTGGCGCGGAGCGCGTGGTCGTAGGCGTCCGTGCCGGCTGCCTCCGCCAGGGATGCCGGCAGGCCGCATTCGGCCAGCGCCTTGGCGATGACCAGGGTGCGGTCCTTTTCACCGGCGTCGTGGATCAGGGTTCCCATGGCGTCGTAGAGGGCCTTGACGGTGTGGTCGCCGTGCTCCTGCTGCGCGGCGATGATCACGCGGACCATCCCCCAGGCGTCGTCCATGGACTTCCGGTATCCGGGATCCAGGTCGCGCCCCTCGTTGAGGACGGCCAGGCTCATCACGTGCCAGACCGTTTCAATGTCGCGTACGGCCTCAACTTCGCCGATCCACCGGGAGGTGATCCACGCGAACGGGCACAGGGGGTCGAACCAGAAGTCGGCTTTGTTCTTGGCGGGTACAGGCATGGGGTCCTTCGGGTCAGGCGGACTTACGGCGCTTGGTCTCGTGCGGGATCATGGTGGGTTCGGCGCCGTGCAGCACAACGTCCTCGGTGATCACCACGCTGGCGACGTCCTCGCGGCTGGGAAGGTCGAACATCACGGGAAGCAGGACTTCCTCCAGGATCGCCCGCAGTCCCCGGGCGCCGGTGCCCCGTTCGAGGGCCTGGTCCGCGATGGCCTCGAGGGCACCGGGATCGAAGACCAGGTCAACGCCGTCAATCTGGAACATCTTCTGGTACTGCTTGACCAGCGCGTTCTTGGGCGTGGACAGGATCTGGATCAGGGCGTCACGGTCCAGGTTCGAGACGGTGGTGATGACGGGGAGCCGGCCGATGAATTCGGGAATGAGCCCGAACTTAAGCAGGTCCTCCGGCATGACGTCGCCGTAGGAGTCCACTTTCTTGCTGGCCTCATTGAGCGGGGCACCGAAGCCGATGCCCTTGCGGCCCGAGCGGGAACCGATGATGTCCTCAAGCCCCGCGAAGGCGCCTGCCACGATGAAAAGGACGTTCGTGGTGTCGATCTGGATGAATTCCTGGTGCGGGTGTTTCCGGCCGCCCTGCGGCGGCACAGAGGCAACCGTGCCTTCCAGGATCTTCAGGAGGGCCTGCTGGACACCCTCGCCCGAGACGTCCCGGGTGATCGAGGGGTTTTCGCTCTTGCGCGAGATTTTGTCGATCTCGTCGATGTAGATGATGCCCTGCTCGGCCTTCTTGACGTCGTAGTCCGCGGCCTGGATGAGCTTGAGCAGGATGTTCTCCACGTCCTCGCCCACGTAGCCGGCCTCGGTCAAGGCGGTGGCATCGGCGACGGCGAAAGGGACGTTCAGGCGCCGGGCGAGGGTCTGGGCCAGGTAGGTCTTGCCGCAGCCGGTGGGGCCGATCAGGAGGATGTTCGACTTGGCGATCTCGACGTCGTCGTGGTGGCCGCCGTCGCCCAGGCTGCCGGACTTGGGCGCGTGGCCTGCCTGGATGCGCTTGTAGTGGTTGTAGACGGCGACGGCGAGGGAACGCTTGGCGGGTTCCTGGCCGATGACGTATTCCTGCAGGAAGTCGAAAATTTCGCGGGGCTTGGGAAGTTCGAAGCTTCCGAGGTCGGCGACTTCCGCGAGTTCCTCTTCGATGATTTCGTTGCACAGCTCGATGCATTCATCGCAGATATAGACTCCCGGCCCGGCAATGAGCTTGCGTACCTGCTTCTGGCTCTTTCCGCAGAAAGAGCACTTCAGCAGATCCGTGCTCTCGCCAATCCGAGCCATATGTGAACCCCTTAGTATCCTGCTGCCAGGCAGCCTTGCACCGTTGCTGAAATCGTTGCCGGCCCGCGGGGCCGGTTTGTGACATCTTCCACTCTAGGTCACATTCGCTCCCAAGGGTGGAAAGAAAAGGCCGGTGCGGGCAAATGAACTGGCCCGCACCGGCTTTTCCGTACTGCTACCTCGTGATCGCCGAAGGCTTGATCTTGCGTGAATCCAGGACCTGGTCGATCAGGCCGTAGGCCTGTGCTTCGTCCGCGGTGAGGATCTTGTCGCGTTCGATGTCATTGTTGACCTGCTCGGACGTCCGCCCGGAGTGCTGGGCCAGCGTGTCCTCAAGCCAGGACCGCATCCGCATGACCTCCGCGGCCTGGATCTCGAGGTCGGACGCCTGGCCGCCCTGGCCGCCGGACAGCGCCGGCTGGTGGATCAGGACGCGGGCGTTGGGCAGCGCGAGCCGCTTGCCCGGGGTACCGGCGGCCAGCAGCACCGCGGCGGCACTGGCGGCCTGGCCCAGGCAAACGGTCTGGATTTCGGGCCGGATGTACTGCATGGTGTCGTAAATGGCCGTCATGGCGGTGAACGACCCTCCCGGGGAGTTGATGTAGATCGTGATGTCACGGTCCGGGTCGGTGGACTCAAGGACCAGCAGCTGGGCCATGATGTCGTCCGCGGAGGCATCGTCAACCTGCACGCCGAGGAAGATGATCCGGTCCTCGAAGAGCTTGGTGTACGGGTCCTGGCGCTTGAAGCCGTAGGGCGTACGCTCCTCGAACTGCGGCAGGACGTAGCGGCTGGACGGAAGATTGCCGGCTGACCACCCGAAGTTGTAGTTCATTGTCTTTGCTCCTGATCGAAGGGGTTCTGGATGCCGGTTAGTTCTGGGAGGCTGATTCGCCGGAAGACCCGTTGGAGGTTCCGCCGCCGCCTGACACGGAGCCGGCGTGCGCGGCAATCTTGTCGAAGAACCCGTATTCAAGGGCCTCGGTGGCCGTGAACCACTTGTCACGGTCGTTGTCCTTGAGGATGGTCTCGACGGTCTGGCCGGTCTGCTCCGCCGTCAGTTCCGCCATGACCTTCTTCATGTGCAGGATGAGCTCCGCCTGGATCTTGATGTCCGAGGCGGTGCCGCCGATGCCGCCCGAGGGCTGGTGCATCAGGACGCGGGCGTTGGGGGTGGCGTAGCGCTTGCCCTTGGTGCCGGACGAGAGCAGGAACTGCCCCATGGATGCGGCCAGGCCGGTTGCCACGGTCACGACGTCATTGGGGATGAACTGCATGGTGTCGTAGATCGCCATGCCGGCCGTGACGGAGCCGCCGGGTGAGTTGATGTAGAGGTAGATGTCCTTTTCCGGGTTCTCCGCGGAGAGAAGCAGCAGCTGCGAGCAGATGGCGTTGGCGTTGTCGTCCCGCACCTCGGAGCCGAGCCAGATGATCCGCTCCTTGAGGAGGCGGTTGTAAATGTAGTTGTCCTGGGCTGCGGGATCGACGGTCGCCATCCGGGGGGCCTCTTGGTGCTGTGACATGTTTACTTACCTCTCGCTGGTGACGGTGACATCACTGAAAATCACTACTTGGACACTAACCGGTTTCACCGACATTTTGTTCGCGCCCCAGCGGCTGTTCGCTGACGGCGCACGATCAGCGGATGCACGGCGCCGCGCCACCGGGTGAACGGCAACGGCCCCCGGATCACAGGGATCCGGGGGCCGTTGCCATGGCGTGGTAAGGACTAGGCCTTCGCGGCTGCAGCGTCCTCGGTTTCGGCCTCGACGGCAGCTTCGGGAGCCTCGGCCTCGGCAGCCGGAACTTCTTCACCGGCGGGACGGACGAAGTCGCTGAGGTCGACAGCCTTGCCGTCGGTGTCGGTCACCGTGGCCTGGCCCAGCACTACGGCCAGCGCCTTGCGGCGGCGGACCTCGGAAACCATCATGGGGACCTGGCCGCTCTGGTCGATGATCTGGGCGAACTGGTTAGGGTCCATGCCGTACTGGCTGGCGGTGCTGACGATGTAGTCGATCAGCTCGCTCTGGCTGACGTTGACTTCTTCCTTCTCCGCGATGGCGTCGAGGATGATTTCGTTTTGGAAGGCGCGGGCCGTGTTGGCGCGGACCTCTTCGCGGTGCTCTTCGGTGTCGTGCTCGCCCTCGCCGTGGCCGTTGCCCTCCTGGAAGTGGGCCTCGAGCTGCTCTTCGACGACGGAGTCGGGAACGGGGACCTCAACGAGCTCGACGAGCTTGTCCAGGACCTTGTCGCGGGCTTCGACGCCCTGCTCCACGATCTTGGAGTCCGCTGCCTGCTTGGCCAGGTCTTCGCGCAGTTCGGCGATGGTGTCGAACTCGGAGGCGAGCTGGGCGAAGTCGTCGTTCGCTTCGGGCAGTTCGCGTTCCTTGACGGCCTTCACGACAACCTTGACCTGCGCGGCTTCGCCGGCGTGCTCGCCGCCAACGAGGGTGGTGTCGAAGATGGCGTCCTCGTCGGCGCTGAGGCCGGTGATGGCTTCGTCCATGCCTTCGAGCATGGTGCCTGCGCCCACTTGGTAGGACAGGCCGGCTGCGGAGTCCACCTCTTCACCGTCGATGCTGGCGGTGATGTCGATGGTGAGGAAGTCGCCGTCGGCAGCGGGGCGGTCAACGGACTTGAGCGTGCCGAAACGGCCGCGCAGTTCGTCCAGTGCCTTGTCGACGTCGGCCTCGGAGGACTCGGCAGCGGCCACCTGGACCTCGATGCCGGCGTAGTCCGGGAGTTCGATCTCGGGGCGGACGTCAACCTCGGCGGCGAACTTCAGCCCGCCGTCGGTGGCGGAGGGGTCGGGAACCTCGGTGATCTCCACCTCGGGACGGCTCAGCGGGCGGATGCCGGACTCCTGCACGGCAGCCTGGTACCAGCCGTTGAGGCCGTCGTTGATGGCGGTCTCCAGGACGTACCCGCGGCCGACGCGCTGGTCGATGAGCTTGGCGGGAACCTTGCCCTTGCGGAACCCGGGAACCTGGATCTGCGAAGCAACAGTCTTGTAGGCCGAGTCGATGCTGGGCTTCAGTTCCTCAAAGGGGACCTCAACATTGAGCTTGACCCGCGTGGGGGTGAGGTTCTCGACAGCGCTCTTCACGGTCTAAGTACTCCTGGGTTGTGGGATCGGGTTCTGCAAACGCAATATGTCCGGATTCGTTCGTTCCGGGCCGCAGAGTCGGGGTGACAGGATTTGAACCTGCGACTTCCTGCTCCCAAAGCAGGCGCTCTAGCCAAGCTGAGCTACACCCCGTTAGTGCACAGGCAAGTCTACGGTGATACGCGTCGCGATTGCACATTTGACACGTAGGCCATGGATTAGGTTTAGTTGTATCCGGCTTGAACAGCCAGCCCGGAGTTTCCGCTGAAAAACGGATCTTCCTTCGGGGACGTAGCTTAATGGTAAAGCCTCAGTCTTCCAAACTGATTACGCGGGTTCGATTCCCGTCGTCCCCTCCAGGACACACAAAAAGGCCCCTCGGTTGAGGGGCCTTTTTGTGTCTGTTCCTATCCCTGCGGCTGCTGGCAGAGCGGGCACCAGTAGAGGTTCCGCCCGGCCAGGTCCGCCATCAGCAGGACAGTCCGGCAGACGCGGCACGGCAGCCCGTGCCGTTTGTAGACGAAGTGGACATCGTCACTTTGCGGAAAGTGGGCGCTCTTCGGCGGCACGGGCAGCCCCGAGGCGGCGGCCCTGGCCGCGTTGGTGCCGTCGAGCCGCCAGTATTTCGGCGGGGTGGTGATGATCCGGCCGTCCGTGACGCCGTCGTTCATGACGGCGGCGATGTCGCGCCAGAGCCGGCGGGCCACGGCGTCAGGGACCGCCGCGCCGGGAAGCCACGGGTCCAGGCGGCGGCGGAACAGGACCTCAGCCCGGTAGACATTCCCGACGCCGGCAATCACCTTCTGGTCCATCAGCAGCGCGGCCAGCGGGGTCTGCCGGCCCTGGAGCCTGGCTGCGAACCGCCCGGCGTCGCCGCGCAGGTTGCGCAGCGGGTCCGGCCCCAGCCGGGCCAGGACGGAGTTGGCCTCCGCCGCGGTGATGGTTTCGCAGGTCGTGGCCCCGCGCAGGTCGGCCCAGCCGTGGCTGCCGGCGAGCCGGACCCGGACGGCCCCAACGGGCGCCGGCGGCCCTGCGTAGGGCGCGCCGCCGTCGTCGTCCCCGCCGCCAAAGGATTCCTGCTCCCCTACCCGCCGTGGCGCACCAATGCTTGACGCTCCGGTGAAGGTGCTGTCGCCGCCAAAGCTCCAGGCGCCGTACAGCCCGAGGTGGACGTGCAGTACCAGCGCGTTGTCGAAGTGCAGGAACAGGTGCTTTCCGTGCGCCTCGGCCGCGAGGAGTGTGTGGCCGTCAAGCAGCGCCGCTCCCCCGCTGAACCTGCCCTGCGGGCTGGAAACGGCGAGCGTATCGCCGGTGAAGACGTCGCCGAACTGGCGCGCGAGCCGCCGGACGGAATGGCCCTCCGGCACTACTCGATGACCTCGCCGGTGGCCTCGTAGGCAGCGATCTTGCCAATCCGCCGAACGTGGCGTTCGTCATTGCTGAAGGGCTCGGCCAAGAACGCCTCGATCAGCCCGGTGGCTTCCTCGACCGAGTGCTGGCGGCCGCCCACCGCCACGACGTTGGCGTCGTTGTGTTCGCGCGCCAGGGTGGCCGTGGAGAGGTTCCATGCCAGGGCCGCGCGGATGCCCTTGACCTTGTTCGCCGCGATCTGCTCACCGTTGCCCGAACCACCCAGCACGATGCCGAGGGCGTGGATGCCTGCCTCCTGGTCGGCCACCACGGCAAGGGCTGCGTTGATGCAGAACGAGGGGTAGTCGTCCTGGGCGTCGTAGACCTTGGGTCCGTGGTCCACCACCTCGTAGCCCTTGCCGGTCAGGTGCGACACCAGGTGGGCGCTGAGCTCCATGCCTGCGTGGTCGGTGGCGATGTGGACCCGCGGGAAGGCAGGGGAAGTTGTCACGAGCAAAGTCCGTTCGGTTGAGGGAGCTGGCGGCCCGCCGGATGGAGGCCGGAACGACAGGGATAAGGATATCGGAAGGCCGCGGTCACGCATCCGGGGCGGCAGGCGGCGGGGCCCCGCCGCGCCGCGCGCGGGCGGCCACCCGGGTAAGGATCTCGGCGAGCCGCACGGCGGAGTCCTGGCTGCCGCCGCTGACGGCAAGGCGCTGCCCGTCGGTCTTGCTCACGACGACGGCGGGACCACTGCCCACGAGCATGGCTTCGGTGCCGCCGTGGTGGCGGTAGCCCCACCCGCCATAGTCCGCGGCTTTGACTTCCGCGGCGCTGGCGTCCGAGATTGCCCCCGCGGGGACGTTCATGACGGGCACCACCCCGGCGAGGAGGACCTTCAGCCCGCGCCGGTCCGCCCTGACCCGGGCGAACAGGAACGCCGCCCCCACGATGGCCAGGAGCACGAGGAGGACTCCGAGCCAGGGCACGGCGATGGCGATCAGCGCCGCGGGGAACAGGGAGGCGATGGCGATCATGACGAAGACGGAACTGCGGGCATGGACCCACAGCCGGATGCTGTCGCGGGCAAGGTCCGGGTCCAGTTCGCGGGCGATGGCGGCCTGCAGCGCCCGGTCGTCGTCGGGCGACCATTGCCGGTCCGCCTTGTACACCATGGCCATGGTGACGCCGAGGGAGACGGCCGCGCCGCTGCCCAGGGCCAGCACTGTCATGTCCACCCGTGATTCCCGGGCATCGGCCAGCCCGGCCTGGCCCACGAGGCCGGCCGCGAGGGCGGAGGTGACGAACAGGCTCAGGAACAGCCCGGCGCCCATCATGATCCTGCGCATCAGGACCGGCCTGCTGAGCGGCACCGCCTGCAGCAGGACCAGCCACCCGCAGGCGATGATCGCGGCGGCGCCGACCCCCACGTAGGCGCCGAAGGGTGCAAACGAGGCCCCGCCGTCGGCCGTCCACCGGATGGCGAGCGGCTCCGGCAGGTCCTTGCGCAGCAGCGACGCGCAGAAAACGAAGCCCGCGGCGAGGACCACCGGAAAGCCGATGGCAAACCGCAGGGCCCTGGCGTCCACCGAATCCAGGAACTTACCCATGCTTTAACGCTACCCCTCTGCGGTGCGGCGGGCGGCGCTGCGCGGCCCGCCGCACGTGACCGGCATAACTTGCCAAGCAGTGAGGGAATGGAAGAATGCATCACAGTGCCGGGCACGGGATCCCCGCCGGCAGCCGACTCTTCTCTGGAGGCCCTCCTTGCCAGGTCTGAACCTGACGCGCGCCGAAGCCCGCGGGCGCGCCGAACTGATCACCGTCGAGTCCTATGACGTCAGCCTGGACCTGACACGCGGCGGGGAGGTCTTTGGCAGCACCACGACGGTGAAGTTCATGGCGTCGCCCGGAAGCGACAGCTTCATCGACGCCGTCACCCGGACAGTGCACAGCGTCACCCTGAACGGCGCCGCCCTCGACCCGGCCACGGTGTCCGACGGCGTGCGGATCCAGCTGCCCGGGCTCGCGGAGCACAACGAGCTGACCGTCGTCGCCGACATGCCCTACATGAACACCGGTGAGGGCCTGCACCGCTTCGTCGACCCCGTGGACAATGAGGTGTACCTCTACACGCAGTTCGAGGTTCCCGATTCGCGGCGGATGTTCGCCGTCTTCGAGCAGCCCGACCTGAAGGCGGCCTTCGCGTTCACGGTCACGGCCCCCTCGCACTGGGATGTCATCTCCAACTCCCCCACACCCGTTGCGGCGGAGGCGGCGCCGGCGGAGGACGGCACCGCCCGGTCGGTCTGGTCGTTTGCCCCCACCCCCCGGCTGTCCTCCTACGTCACCGCCCTGATAGCCGGGCCGTACCAGTCCGTGCGCAGCGAGGTCACCAGCTCCGATGGCCGCACCATCCCGCTGGGCGTCTTTGCACGGAAATCGCTGATGCAGTATCTGGACGCGGAGAACATCTTCGAACTCACCCGGCAGGGCTTCGGCTTCTTCGAGGCCCAGTTCGGCTGCCCCTACCCGTTCGAGAAGTACGACCAGCTGTTCGTGCCGGAGTTCAACGCCGGCGCGATGGAAAATGCCGGCGCGGTGACGATCCTCGAGGGTTATGTCTTCCGCAGCAAGGTCACCGGCGCCCAGATCGAACGGCGTGCCATCACCGTCCTGCACGAGCTGGCGCACATGTGGTTCGGCGACCTGGTGACCATGCGGTGGTGGAACGACCTTTGGCTGAACGAGTCCTTCGCCGAGTACATGTCGCACCTGGCCGCGGTGGAAGCGACGTCCTTCACCAGCGCCTGGACCACGTTCGCGTCGGTGGAGAAGTCCTGGGCCTACCGGCAGGACCAGCTGCCCACCACGCACCCCATTTTTGCGGAGATCAAGGACCTGCAGGATGTCGAGGTCAACTTCGACGGCATCACCTATGCGAAGGGCGCCTCGGTCCTGCGGCAGCTGGTGGCCTGGGTGGGGCCGGAGCAGTTCATGGCGGGCGTGCGGGAGTATTTCGCCAAGTACTCGTGGCAGAACACGGAACTGGGCGACCTGCTGGTGGAGCTGGAGAAGGCCAGTGGCCGCGATCTGGACGCCTGGGGCCGGCAGTGGCTGGAAACCGCCGGCGTGAACACGCTCACCCCGGAGCTGGAGGTCGATTCCGACGGGACGCTGACGTCCTTCGCCATCGTGCAGTCAGCCGTGCCGGAGTGGCCCACCATCCGCCCGCACCGCCTCGCCGTCGGCTTCTACAACCTTGACTCCGCGGGCAAGCTCGGGCGCGTGCACCGGGAAGAGCTTGATGTCGACGGCGAACGCACCGAGGTTCCCTCGCTCGCCGGCCGTGCGCAGCCGGACCTCATCCTGCTCAACGACGACGATCTGGCCTACGCCAAGGTGCGGCTCGATCCGAAGTCGCTGGCGACGGCGACGGCGCACCTGAAGGATTTCGGGAACAGCCTGCCCCGGACCCTGGTCTGGAACTCCGCCTGGGACGCCGCCAGGGACGGGCAGACAGCGGCGCGGAAGTATGTGGAGCTGGTCCTGGCCAACGTCGCCGCCGAAACCGACTCCTCCGTCATCCTGGTCCAGCTCCGCCAGCTGGCGACCACCTTGAACTTCTACGTGGCCGAGGAACACCGGGAGGCCGCCACGGCAGCGGCCGTGGACCGTCTCTGGCAGCTGGCCTCGGAGGTCCCCGGCGGCTCCGACGCCCAGCTGCAGTTCATCAAGTCCTTCGCGCTCCTGGCGTGCACAGCCTCCCAGCTGGACAGCGTGGCCGGACTACTGGACGGATCGCTGGTCCTTGATGGACTGGCAGTTGACCAGGACCTGCGCTGGGAACTGGTGGCCTCGCTGGTGGCGGGCGGCCGGATGGGGCAGGACGGGATCGACGCCGAACTGGAGCGGGACAACACGTCCAGCGGCCAGAACGCGGCTGCCCTGGCGAAGGCCGCGATTCCCACACCAGAGGCGAAGGAAGCCGCCTGGGAGTCGATCGTAGTCAAGGGCGAGCTCTCCAACGCGCTGCAGGGATCCGCGGTGACTGGATTCATGCGGGTCCTGGACCGCACGCTGCTGGAGCCCTACGCGGAAAAGTACTTCGCCGCTGTGCCGGGCATCGTGGCAGCCCGCACCCACGCACTTGCCCAGCAAATCGTCGTCGGACTCTATCCGGCGCTGCTGACCACGCAGGCCACTATCGACCGGACGGACAGCTTCCTGGCCACGCTGCCGGCCGAGAGCGCCGCGCTGCGGCGCATGATGCTGGAAAACCGCGACGGCGTCGCCCGTGCCCTGCGTGCCCGGGCCGCCGACGTCCTGCCGGGCAGCCCGGAGTGAACCTCCACGAACACCGGTACGCGCTGACGGTCCAGTGGACCGGCAATCTGGGGGCGGGCACGTCGTCCTACCGGGGTTACTCCCGGGACCACGACGTCGCCATCGCCGGCCTGCCGGTCCTCAAGGGTTCGGCGGATCCCACCTTCCACGGCGACCGCGAACGCTACAACCCCGAACAGCTCCTCCTGGCTGCACTGGCGCAGTGCCACATGCTGTCCTACCTGCACGTGGCCGTGAAGCACGGGGTGGTGGTCACTGACTACCGGGACGAGGCCACCGGGCTGATGCGGCTCAACCGGGACGGCAGCGGACAGTTCGAGCGGGTGGTCCTGAACCCGCACGTGACAGTGGCGGACGCGGCGCAGGCGGACCTGGCGGCCGCCCTGCACCATGAGGCCAACCAGGTCTGCTTCATTGCCCGGAGCGTGAACTTCCCGGTGGAGCACCAGCCGGTGACCGTGGCCGCCTAGCCTCCCCCGCCCTGGAGCAGCTTTACGAGCCGTTGCTCCGTGGCGGGTGGCAGGCCGGCCTTCCGGGGCCGGTCCAGTCCCCTGGCACGTTCATCAGCCAGCGTGTCCGCCAGGGTTTCCTGCCACGGGCGCAGCACCATCCCCGCGGCCCTGGCGGCCTGGTTGCTGCGGGCCATGAAGCCGTCGTGATGCTGCGGAAGCCAGAGGGGAAGCGACTCCGGACCGGACCAGTAGTTGACGCCGTGTGCGGCCAGCCAATCGCCCGCGGCGGTGGCGCTGGTGCCGTCCGCGCCGGCTGCCTGGCGGCAGGCTGTGGCAACGTCCCCGAAGGGCACCGGGTCCCCGGTGGCGTTCAACGCACCGGTGGTCCCCCGGACAGCGGCGAGCAGGATCCAGGCTGCCAGGTCCCTGACGTCGATGACCTGCACGGGATCGCTGCCAATGTCCGGGACCAGGACCGGGCCGGCATCCCGGGCGAAGCGGGCGGGCCAATAGCCGTAGCGGTCGGTGGGGTCGCCGGGGCCGCTGATAAGCCCGGCGCGGCACAGGTGGGCCGCGCCGTTGGTGGCCGCAAGCGTGGCCTCTTCGATGGCCACCTTGGCTTCGCCGTAAGTCTCCGGCGTGAACGGCGTCCCTGCGGGCAGCGGCGGCAACAGGTCGGCGTCCTCCGCAGCGCCCGGGACCGAGTGGTCCGCATAGGCCGAGCAGCTGGAGACAAAAGTCCAGTGCGCTGTCCTGTCCGCCAGGCTTGCCAGGGCATCACGCGCCGGTTCCGGGTCGCGCGCAACGTCGATGGCTGCGTCCCAGTCCCCGGCCAGTCCCGCGTAGGCGGCCTGGCCCGTTGACCGGTCCGCCCTGACCCAGGCGGCGCCGGAAGGGGGCCCACCCGACGTTCCGCGCGCCAGGCACGTTACGTCATGCCCGGCAG
This sequence comes from Arthrobacter sp. C152, assembly GCF_054890965.1. Taxonomy (NCBI): domain Bacteria; kingdom Bacillati; phylum Actinomycetota; class Actinomycetes; order Micrococcales; family Micrococcaceae; genus Arthrobacter; species Arthrobacter sp. C152. The sequence goes on from NZ_JBTZSU010000019.1 coordinate 37,235, forward strand.
CGACCGCCTGCCTGGCGATTTCCCGGGAGAGGAAGGCCGTTCCGCCGAGGATAAGAATGCGCATGGGCCCACGCTACGGCGCTAGGGTTGAAGGAGAACAGAGCAATATCCCAAGGAGCCACTTCCACCTATGGTTAGCATGTTGTCCATCCTTCCCCCTGCCACCAGCCAGCAAGACGGCGTCAGCATTCCCGGCATCGTGATCAGCCTGGGAATCGGCGTCGTGGTGTGGCTTACGGCCACCTTCGTCATTTCCCGCATCACCAAGCGGGTGGCGGCAGGAAGCAACTTCTTCAGGAAGCGCACCTTCAAGTGGGTGGCGCCGGCCCTGCGCGCACTGGACCACGAACGGCGGGTGCAGCGTGCCGAGACCATCGGTTCGCTGCTGAACAGCATCGTGGGCGTGCTGGTGGTGGTCATCACGGGCATGTATGTCCTGCAGAACCTGGACATCAACATCGCTCCACTGCTGACCAGCGTCGGTATTTTGGGTGTGGCCATCGGCTTCGGTGCCCAGCAGCTGATCCGCGACTTCCTTGCCGGGATCTTCATCACCATCGAGGACCAGTACGGAATCGGGGACATCATCGAAACCAGCGAGGTGGTGGGCGTGGTCGAGTCCATGGGGCTGCGCATCACCCGCGTCCGCTCGGACGACGGCGCCATCTGGTACCTGCGCAACGGCGAGATCCTGCGGGTGGGAAACCGGTCGCAGGGACGCTACGTTCCCCTGCACGAATCGCCCGACGGGACCACCGACCAGGCCTCCACCCACGCCGACACCCCCAAGACCGACCAGAAAGCCGGGGAGTAACCATGAGCATTCCCATCGAACCGGGCCCCGGGCAGCGGCCCCAGCTGATGCAGAACGATCCCTTCAGCAAGCCGGCCTACACCGACAGCTTCTACGACGCCGTGGGCGGCCATGACACCTTCGTGAAGCTCATCGACGTCTTCTACGACGGCGTGGCCACCGACCCGCTGCTGCGGCCCATGTACCCGGAAGAGGACCTGGGGCCGGCCAAGCGGCGGTTCCTGATGTTCCTGGAGCAGTACTGGGGCGGCCCCACCACCTACGGGGAAGAACGCGGGCACCCCCGCCTGCGCATGCGGCACATGCCGTTCAAGGTGACGCCGGAGGCCAAGGACCGCTGGCTCTTCCACATGCGTGCGGCCGTGGACGCCCTGGAGCTGCCGGCCCTGTATGAGGGAACGCTCTGGGACTACATGGAGCGGGCGGCGCTCACCATGATTAACAGCCCGTCCGACGGCTGATGCGGCGTCTCTGCCTGGCCTGCTGCAGGGCGTCCCGATAACCGGTGTGCTTTAGAGCAGGCCGCTGCCGGTCCGCGCCAGGACATGTCCCCGCGGACCGGTGAGCCGGAACCAGCGGCCGGCGCGGTAGAGCTTCTGGTCACCATCGGCCAGGAATCCGAGCGCAAGGGCCGCGAAAGCCGCCCCGAGCGGCAGGCCGGAGTTGTCCAGTTCCCGGCCCCAGACCGCGGCGCGGGCGTTGTTCACGATCAGGGCGCCCGGCTTTTCCGGCACGATCCCCGCCACTTCCGCGATGCCGGCCTCGGCCGCCGTCCGCAGGGCAGCATCGTTCAGGGAGCCCACCAGTTGCCATCCGCCCCGGGGGGCGCCTACGCCCGTCCACGATTCGGTGACGGTGGTGGGCGGGATGGGCAGTTCGACGTCGTCCGCCCCCGCGCGTGCCAGTCGGTCCAGGACCGCGCCCAGCTGGACAGTGACGTCCGTGCTGGAGGGTTCCGCCAGCGCCATGGTGCGCAGGCCAAGGATGGTGGGGGTCGATTCCCCGAGCAGCCGGGGCCGCAGCACGCAGACGTAGGCGGCCAGGACGGACCCGGCGGCCTGCAGCCGGATGGCGCCGTCCTCGATGGCCTTGGCGCGGGTGGCGAAGGTCTTCAGGTCGGCCAGATCCCGGGGATCGGCGAAGCGGAAGGACGAAGTGAGAAGATCAGACACACCAAGAACACTACCGGCTGGGCCCCGGTTGAGTGGTGCAGGGGCGCCGTCTAGAGTCGGACCATGACTGAAGCCGACGCCGGACTCCTGGCGCCCCCCGCCGGAGACCCCACCTCATCGCTGATCGAACTGCTTGACCTCGGCCAACTTGAGGGCGCCCGGACGGACGAGGACATCTTCCTCGGCCCTTCCCAGCAGCAGCCCCACCACCGCGTCTTCGGCGGACAGGTTTTGGCACAGTCATTGGTTGCAGCGACGCGGACCGTTGACGCGGAGCGGTTCGTCCACTCTATGCATGGCTACTTCCTGCGGCCCGGCGACGCGAACCAGCCCATCACCTTCGGCGTGCAGCGCCTCCGCGACGGCCGGTCCTTTTCGGCCCGGCGCGTCCACGCCTACCAGGACGGGGTGCCGATCCTGTCCATGATTGCCTCGTTCCAGGGGGCGGACGAAGGAATTGACCACTCCTCCGCTATGCCTGCCGGCATGCCGGATCCGGAATCGCTGCCGAGCACCGCCGACCTGCTTGGAAAATTCGATCATCCGGTGGCGCGGCATTGGGCCTACGAGCGGCCGTTCGACATCCGGCACGTGGACCCGGCGTTGTATGTGTCCGCCACCGGACCGCGGGAGGCGCGCAATGCGGTGTGGATGAAGACCTTCGGCCCCATGCCCGACGACGCCAACCTCCACCGTGCCGCCCTGGCCTACGCGAGCGACTACACCCTGCTTGAATCGATCCTCCGGCGGCATGGGCTGAGCTGGATCACTCCGGGCATGAACGTGGCGAGCCTGGACCACGCCATGTGGTGGCACCGGCCGGCCCGCGTGGACGAGTGGCTGCTTTACGTCCAGGAGTCGCCCAGCGCCCAGGGCGCCCGCGGACTGGCCACCGGCAGGATCTTCAACCGCGACGGCCAGCACGTCGCCTCCGTCGCCCAGGAAGGCATGATCCGCGTTCCGGGCCCTGTGCCGGGACAGTAGCATTCCGTAACCCGTGGCAGGGTACGCGGGAGGCCGGCACCCCATGGGGTGCCGGCCTCCCGCATACCCGCCGTGTTGCCGCAGTGGGCCGGCGCCGGGGCGACTTAGTCGCGGGTCAGGCGGCGGTGGGTCACGCGGTGCGGCTTCGCGGCGTCGGGACCCAGGCGGTCTACCTTGTTCTCCTCGTAGGATTCGAAGTTGCCCTCGAACCAGTACCACTTGGAGGGGTTATCCTCGTCGCCTTCGTAGGCCAGGATGTGGGTGGCCACGCGGTCCAGGAACCAGCGGTCGTGCGAGACCACCACGGCGCAGCCGGGGAACTCGAGGAGTGCGTTCTCCAGGCTGCTGAGGGTTTCGACGTCGAGGTCGTTGGTGGGCTCGTCGAGGAGCAGCAGGTTGCCGCCCTGCTTGAGGGTGAGGGCCAGGTTCAGGCGGTTCCGCTCACCACCGGAGAGCACACCTGCCTTCTTCTGCTGGTCCGGTCCCTTGAAACCAAAGGCTGCCACGTAGGCGCGGGACGGCATTTCGACGTTGCCCACCTGGATGAAGTCGAGCCCGTCGGAGACGACCTCCCACAGGGTCTTGTTGGGGTCGATGCCGCCGCGGCTCTGGTCAGCGTAGGAGATCTTGACGGAGTCGCCGATCTTCAGCTCGCCGCCGTCCAGCGGCTCCAGGCCGACAATGGTCTTAAAGAGCGTGGATTTGCCAACGCCGTTGGGACCGATCACGCCGACGATGCCGTTGCGCGGCAGGCTGAAGGAAAGCCCGTCGATGAGGACGCGGTCGTCGAAGCCCTTCTGGAGGTTCTTGGCCTCCAGCACCAGGCCGCCGAGGCGGGGTCCCGGCGGGATCTGGATTTCTTCGAAGTCGAGCTTGCGGGTGCGGTCCGCCTCGGCGGCCATTTCCTCGTAGCGGGCCAGGCGGGCCTTGGACTTGGTCTGGCGGCCCTTGGCGTTGGAGCGGACCCACTCGAGTTCCTCGGCGAGGCGCTTGGCCTGCTTGGCGTCCTTCTTGCCCTGGATTTCCAGGCGTGCGCGCTTCTTCTCCAGGTAGGTGGAGTAGTTGCCTTCGTAGGGGTAGAGGTGGCCGCGGTCAACTTCGGCAATCCACTCGGCCACGTGGTCGAGGAAGTAGCGGTCGTGGGTGACGGCGAGGACGGCGCCGGGGTAGCTGGAGAGGTGCTGCTCGAGCCACAGCACGCTTTCGGCGTCGAGGTGGTTGGTGGGCTCGTCGAGGAGCAGGAGGTCCGGCTTCTGCAGGAGGAGCTTGCACAGTGCAACGCGGCGGCGCTCACCACCGGAGAGGTTGGTGACGTCGGCGTCGGCGGGCGGGCAGCGCAGAGCGTCCATGGCCTGCTCCAGCTGGGAATCGAGGTCCCAGGCGTCGGCGGCGTCGATGGCTTCCTGCAGCTTTCCCATCTCTTCGAGGAGGGTGTCGTAGTCAGCGTCGGGGCTGGCCATCTCCTCGGAGATCTCGTTGAAGCGCTGGATCTTGCCGTAGATCTCGCCAACGCCTTCCTGGACGTTGCCCAGGACGGTCTTTTCCTCATTGAGGGGCGGCTCCTGCAGCAGGATGCCCACGCTGTAGCCGGGGCTGAGCCGGGCCTCGCCGTTGGAGGGGGTGTCCAGGCCCGCCATGATTTTCAGGATGGTGGACTTACCGGCACCGTTCGGACCCACAACGCCGATTTTGGCGCCCGGAAAGAAGGACATGCTTACGTCATCAAGAATGAGTTTTTCGCCAACGGCTTTGCGGGCCTTGGTCATTGTGTAGATAAATTCCGCCATGGTCTCAAATCTAGTGGGTAGGCGGGCAGATCTCACATTTGCGGCTGCACGGCGGGCGCGGTTACGAGCCCACGAAGCACTTGCCGCCCGCCAGGACGGGAAGGACCGTGACGGTCACTGTGCCCTCACGGACCTGGCCGATGACACAGGCACCGCCCTGGCGGACCGCCGCTTCGATGGCGTCCGCCTCCAGCCCCGTTGGGGTGCGGCTTTGGGAAACCTGGAGCAGGGCCGGGTCGATCCCTGCCCCGGAAAGTGCCTCGCTGACCTGGGCGGTGGCAGGTTTCGGGGTTCCTGCCGCCAGCCTGGTCAGCGTGTCGGTGACAGTCCGTTTCATGGATTCGGTGGCCGCGGCAGCCGTGGCGGATGCCGCGGCGGAGGTGTCCGCGGACGGCTCCCCGCTGGAGCTGGCCCCCGGCACAGCTGATCCGGACGCCTGGGCAGGCTCCCCCGGGGTGGCCGGCGCCGCGGTGGCCGGCGGAGATGCCTGGTTGCCGCTGCCGTTCATGGCCGGCTGGTTCGAGGACGGACCGGCAACACATCCTGACAGCAGAGTGGCCAGGACCGCACAGGTCAGCGCCGCACCGGCGCGCGTGTGCTGCCGGTGGGAAGGGGTGTGCCGCATGCTGTCATTCTGCCATGGCTGCCAGGACGGTCCTGACGCGCCGGCGCCGTCCTGACCTGCCGCGCCGCTGGCCGGAACCGGCCTGGGCGCAGACTGGGTGGTGCCTGATGCCCGGATTCTGGACCCCGCTTCCTAGACTTCGGCCAGTTCCCCTGTTTCGAGGTCAAGGGAGGCCAGTCCGCCGTCGCTGTCCTCGACAACCACCGCAGGATTGCCGTCGTCGTAAGGATGGCCGTCCTCCCGGTCATCCCGGTCCTCCGGGTCATCCGGGAACTGTTCCGGACCTGGCTGGGCGCTGTCAGGGGCGGGCGGCTGTTCCACGAGCGACAGAACGGGCTTCGATGCCGTGCGGATGAAGTTGGCGGAACCAAAAGTGAGGTCATGCCCCACGGCTTCGGCATCGATGATGGTGGAGTGGTACACGCGGCCGTCCTTCTCCCAGGTGCGGATCTTCAGTTTGCCCACCACGATGACCGGCTGGCCTTTCCTGATGCTGCAGCCAATGCTCCCGGCAAGCTGCCGGTATCCCTGGACGGTAAACCAGTTGGTGTGCCCGTCCGCCCAGACCTTCGTTTCGCGGTCGAACCGGCGGGAGGTGGAACCCAGGCGGAAGGAAGCCGTGGCCACTCCTCCCGGGGTGGTGGAACTCGTTATCTCGGTGGCCACAAAGCCCCGGATGGTGATCATTTCGGTCATCTCTTCGTCCTGTCTCAAGGGTGGCGCCCTTAGCGGGCATGACCAGCATGGCGCCGGATTGCGGCGGGCAGGAGCCACGCGTTGGCGTATGTGGACAACAGCTGCGGCCGCACCGGATGTGGAGGATAAGTGCGGGCAGGTTGACAGCGCAGGCATCGCCGGCACGGTAGACTTTTGAGGTGCCGGCCTGCAGGCCGGACACCGGACGCCTCAGTAGCTCAGGGGATAGAGCAGCGGCCTTCTAATCCGCCGGTCGGGGGTTCGATTCCCTCCTGGGGCACCTTGCTGACCGGCGCCCCGGCCTTCGGGCCGGGGCGCCGGCCGCCCACACGCCATGACAGGGGCTTCTACGCCTGGATCCTGTGCGGTGCGTCCACCAGTGAACGGATAACGCTTCCGGCCGCGCCCAGCAATGCCCCGGCTTCCCCGACCGCGGACACCGCCACCTGCGCGTCCGAAAACCGTCCAGGGGCATACTTGTCCAGGGCCGCCAGCAGCGGCGCGCGCAGCCACGGGTCCAGGATTGCAAAGTGTCCGCCGAGCACGACGGACCCGATGTCGACCACCCGGCAGGTTGATGCGAGCGCGATGCCCAGGTGCCGGCCGGCGCGCTCGACGGCGGCCAGCGCCTGAGGTTCCGCGGCGGCCAGTGCGCCCAGGAGGGCGGCCATGCCGGCCATGCGGGAGGCAGCAGCGACGCCTGCGGCTGCAAAGATGGCGTCCTGGCCCGCGACTGTCTCCAGGCACCCCGTACCGCCGCAGGAACACCGCGCACCTTCTGGCTCCACCACGACGTGCCCGACTTCGCCCGCATGTCCGGCCGGCCCGGTGAACAGTTCGGACCCGATGACCAGCCCGCCGCCAACCCCCACTTCGCCGGAGACAAAGAGGAAATCGGACGCGGTGGCAGGCCGCCGGCGCAGCTCAGCCAGAGCTGCCGCGTTTGCCTCGTTGAACAGCGCGACCCCCAGCGGGGCTTCCGGCAGCAAAGCCGGGAGGTCCAGGTCCACGTTTTCCCAGCCCAGGTTGGGGGCCGTCAGGACGCGCGCGATGGCGGGATCCACCAGCCCCGGTACAGCCAGACCGCCGCCCAGGACGTCCACGCCCTGCTCCCCCGCCGCGCTGCGCACCCTCGCGGCGAGCCCTGCGAGCGCCGCCAGCACCGGGAGGTGCCGGCCGCCGCGGTTGTCGCGCTCCTGCACCTGGCGGACCAGGACAGCCCCGGAAAGGTTCACCACGGCGGCGGCGATGTAGTCGACGTTGATTTCCATCCCCAGGACCGCCCGCCCCGGGTCCAGTACCAGGCCGACACCGGGCCTTCCCCTTCCCTGCGGGTTGAGGCCCACCTCGCGGATGATGCCGGCATCCAGCAGCTCCACCACCAGGCTGGACACGGAGGCCTTGGTCAGGCCGCTGGCAGCAGCCACCTGGGCACGGCTTGGGTGCGTGCCCGGCGGGGCGTCGGCGATCTTGCCCAGGACGAGGGCGAGGTTGCTGCGCCGCACGTCACCCATGCTCCCCGGGGCCGCACCCTCGCTTCCCGCCACCGCCTGGGCCGGCATCACCATTACTCCTCGCAATCACAACAGATCGGCTATTGACCCCACCCTATGCCCGCCCATATAGTTCAGGCAATAAACTAAAACTTCGCAATCAGCCGGAGTACCCGATAGCAAGGACGCGTCATGACTCTCTCCCCCACTCCCGCCGACAAGTTCACCTTTGGTCTCTGGACGGTCGGCTGGACCGGCGCCGACCCGTTCGGCGTGGCCACCCGCGAGGCACTTGACCCGGTCGAAGCGGTGCACAAGCTCAGCGAACTCGGCGCCTACGGCATTACGTTCCACGACAATGACCTGGTTCCGTTCGACGCCTCAGCCTCCGAGCGGGAGCTGATCCTGAAGAACTTCCGCGCAGCCCTGGCAGAAACCGGGCTGAAGGTCCCGATGGTCACCACCAACCTGTTCAGCCACCCGGTGTTCAAGGACGGCGGCTTCACCTCCAACGACCGCTCCATCCGCCGCTTTGCACTGTCCAAGGTGCTGCGCAACATCGACCTCGCCGCCGAACTCGGCGCCGAAACCTTCGTCATGTGGGGCGGCCGCGAAGGCAGCGAATACGACGGCTCCAAGGACCTGGCCGCCGCCCTGGACCGGATGAAGGAAGGCGTGGACACCGCCGCCGGCTACATCAAGGAAAAGGGCTACAACCTCCGAATCGCCCTCGAGCCCAAGCCCAACGAACCCCGCGGCGACATCTTCCTCCCCACCGTCGGCCACGGCCTGGCCTTCATCGCCCAGCTCGAACACGGCGACATCGTGGGCCTGAACCCGGAAACCGGCCACGAGCAGATGGCGGGCCTGAACTTCACCCACGGCATCGCCCAGGCCCTCTGGGCCGGCAAGCTCTTCCACATCGACCTCAACGGCCAGCGCGGCATCAAGTACGACCAGGACCTCGTCTTCGGCCACGGCGACCTCACCAGCGCCTTCTTCACCGTGGACCTGCTCGAGAACGGCTTCCCGGGCGGCGGTCCGAAGTACGACGGCCCGCGGCACTTCGACTACAAGCCCTCCCGCACCGACGGCTACGACGGCGTCTGGGAATCCGCCAAGGCCAACATGGCCATGTACCTGCTCCTGAAGGAACGCGCCCTCGCCTTCCGCGCCGACGCCGAAGTCCAGGCTGCCCTCAAGGCCTCCGGTGTCCTCGAACTCGGCGAACCCACCCTGGCCGCCGGCGAGAGCACCGCGGACCTGCTGGCCGATGCCGCCGCCTTCGAGGACTTCGACGCCGACAAGGCCGCCGAGCGCTCCTTCGCCTTCGTCCGGCTCAACCAGCTCGCCATCGAACACCTCCTCGGCGCCCGCTAAGCCATGGTCCTGGTCGCAGGCATCGACAGTTCCACCCAGTCCTGCAAAGTCGTCATCCGCGACGCGGACACAGGGGCACTGGTCCGCCAGGGCCGGGCCGCCCACCCCGACGGCAGCGAAGTCCACCCGGAGCACTGGTGGACGGCGCTGCAGAAGGCGGTGGCCGACGCGGGCGGCCTGGACGACGTCAGCGCCGTCTCCGTCGGAGGGCAGCAGCACGGCATGGTGTGCCTGGACAGCGAGGGCCAGGTCATCCGGCCGGCGCTGCTCTGGAACGACACCCGCAGCGCCGGTGCTGCCGCGGAGCTGGTCAAGGATGCCGGCGGGGGTGACCCCGCAGCCGGGGCGCGTTTTTGGGCGCAGGCCACGGGCACGGTCCCGGTGGCATCGCTGACGCTGACCAAGCTGCACTGGCTGGCGGCAAACGAACCGGAAAACGCCGCGCGCGTCGCGGCCGTATGCCTCCCCCACGACTGGCTGACTTGGCGCCTTGCCGGGTACGGCCCCGGCAGCGGCGCGGAAGGGCTGGCCGCCCTGGCCACCGACCGCTCCGACGCCTCGGGCACCGGCTACTATGCGACGGCGGCGGGAAGGTACCTGCCGGATGTCCTGTCCGCTTCGCTCGGGCACGTCCCGGCCCTCCCGCGGGTCCTGGGTCCGCTGGAACCGGCCGGCACGACACCGGCCGGAGCCCTGCTGGCCGCCGGCGCCGGGGACAACGCCGCCGCTGCCCTCGGGGCGGGGGCCGGGCTGGGCGATGTCGTCATGTCGCTTGGCACCTCCGGCACGGTCTTCGCCGTCTCCGCGAGTCCGGCGGCTGATCCGTCAGGGCTGGTGGCCGGATTCGCGGACGCCGCCGGCCACTACCTGCCGCTGGTCTGCACCCTCAACGCCACCCGCGTCTTCGACGCCACGGCCGCCCTGCTGGGAGTGGACCTGCCCGCCTTCAATGAGCTGGCCCTGTCGGCCGGGCACGGCGCCGGCGGGCTGACGCTGGTGCCCTACTTCGACGGCGAGCGGACGCCCAACCTGCCGGATGCCACCGGGTCGCTGCACGGCATCACGCGGGCCAACTACACGCCGTCGAACCTGGCGCGCGCCGCCGTCGAAGGCGTGGTCTGTTCCCTAGCGGACGGCCTCGCGGCACTGCAGGAGCAGGGCGTAAAGGCGCGGCGCATCCTCCTCGTCGGCGGTGGAGCGCAGTCCACCGCCGTGCAGGCTGCTGCGGCGCGGCTTCTTGGAACCAGGGTCCGCGTTCCGCGGCCGGGCGAATACGTGGCGGACGGGGCGGCGCGGCAGGCCGCCGCGGCCCTCACCGGACGCTTCCCGGACTGGACGCTGGACGCCGTCGACATCGCCGCGGGGATGGACGACGGCGGCGTGCTGGCACGGTACCGCCGGTTCGCCTCGCTGCATTCCTAGGCAAACAGCGCACGCAGGCAGACAACGCACCCAGGCAGACACTGCGCAGAAGGCCCGGACCGCCCACGGTCCGGGCCTTCTGGCGGTGGGGCGCAGGCTCCTGCCGTGACGTTAGCAGGAGCCCGCGGTCTTGAATCAGGCGTACGGCTGGACCAGCTCCGCGTAGCGCTCCTTGACCGTGGCCAGGACAGTGTTGCCGTCCGTGTCCCAGATCTCCTGATTGAAAATTTCCACCTCGATGTCGCCGGTGTACCCGGCGTCGCGCACCCAGGTGCCGATCGTGGCGAAGTCCACCACGCCGTCGCCCATGTACCCGCGGGACAGCAGCGGGTCGGCTGCGATCGGCATGTTGAAGTCGCACACCTGGTAGGAGGCGATCCGCTGTTCCCGGCCGGCCCGTTGGATCTGGGCCTTCAGTTCCGGGTCCCACCAGACGTGGAAGGTGTCGACGGCCACACCCACCGCCGCTGCGTCGAAGGGTGCCGCAAGGTCCAGGGCCTGGCCCAGGGTGGAGATGAGGGCGCGGTCGGCGGCATACATCGGGTGCAGCGGTTCCAGGACGAGGCGGATGCCGTTCTCTTCCGCGAAGGGAACCAGGTCGGCCAGGCGGTCGGCCACACGCTGGCGGGCCGCCACCACATCCTTCTCCCGCGGGGCCAGGCCGCCGACCACCAGGAACAGTTCCCTGGTGTCCAGGGCGGCGGCCTCGAGGATGGCGGCCCGGTTGTCGGCGAGCGCGGCGGCCTGGCCCTCGGCGTCAGCGGCGGTGAGGAACCCGCCGCGGCACAGCGAGGAGACGCGCAGGCCTGCGTCCTTGATCAGCCGCGCCGCCTTGTCCAGGCCGGCTTCCTCCACCCGGTCCCGCCAGGGTCCGATGGCTGGGATGCCGGCGTTCACGCAGCCCTCGACGACCTGGGCCAGTGTCCATTTCTTGGTGGTGGCGCTGTTGATGGAGAGGCGGGAGAAGTCGCTCATACTCCCACCCCGTTGATCCGCAGGTAATCGGACATCCGGAAGGCGGCGAGCGCCGGGTCCCTGAGCAGTCCGGCTTTGTCCGCCAGCTCGAAGGTTGTGGCCAGGTGGCACACGGAGCGGCCGGAGTGCAGGCCGCCCACCATCTGGAAGCCGGGTTGCTTGCCGTTGAGCCAGGACATGAACGCGATGCCCGTCTTGTAGTAGAACGTGGGGGCACTGAAGATGTGCTTGCCCAGCTCCCGGGTGGAGTCAAGGATTTCGCGCGCCCTGGCGTTGTTGCCGGCGTCGTAGTTCTGCAGCGCAACCGAGGCGGCCGGGTAGATGGCCGCGAAGATGCCGAGCAGGGCGTCGGAGTGGTGGCTGCCGTCGCCGTCGATGAGTTCGGGGTAGTTGAAGTCGTCGCCGGTGTAGAGGCGGACCCCTTCGGGCAGCGCTGCGCGCAGTCCCACCTCGTGGCGGGCGTCGAGCAGGGAAACCTTGACCCCGTCCACCTTGTCCGCGTTGTCCCGGATCAGGCCCAGGAACGTGTCGGTGGCGGCGGCGACATCGTCGGATCCCCAGTAGCCGGCGAGGGCGGGATCGAACATGGTGCCCAGCCAGTGCAGGATGACCGGCTGGTCCACTTCCTGCAGCAGCGTGGAGTACACCCGCAGGTAGTCCTCCGGGCCGCGGGCCACCCGGGCCAGCGCGCGGGACGCCATCAGGATGACCTTGGGTCCGGCCTCGGCGATGACGGCGATCTGCTCGCGGTATGCCTCAAGGACGGCCTTGATGCCTGCCTCCCCGGTGGGCAGCGCGTCGATGTCCAGCTGGTCGGTGCCCGCACCGCACGACACGAGGTCCCGGACGGACTTGCCGGCGGTGGCGGCACTGCCGGCGGAGACTACCGACGCGGCTTCCGCCCCGGTCCGCTTGATGAGCTGCTGGGTGGCGGCCCAATCCAGTCCCATGCCGCGCTGGGCGGTATCCATGGCGTCGGCAACGCCCAGGCCATAGGACCACAGCTCGTGCCGGTAGGCGAGGGTGGCATCCCAGTCCAGCTGCGCGGGGGCTCCGGGAGTGTTGTCGGCGAGGACTTCGGGAATGACGTGGGCGGCGGCGTAGGCCCGCCGGGAAGTGAGCGGGGCGGCGGGGCGGGCCCAGGTGGTGGCGCCCTGGAGACGGTACTCCCGGGTGCCCCCGTCGGAGGAGGGAAGGATGAGTGAAGTCATGAGAGGGTGATCTCCGGGATGTCGATGGTGCGGCGTTCGTCGTTGGACTGCAGGCCGAGCTCGGCGAGCTGGACGCCGCGTGCTGCGGACAGCAGGCCGAAGCGGTGCTCACGGCCGGCGACGACGTCGCGGAGGAACTCTTCCCACTGCAGCTTGAAACCGTTGTCCAGTTCGGCGTTGGCGGGAACTTCCTGCCACTGGTCGCGGAAGGATTCGGTCACGGGCAGGTCCGGGTTCCAGACGGGCTTGGGTGTGTGGGCGCGCTGCTGGGCGACGCATTTGTTCAGGCCCGCGACGGCGGAACCGTGGGTGCCGTCCACCTGGAACTCGACCAGTTCATCGCGGTAGACGCGGACTGCCCAGGAGGAGTTGATCTGTCCGATGACCTCGTCGCCGCCCGGAGTCTCCAGTTCGAAGATGCCGTAGGAGGCGTCGTCCGCGGTGGCCTTGTATTCCTTGCCGGCCTCGTCCCAGCGGGCCGGGATGTGGGTGGCGGTCTTGGCGTTGACGCTCTTGACCTTGCCGATGATGCCCTCGAGGACGTAGTTCCAGTGGCAGAACATGTCCGTGGTCATTCCGCCGCCGTCTTCCTTGCGGTAGTTCCAGGAGGGGCGCTGGGCGGCCTGGATGTCGCCTTCGAAGACCCAGTAGCCGAACTCGCCGCGGATGGAGAGGATGCGGCCGAAGAAGCCTTCGTCCACCAGGCGGCGGAGCTTGACCAGGCCGGGGAGGTACAGCTTGTCGTGCACAACGCCCGCGGTGATCCCGGCTTCCTTGCCGATGCGGGCGAGCTCGATGGCTTCCTCGAGGGTCTCGGCCGTGGGCTTCTCGGTGAAGATGTGCTTGCCGGCCCGCATGGCCTTCTTCAGCGTTGCGGCGCGGAGGCTGGTCATGGAGGCGTCGAAGACGACGTCGACGGTGGGGTCGTTGATGACGGCGTCCAGGTCCGTGGTCCACTCGGCAACCTTGTGCTTTTCGGCAAGCTCGCGGATTTTCGCCTCGTTGCGGCCCACCAGGATGGGCTCCACCTGTACGCGGGTGCCGTCCTCAAGCGTGAAGCCGCCGGCGTCGCGGATGGGCAGGATGGACCGCAGCAGGTGCTGGCGGTAGCCCATCCGGCCGGTGATGCCGTTCATGGCGATACGGATTGTCTTGGTTTCGAAGCCCATGTGTCCTCCACGGTGAGTAGGCAGTGTGTTCAAGCATGTCGGGAAAGCGCATTCCCACTGCTTCCATGATGCACGCTGCAGCATCATCTGGCAAGCGCTTTCCGAAACGAGCCGGCGGCTGCCATAATGTGCCTACGTATTTGTCCCCTTTGACACCAGGAGATGCCGTGGCCGCAAGTACCCTTACCGAGGTGGCACGCCTGGCCGGAGTGTCCCCCGCCACAGCCTCGCGCGTCCTGAACGGCTCGGCCCGCAAACCGGGCAAGGACATTGCCGAACGGGTCCGGCAGGCGGCGGAATCGCTGGGGTACATCCCCAACGCCCAGGCACAGGGCCTGGCAAAATCCAGCTCGGGGCTGATCGGGCTGATCGTCCACGACATCGCGGACCCCTACTTCGCCGCCATCGCCAGGGGGGTGCAGGCAGCCGCGCGTGAGCAGCGCAGGATGGTGCTGCTGGCCACCACCGGTGGCGGGCCGGCCGAGGAGAAGGAAGCGGTGGCAGCCTTTGCCGCCCGCCGCGCCGACTCGATAGTGATCGCCGGGTCCCGCTCGCGCCGCCCCGAGGACCGGGACGGCAATGCCGAACTGGCGGCCGAACTTGACCGCTATTGCCGCAACGGTGGCCAGGTGGCGGTGGTTGGCCATCCCGTGGTGGGTGCCACCGCCCCCGAGGGCTACCACGTGGTGGAAGTCCCCAACCAGGACCTCGCCCGGCAACTCGCGACCCGGCTGGCCGAGGGCTGGAATGGGGAGTTTGTCATCATCGGCGGCCCCGAAGGCCTCTTCACCTCCGACGACCGGATCCAGGGCTTCCAGGAAGGCCTGGAGCAGGCGGGCCGGGAGCCGGCGGAGGTCCTGCGCAACTCGTTCAACCGGACGGGCGGCTACGACGCGGGCATCAACCTGGCAGCCCGCATCACGGCCGGGCGCTCCGGGGACGGGGAAGGCCCGAAGCTTTGCATCTTCGCGGTCAACGACGTTATGGCCATTGGCGCCGCGGCAGCACTGCGGGCCGAAGGGCTGCGCATTCCCCGGGACGCGGCCATCGCCGGTTTCGACGACATCGAGACGCTCCGCGACTTCCGGCCCGCCCTCTCCACCGTCCGCCTGCCGCTGGAAGAAATCGGCAGGCTCGCCACGCAGGCCACGGGGCGGCCTGCCGGCGGGGACCAGGACGGGGAGGAAGTGCACGCGGGCCCGATCACAGGCGAGGTCACGCTCCGGCGCAGCACCGAAGCAGCCGCCTGATGGAACGGCGCGGGCTCTCGGCCGTGCCGGCGCGCGGCGCCGCACCCGGTCCCCGTCCGGCCATCCTGGTCCTGCCGGGCGGCGGCTACGCCCGCCAGGCCGGGCACGAGGCCGAGCCCGTGGCCCGGTGGCTGGCCTCGCTGGGCATCCACGCGTTCGTGCTGCGCTACCGGGTTGCCCCGGACCGCCACCCGGCGCCCCTGGAGGACGCCAAGGACGCCATGCTTTACATCCGCAGCGGGCGGCACGGCTTCGACCTGGACCCCGCCCGCGTTGGCGTCCTGGGGTTCTCGGCCGGCGGGCACCTCGCCGCCACGCTGTGCACCGGCGCCGCCACCGGAAGCCGGGACCTTGACGTTGCGGCCGCCGTCCCGGACCTTTCGGTGCTCTGCTATCCGGTGGTGTCGCTGACCCGCGACGTCCACCAGGGTTCGATCGACAACCTCCTTGGCGGCGCGCCGGCGTCGGCCATGCTTGCGGGGCTCTCGGCCGAACGGCAGGTCACGCACCGCACACCGCCGGCATTTGTGTGGCACACGGCGGACGATGCGGCAGTCCCCGTGAGCCACAGCCTGGCGTATGTCCAGGCGCTGTGGAACGCCGGCGTGGCGGCTGAGCTGCATGTCTTCCCGCAGGGACGCCACGGCCTGGGCCTTGCCACCGGTGAGCCCGGACCCGGGCAGTGGACGGCCCTGTGCGCGGCGTGGCTGGAGCGGGCGGGATGGGCGGACGCCGGAGCCGCGGAGGCCACAGCGGCAACGGTGCCTGCCAGCCTGTAGTGCCTCAGAGCGCCCGGATGGTCCATGTTGCCGAGTGGGACTGCCCCGGCTGCAGGTGGATCAGGTCCTGTCCCGAATTAAACGCGTCCGGCGGGCACGTCATCGGCTCAACGGCGAGGCCCAGCCGGTCCGGGCCCACGGGTTTGTCCGCGGTGTGGACCTGGACCCACGGCCACGCGGCATCCCATTCCAGCTCAACCCCGGTCCCCGAAGGGTCCAGGACACGCACGCGCGACTGCCCGTCGCTGCCGCGGGCGATGCCGGTGAACGCGTGGTCGATCTTCACATCCCTGAGCAGACGGGGCGGGCGGAAGTCAAAGGGCCCACCATCCACGCGGCGCAGGCCCACGGGGAGCAGGCGGTCGGGTGTGACTTCAAGGTAGGAATCGGCGGGAAGCTCCAAGGCCCACTCATCCAGCGGCGAGGGGCCGGCCACCAGGTAGGGATGGGGGCAGACGCCGTAGGGCGCCGCCGCCGAGCCCGTGTTGACCGCCAGCACCGTGCCGCGCAGCCCGTCGCCGGAAACTGAATATGTGGCGTGGAGCGTAAGCCCGGCCGGGTAGTCCGGCCCCGCAGAAATCCGGCAGCCGAGGACCACCCGGTCAGCCTCCGCCTCCACCACGTCCCAGGCGCGGTGGATCGCCAGCCCGTGCAGGGCCGCGCCCCGTTCGGGTTCATTGACGGCGGCGGCATACGACTTCCCGGCATAGGTATAGGTGCCGTCCGCCAGCCTGTTCGGCCAGGGCGCGCAGATGACGCCCCGGTAGTCCGGGACTCCGCCGTCCGGCCCAAAGCTGACCACCAGGTCCCGGTCCCCGTGGCGCAGTTCCCGCAGTGCGCCGCCCCGCGGGGTGACGATGGCGGAGTAGGGTCCATGGGCAATGCGGACGTCGGTTCCGGGCATGGTGTCCTTCAATCAAGGAGTGTTAGCGCTCAACAGCGTACCCCACCCTGCCGGTGAACGCTGGCTAGAGTTGCCTCATGCATGCACCTGCCGACGAGGACCTGATCGCCGCCATCAGGGAGGCGCTGCGGGGCCGCGCCGACCCCGCACGCGCCGCGGGCGCCCAGGCGTACATGAAGTCGTCCATGCCCTCATTGGGCGTGCGCGTCCCCGAGGTACGCCGGATCGTGGCGTCCGCTGCCGCGGCCTTTCCGCCCGGCTCGGGCGGCCAGCTGCTGGCCACGGTGCTGGAGCTGTGGCGCACGTCGGCCTACCGTGAGGAGCGGTACGCCGCCATCGACCTGACCGCCGCCCGGCTGGTGGCCCGGGACCTGGGCATGCTGCCGGTGTACGAGGAGATCATCCGGACAGGCGCATGGTGGGATTTCGCCGACGGGATATCCGGCCGGATCTGCGCCCTGCTGCAGGCCCACCCCACGACCATGGACCAAGTCCTTCGGCGGTGGAGCCGCGACCCGGACCCCTGGATCCGGCGCGCGTCGATCACGTCGCAGCTGCGGGCGAAGAAGGCAACGGACACGGCGCTGCTGGCCGCAGCCATCGAAGCGAACCTGGCGGACACGGAATTCTTCATCCGGAAGGCGATCGGCTGGGCGTTGCGGGAATATGCAAAAACGGCACCGGACTGGGTGGAGTCGTTCGTAGCCGGGCACGCCGCGACGATGAGCCCGCTCTCGCGGAGGGAGGCGCTGCGGCGGCTGGCTGCGCCGCCGGCGGCCGGGTAGCCGGGCGAGCCTAAATAACGGGACGTTCGACGACGGGTTCGTGCGTTTTGCGGAACAGCCGCCGGGTGCGGGGGTCCCAGAAGATCAGGTACAGGGCGAACAGCAGGGCGGTGACCGCGGCGGCAACACGGGCCATGGCAAGCGCGAAACCCAGGTCCTGGGTCTGCAGGTAGGGGAACACGTCCAGCTGGTCCGAAAGGGCGTAGATCATGAAGAACGACACCACGAAGTACAGCGCCTTGACCTGCCAGTCGTTGCGGATGCCCGTGACGGCGAAGAGCGGGATGAGCCACACCACGTACCAGGCCTGGATGATGGGGGCCAGCAGCACCACTGCGGCCAGGCCGAGGGCCAGGCGCCGCATCAGTCGGTCGTACTCGCCCCTGAACATCTGCCAGGCGACGACGCCGATGGCGAGCAGCTTGCCGGCGTCGAACACCCAGCCGGCCGGCACGGACCCGTCCAGGCCGAACGCGTTGGCCAGCGAGCCCACCACCATGCCGATCAGGCCTACGGGCGCGTACCAGATGGAGATGCTGCCCGGGGCGGAAAGCCCGTTGATCCAGCCGAAACCAAAGCCGTTGACCAGGCTCATGGCCGCCAGGACACCGAGGCTCAGGGCAGCGGTCATCGCCCAGAACAGGCCCTTGCGCACCCAGCCGGCGTCCCTCCCGGCCCACAGGAGCCCGATGAACGGCAGGAAGAGGATCGTGATGGGTTTAACCGCGATGGAGAGCGTCACCAGCAGGATCCCCCGGACGGGCCGGTGGGTCGCGGAGTAGTACAGGCCCGCCAGCGCCATCCCGATCATCAGGGAATCGTTGTGGACGCTGGCAATGAAGTTCGTCAGGAAGAGCGGGTTGGCCACCGTCAGCCAGAGGGCCCGGTGCGGGTTGACCCCGTGGAGCACCGCGAGCCGGGGCACGTAGATGACGCACAGCACCACGCCGGCCAGCGCAACCAGGCGGAACAGCATGATGCAGGCCTCCGGCTGGACGTTGGTCAGCCACACCACCAACTGTTCGATCCACAGGAACAACTGGCCGTACGGCACCGGGGCTTCGGTCCACATCTTGTCGGCGCCGAGCTGGAAGTAGTTGGAGAGCGCCGAGATGCCGTTCTCGTAGGGATTGAAACCCTCCACCATCAGCCGGCCCTGGCCGATGTAGGCATAGACGTCGCGGCTGAACAGCGGCACGCAGAACATCATGGGCAGTCCCCAGGCCACCACCGCGGCAAGAGTGGCGCGCCGCGCCTCATCGCCCCACACCCGGACCTTCTGGCCAAGCCGCAGCCAGGCCCGCACCAACAGCATGCCGCCCACCGCCAGCAACACGATCGACAGGGCGACACCGGGCGCTTCGGTGCGCATCCAGATGAACATCGGCATCCGGCGCAGTTCCGAAACGGGCGCCAGCCAGCCAACGCCGATGGAACCGGCGAGCATGAACAGGGAGCCGAGGAAGCCGGCGAGCAAGGATGAGCGGGGATGGTCCACTTCGGCACCCCTTGTGCCGGGAATGCCGTCCGCCGCCATCTCCCCCGCTGCGGGCACAGGCGCCGTCATCTCAGGATTGTCCAATCTTCTTGCGTTACCGCGTCTCGTCCCCTTGTCCGGGGCACGCTCCAGGGCGGAGGGCGACCCGCCGCGTACCCGAAATCCTAGCATCGGCCGGTGTCCGGAGGCTGTAAAGGTAGGCTGGTCCGGTGCCTATAACTAACGAACGCATCGTGTGGATCGACTGCGAAATGACCGGCCTGGACATCAAAAACGACGCCCTCATTGAGGTGGCGGCCCTGGTCACCGACTCCGAACTGAACATCCTGGGTGACGGCGTCGACGTGGTCATCAAGCCGGACGATGCCGCGGTGGCCCAGATGTCCGATTTCGTCCGTGACATGCACACCAAGTCCGGGCTGCTGGCCGAACTTCCGCACGGCAAGACCATGGCCGAGGCCGAAGCCGCGGTGATGGAATACATCTCCGCCTGGGTTCCGGACCCGCGCAAGGCGCCGCTGGGCGGCAATTCCGTGGGCACCGACCGCGTGTTCCTGTCCCGGGACATGCCGGCCGTCGTCGAACACCTCCACTACCGGGTGATCGACGTCAGCACCATCAAGGAACTCTCCCGGCGCTGGTTCGCGCGCGCCTACTTCCAGTCCCCCGCCAAGAAGGGCGGCCACCGGGCCCTTGGTGACATC
Organism: Arthrobacter sp. C152; assembly: GCF_054890965.1. NCBI lineage: Bacteria > Bacillati > Actinomycetota > Actinomycetes > Micrococcales > Micrococcaceae > Arthrobacter > Arthrobacter sp. C152. The sequence continues at coordinate 56,883 of NZ_JBTZSU010000019.1, forward strand.
AAGGACTCCATCGACGAACTGCGTTACTACCGCGAGGCTGTCTTCGTTCCGGCGCCCGGGCCGGACAGCGCCGCCGCCCAGAAGATCGCCCGGCGGATCACCGCCGGCGACGTGCCCGCACAGCCTGAAGCGTAATCTGCGCCACGTTTGCATGAAATTTCGCTGAAATCGCCGAAAGTGGACAAAGCACCCCTTTCGAGCAGGTAAGCTATTTGAGTTGCGTTTCCAGGGAGCCGGTTGGCCGGCCTTCCTCGAAGCTCATGGTGGGCGTAGCTCAGTTGGCAGAGCGCCTGGTTGTGGTCCAGGAGGTCGCGGGTTCAACCCCCGTCGCTCACCCTCACAGGGTGGCACATGCAGCCGCCAAGAAGGAGGCCGTACCGGATATCCGGTGCGGCCTCCTTTGTCATGCACCACCTTTGCACTGGATACCGCCGGAGGGCTACGAGATGACCGTTCTGCCGATCACCATCTGGGGCGAACCCGTCCTGCACAAACGCGCCGCCGAGGTGGACGTTTTCGACGACGAACTGCGCACCTTGATCGCCGACATGTTCGAAACCAACGACGCCGCCAACGGCGTGGGCCTCGCCGCTCCCCAGATCGGGGTGGGCAAACGGATCTTTGTGTACAAATACGCCAACGACGACGGCGCGCCCCCTTCGGGGGTGCTGGTCAATCCGGTCCTCACCCTGTCCAAGGTGTCCGGGGCGGCCCCGGATCCCGATGAAGAGGAAGAGGGCTGCCTGTCCTTTCCCGGGGAGCAGTTCCCGCTGAAGCGGGCCGAATGGGCACGCGTGGAAGGTTTTGACGGTTTTGGCCAGCCGGTGAAGTTCGAGGCAACCGGCTGGTTCGCCAGGGTCATCCAGCACGAGTACGACCATCTGGACGGCAAGCTGTACGTCAACAGGCTGATCGACCGTTATGCCCGCAAAGCGAAAAAGCAGGCAAAGAAGAACGGCTGGGGCGTTCCGGGGCTCACCTGGATGCCGGGGGTGGACCCGGATCCGTTCGGCCACTGACCATCAGCGCGTACTGATGGTCGGCTGGTCCGGGCAGGACGAGAGGACCCGCTTCATGGCGTCCTTTTCCGCGTCGGTGACCCACAGCCCGTAGGCGGCCTTCACCGAAATCTGGCGGGCCACGTAATGGCAGCGGATCGCCGCGTTTTTCGGCAGCCAGGTGGCGGCGTCACCCGAACTCTTTTGCTGGTTCGCCGGGCCGTCCGCGGCAATCAGGTTCAGGGGATCGTTGGCAAGGCTCTGCCGCTCCTTCGCGGCGAGTCCCTGCGCTCCTTTTTGCCAGGCATCGCCCAGCGCCACCACATGGTCGATCTGCACTGCGCGGCTGCTCTCGGAGCCGCGCTGGAAGTCCATCTCCTGGCCGGTATAGGGTTCCCGGAAATGCCCCGCCGTGACCTTGCACCTGGACCCGTCGGCGAACACCACGCCAGCCAGATCCCGCCGCAGGATGTCATTGCGGGTGTCGCAGCCGTTGCGGTCAACATCCAGCCATGCCTGGCCGAAGGCCTCCCGGTCATAATCGGTGTTCGCGGCCCTGCCCTTAACGGCCAGCCCCTCCAGCGCGGCGGCCGCGGAGCCCGCCGGAACGGGATGCGGCTGCACCACGGGCTTCATCCAGGCCGGATTGAAGACCGGCGCTTCCGTGGGGCCGTCCGATGCGGGTCCCGCGGCCGCAAACTGGCCGGCGGTGAAGAACCAGAAGAGGACGGCGAGGATGGCTGCCGCGGCCGTGGCCAGGACAGCCCAGGCCTGGCGGGAGCGCCGGCGGGCACGGCGGTAGGCGGACCAGCTGATGGTCATGGGGCCACGGGCACGGAGCGGGAGTCAGGCACCCCACGAGCCTAGGACAGTGGCGGCGCCACGGCGCCGATATCCACACTGTTGGGGACGAGTGATGAATCACACGATGCGCGGTTACTGCTCGCGCATGACCCTCCGCAGGTCTTCCTCGGCGATGGCAAGGAGCCCCTCGAGCTGGCGGACCCGGTCTTCGGTGACGTCGCCTGTTTTCTGGGCGGTCCGGGCGCGCTCAAGCAGCCGGACTGCTTCCTTGTGGTTTTCCTTGGCCACGTCGAGGGCGTGTTCCAGGGTGGTCTCGTGCTGAAGAGTAGATTCGTTGTCCATGGGACCAGTGTGGTCCCCTTTCCCGGCTGATTCCAGAGAATCAGCCGGGAATTCAATGGGACAGGCTAGACGGCGATGGCCGCCAGTGCCGCCGCGGACTCCTTGGCGGGGTACGACGGCGGGTTCACGCCGGCCATTTCCTCCATGACGCGGACCACCTGGCAGCTGTAGCCGAACTCGTTGTCGTACCAGACGTACAGGACGAGGTTCTTGTCGGTGGACACCGTGGCGAGGCCGTCGACGATGCCTGCACGGCGGGAGCCGACGAAGTCGGTGGAGACAACCTCGGGCGAGTCGATGTAGTCGATCTGCTTGCGCAGGTCCGAGTGCAGCGACATTTCCCGCAGGTAGTTGTTGACCTCGTCCTTGGTGGTGCCGTTTTCCAGGCTCAGGTTCAGGATGGCCAGCGAAACATCCGGGGTGGGGACGCGGATGGAGCTGCCGGTCAGCTTGCCGAGCAGTTCGGGCAGGGCCTTGGCCACCGCTTTGGCTGCGCCGGTCTCGGTGATCACCATGTTGAGGGCGGCGGAGCGGCCGCGGCGGTCGCCCTTGTGGAAGTTGTCGATCAGGTTCTGGTCGTTGGTGAAGGAGTGGACGGTCTCCACGTGGCCGTGGACCACGCCGAATTTGTCGTTGATGGCCTTCAGGACCGGGGTGATGGCGTTGGTGGTGCAGGAGGCGGCGGAGACGATCGTGTCGCTGTCCTCGATGTCCCGGTGGTTGATGCCGTGGACGATGTTCTTCAGTTCGCCCTTGCCCGGCGCGGTCAGCAGCACGCGGGCAACGCCCTTGCTCTGCAGGTGCTGGGACAGGCCTTCGGCGTCGCGCCAGCGGCCCGTGTTGTCCACCACCAGGGCGTTGTTGATGCCGTAGGCGGTGTAGTCGATGGTGGCGGGGTCGTTGGAGTAGATGACCTGGATCCGGACACCGTTGGCGGTGATGGTGTTGGCCGCCTCGTCGATGCGGATGGTGCCCTCGAAGGAACCGTGGACGGAGTCGCGGCGCAGCAGGCTGGCGCGCTTGGAGAGGTCGTTGTCGGAGCCGCGGCGGACCACGATGGCGCGCAGGCGCAGGCCGTGGCCGCCACCGGCCTTTTCGATGAGGAGGCGGGCCAGCAGGCGGCCGATCCGGCCGAAGCCGTAGAGCACGACGTCGGTGCTGGTGCGCTCGTCGCCGCCGCGCTTGCCGACGATCCCGGCGAGCTCGCTGCGGAGGAATTCTTCAAGGGAGGCGCCGTTGCCTTCTTCCTTGAACTTCTGGTTCAGCCGGGCGATGTCGATGGCGGCCGCGCCCAGTTCAAGGCCGGCCAGCGTGTTCAGCAGGGGTGCCGTTTCCTCCAGGAGCAGCTCGTCCTTGCTCATCCGGCGCGCAAAACGGTGCGCCTTGAGGATGTTCATGGTGGACTTGTTGATCAGGCTCCGGCCGTGGATGCTGGTCACCACGTTGTTTTCGCGGTACAGCCTGCCGATCACCGGGATCATGGCCTCGGCGAGGGCCTCCCGGCCCATCCACGTGTCAAGGCAAGAATCAGACGTCTGGCTCACAGAAATACCTTCCTCGGTTCAGCCGTGTACGTCGTCGTACACAGATGTAGGCCACCTGATGATGTCCAGGGGCACCGGCGCCTGCAGGGGTCGGCCCCCAGGCACCTGGATCGCTGCAAAGAAAAACCGCCGGTTGCGAACGCAATTCCCGGCGGAAGAACTCCTGCGTCCTTTCACTATTCTAATTTGGCCGACTCCCCCGAACACGACGGTATGGCGTGAAATCACTCACACGGGGGGCGCCGGCACCGGATGCGGACTCTCAGTTGTGGAGTGCCGAATAGAGGTTCAGGCTGGCGGAGAAGACAACCCAGGAGAGATACGGCAGTACCAGGAGTCCGGCAACGGCACTGGCGGGACCGAAACGCAGGACCAGGAATGCCAGGGAAGCGGCCAGGGCGCAGATCACGGCGAAGGCCGCCCATAAAGCGGCCGTACCGAAGATCGGGAAGAGTCCAAAGAAGGTCGCCGGCCAGGCGGCATTGAGCAGAAGCTGGGCTGCGTAGCCGGCGAGGGTGCCGCCCACCAGGGCTCCCCTGCGCCAGACCAGCCACGCGGCGACGGCAACACCGGCATACAGGGCCATCCACGTCGAGCGGAACATCCAGCCCGGCGGCATCCACGGTGCGTTGGCCGATGCCGCAAACCACCCGCCGGAATTCAGGATGATGGGGATCGACGCAACCGCCCATGCGGCCGCGGAAAGGGCCAGGAAACCGGCGAAGGCGATGGCCTGGCGGCCGCGGGCCGGGAGCGGGGGTTCGGCTGCACCGGGCCCGGGCAGGGGGTCAGGGATTACGGCCACGGTCCAGCTTCCCGAACCTTGGGTGCGAGGTCAAACCGGGATTCCGTGACCGGGTGTGCGGATGGGACAGCCGGTACGCCGGGTTCTGTTCCCCCGTTCCGTTGCCGGACCGGGGGCGACGGCCATCCATCTACGAGTACCGTTGCCGGCACCCTCCAGCGGCCTACCCGGACACTCGGGCGGGCAGCCCTCAAACGTGTCCTGTCTGGCCTTGCTCCGGGTGGGGTTTACCTAGCCTTCCCGGTCACCCGGGAAGCTGGTGGTCTCTTACACCACCGTTTCACCCTTACCCGCGCTCCCCCATCCAAGGACCTGGAAGGCGGGCGGTCTGTTTTCTGTGGCACTGGCCTGCGGGTTACCCCGAGTGGGCGTTACCCACCACCCTGCCCTGTGGAGCCCGGACGTTCCTCGAGCCACTGCGTGGCGCGCGGCCGTCTGGCTGTCCCATCCGTCGTCCATTCTACCGGCGCCGCGGCAATCCCTGTCGCCGGTAGGATCGGACGGTGCTGATTCTGCTTCCCCCTTCCGAAGGCAAGACACCCGCAGTCCGGGGATCAGCCGTCGACTGGCCGTCACTGAGCTTCCCCCAACTGAATGCGTACCGCGCCAAGGTGCTGGAGGCCCTGGGCACGGTGAGCGCGCATGAGGATGCCCTCGCACTGCTGGGCGTGGGGGCTTCGCTGAAGGACGACGTCGAACGCAACACCCGCCTGCACGCGGAACCGGCCGCCCCGGCACACCGCATCTACTCCGGCGTCCTCTATGACGCCCTGGGCTACAAGTCCCTCACGCCGGCGCAGCAGCGCAAGGCCGGCGAATCCGTCCTGGTGGTTTCGGCGCTCTGGGGCGCCATCCGCCTCGGGGACAGCGTGCCCGCGTACAGGCTGTCCATGGGAACCTCACTGCCCGACGTCGGCCGCCTCGCCTCGTTCTGGAAGCCGCAACTCACCGACGCCCTTGGGGAGGCTGCGTCCGGCCACCTGCTGGTGGACTGCCGGTCCAGCACCTACGCGGCGGCATGGGCACCGCCGGCAGGGCAGACTGTGACGGTCAATGTCTTCACGGAGGCCGGCGGGGTGCGCAAAGTGGTCAGCCATTTCGCCAAGCACACCCGCGGCGAACTCGCGCGGCACCTGCTGGCACGCCGCGGCAAGGCGCCCGCAACGCCGTCGGACGCGCTGAAGGCCGCCCGAGAGAAATGGGACGCAGAGCTGGTGCCCGGGACCGCGCGCAAGCCGCACGCCCTGAACATCATCCTGCCCGGCTAAGCCGCCGGGCAGGATGCGTCACTCGGCCCCGGCGCTTAGGTCCATTCGTCGGAGCGGACCAGGATGGCGCCGGAGTCGGGGCAGAACACGATGTCGTCCGGCGCCGCTGCCTTGATCTCGGCGAGGTCGCCCGGGCTCAGCTTCATGCCCGACGCCTCGGAGGTGCCGTGGAACAGCCGGGCAGCGCCCACGCCGCGCCGGGCCAGGGTCTTTTCGTAAACCGCCAGCAGGGCGGCGTCCAGGGCCTGGGCAAAGTCATTGCGCCTGCTCCGCACGCCGTCGGCCTCGGCGTCCACCCCTGCCAGCGCGTCATCAAGTTCGGCGCGGATGCCGGCGAAGGATCCCTGGATGTCATCGACGATCTGCTGCTGGGCTGCCTGCCGCTCCCGCAGCGTGTCCAGCCGCTCCAGGACCTCCAGTTCCACATCCTCCAGGTCCGAGCGGCGCTTGGTGAGTGAGGCGATGTCCTTCTGCAGGGCGACGAGGTCTTTGGACAGGCCGGTGCCGCTGTTAAGCCGGGCCTCGTCGCGTTCGATGCGGGACGCGACCTGTTCGACGTCGGCCTCGGCCCGCTTCAGCTCGGCTTCGGCATCGTGCACGGCCACCTTCGCCGCCCCCAGTTCGCCGTTGGCGACGGACAGGGCGGCTTCGAGGTCCTTGATCCGGGGGTCGTTTTCCAGGGTGCGGCGTCGGGTGGCGAGGGCTTTCAGGCTGGCGTCCAGCCCCTGCAGTTCGAGCAACTTCAACTGTTCTGCCGGTGCTGCCTTGGCCACTGTTACCTCCGCGTGAGACCTGCCGGCCTGGGCCGGGCGCCGGACCGGCGCTTCCTAGACTCTAGCGCGTGGGCCGCCCGGCAGCCCCCAGCCCGGCCAGCCCGTCCAGCCACTCCAGCCGGGTCAGCCCGGGGTCAGGATGAAGTCCCAGGGATCGCTGTTGGTGGTGCTGACCTGGATTTCAACGTCATGGCCCTGGTCCGCCAGGACGTTGCCGAGTGCGGCCGCAGCGGCCGGCAGCCAGAGCCATTCGCTGGCGAAGTGCGAGACGTCCACCAGGTAGGGCCGGCCGTTGAGGGCAGCTTCGCGCGCCTCGGAGGCCGGGTGGTGGCGGAGGTCGGCGGTGACGTAGACATCCGCGTTGCTGGCCCGGACCTCGTTGAACAGTGAGTCCCCGGCGCCGCCGCACACGGCGATGCGGCGCACCAGGCCGTCCTTGTCGCCCGAGACGCGCACGCCCCCGGCAACAGAGGGGAGGATGCCGAACACCCGGGCGGCAAAGTCGCCGAGGCTCATGGCGTCCGCCAGGTCCCCGACGCGCCCGATGCCTTCTTCCGGCAGGCCGTTGGCCGCGACAGTGAGCGGTGCGACGTCCTGCAGGCCCAGGGCGTCGGCCAGGACATCGGAGACGCCCCCGACGGCGGAGTCCCCGTTGGTGTGCACCGTGAGCAGGGCCGTGCCCGACTCGATCAGCCGGTGCACCGCCCGGCCCTTCGCGGTGGTGGCGGCCACCGACGTGACGCCTTTCAACAGCAGCGGGTGGTGAGTGATCAGCAGTTCGGCTCCCCATTCCACCGCTTCCTCGATCACTTCCAGCGTGGGATCGACCGCAAACATGACCTTGGTGACCGGTGCGGCGGGATGGCCTGCCACCAGTCCCACCTCGTCCCAGTTCTCCGCCAGCGACTCGGGCCAGAGTTCCTCCACTGCAAGGAGCAGCTCGCCAAGCGTGGGTGCGTCCACACTGCCGGGGGCCGCGCCGGAGGAGGCGCCGGCGCCGTGATCTGCCTGGCCGGTAACGTCGGTGTCCACAGGTTCCATAGTCTTAGTTTTACCCCATCGCCCCGCCGTGCCCGCACGCTGCCGGCGTCGCCGCCACGGTCCGGGGAATCATCCGGCGCCGCCAACCATTGAAGAGGTCATGAAAACTTTTGTTCTAGGCGGAGGCTGCTTCTGGTGCCTCGACGCCGTCTACCAGAAGACCCGCGGCGTCTCATCGGTGGTGTCCGGCTACACCGGCGGCCACGACCCCCGGCCGGACTACTACTCGGTCTGCAGCGGCACCACCGGACACGCGGAGGTGGTGGCGGTCACGTTCGATGAGGAGGTCATTCCGGCTGAGGTCATCCTCGACATGTTCTTCGCCCTGCACGATCCCACCACCCTGAACCGGCAGGGCTATGACGTGGGCACGCAGTACCGTTCGTCCATGTTCTATGAGACCACCGAGGAGAAGATCCTGTTCGAGGAGGCCATCGAGCGGAACCAGGCGCTGTGGGCACATCCGATCGTGACGGAGGTCAGCAGGCTCCCCCGGTTCCATGTGGCCGAGGAATTCCACCAGAACTACTACGCCAAGCACCCGGAGCAGGGGTACTGCCAGGTGATCATCAACCCCAAGCTTGCGAAGGCCCGGAAATATTACTCTGCATGGCTTAACGCTTAGCCAGCGTTACGCGGCCTCGTTAGGCTGACCTCAGTATTCACCCTTCAGAGATAGGCGTATCTACATGGCACGGATCTATGACGATGTAACGCAGCTGGTAGGCGGGACCCCGCTGGTCAGGCTGAACCGGCTGAGCGAGGGGCTGGATGCCACTGTCGCCGTCAAGCTGGAGTTCTACAACCCGGCCAACAGCGTCAAGGACCGCATCGGCGTTGCCATCATCGACGCCGCGGAAAAGTCCGGGGCCCTGAAGCCCGGCGGCACCATCGTCGAAGGCACCTCCGGCAACACCGGCATCGCCCTGGCCATGGTCGGTGCTGCCCGCGGCTACAAGGTCATCCTCACCATGCCGGAGACCATGTCCACCGAACGCCGGGTCATGCTGCGCGCCTTTGGTGCCGAGATCGTCCTCACCCCGGGTTCTGAAGGCATGCGCGGCGCCGTCGAGAAGGCACAGGAGATCGTCGCCAACACCGAGAACTCCGTCTGGGCAAAGCAGTTCGCCAATGAAGCCAACCCGGAGATCCACCGCCGGACCACCGCCGAGGAAGTCTGGGCCGACACCGACGGCGCCGTGGACATCTTCGTTGCCGGCGTCGGCACCGGCGGCACCATCACCGGCGTCGGACAGGTGCTCAAGGAGCGCAAGCCCGGCGTCCAGATCGTGGCCGTGGAGCCCAAGGACTCCCCCATCCTCAACGGCGGCGCCCCCGGCCCGCACAAGATCCAGGGCCTGGGCGCCAACTTCGTCCCCGAACTGCTGGACACCAACGTCTACGACGAGGTCATCGACGCACCCCTCGAGGAGTCCGTCCGCGTTGCCCGCGAGCTCGGCATCAAGGAAGGCATCCTGGGCGGCATCTCCTCCGGCGCCATCGTCTGGGGCGCCCTCGAACTGGCCAAGCGCCCGGAGAACGCCGGCAAGCTGATCGTCGCCGTGGTCTGCGACTTCGGCGAGCGTTACATCTCCACCGTGCTGTATGACGACATCCGCGGCTGATTCACAGCAGCCGTCCGCCCGTTTCCTGTAGAAAGAACTTTGTGGGCTTTTTCGCAAGACTGAAGGAAGACCTCGACGCCGCCCGGTCCCACGACCCGGCGGCTCGAGGTTCTTTTGAGAACTTTTTCGCATATTCCGGTTTGCATGCCATCTGGATCCACCGGCTGACGCACGCGATGTGGCAGAATCCCGGGCTGCGCTTTCCCGCGCGCCTGCTCTCCCAGCTGGGCAGGTTCCTGACCGGCATCGAGATCCACCCGGGGGCCACCATCGGCCGGCGCTTCTTCATCGACCATGGCATGGGCGTGGTCATCGGGGAGACCGCCGAGATCGGTGAAGACGTCATGATCTACCACGGCGTGACCCTCGGCGGCCGTTCGCTGGCCCGGATCAAGCGCCATCCCACCATCGGGGACCGGGTGACCATCGGCGCCGGCGCCAAGATTCTGGGCCCCATCACCATCGGCCGGGACAGTGCCGTGGGCGCCAACGCCGTGGTGGTCAAGGACGCGCCGCCGGAATCAATCGTCACGGGCGTCCCCGCCAAGTGGCGCCACCGGGACGCGCAGCGGGAGACCACTCCCGCCGTCGACCCCGCAGAGTACGACATCGAATACCGCATCTGACCTACGGTCGCGGCGCGGTCCCTGACCGCGTCGCAGCCACCCCAGCATGCACAAAGGCGGGCAGTTCCCGGATTCTTCCGGGAACTGCCCGCCTTTGTGTTGTGCGGAAGCGGGTCCTAGTGGGTGTCCACCGCTTCGATCTCGGACTTGTCCTCGCCCCAGAGGGTGTGGAAGGTGCCTTCGGCGTCAACACGGCCGTAGGTGTGGGCGCCGAACAGGTCACGCTGGCCCTGGATCAGGGCGGCGGCAACGCGCTTGCGGCGCAGGCCGTCGTAGTAGGCCAGCGAGGAGGAGAAGACCGGAACCGGGATGCCCAGCTGCACGGCGGTGGCGACGACGCGGCGCCAGGCCGGCAGGGCGTCGGCGATCGCCTTGGTGAAGGCAGGGGCGAACAGCAGGTTGGCCGGCTTTTCGTCGGCCGCGTAGGCCTTGGTGATGTCCTTGAGCAGCTCGGCGCGGATGATGCAGCCGGCGCGCCACAGCGAAGCGATCTCGTCCAGCTTCAGCTCCCAGCCGTACTCCTTGGCTGCGGAGGTCAGCATGTCCAGGCCCTGGGCGTAGGAAACGAGCTTGGAGGCGTACAGCGCCTGGCGGACGTCCTCAACGAAGGTCTCGGGGATTTCGACGGCGGCTTCCCCGCCTTCGAGCAGTTCCTGGCCAAGCTTGCGCTGGGCAGCCTGCGAGGACAGTGCACGGGCGAAGACGGACTCGGCGATGCCGGAGACCGGGGAGCCCAGTTCCAGGGCGGAGATGACGGTCCAGCGGCCGGTGCCCTTCTGGCCGGCGGCGTCCACCACGACGTCGACGAACGGCTTACCGGTCCTGGCGTCAACGTGGCCGAGGACTTCGGCGGAGATCTCGATCAGGAAGGACGAGAGGTCGCCCTTGTTCCACTCGGTGAAGATCTTGGCCTGTTCGGCCGGTTCGATGCCGGCGCCGGAACGGAGCAGGTCGAAGGCTTCGCCGATGACCTGCATGTCCGCGTATTCGATGCCGTTGTGGACCATCTTGACGAAGTGGCCGGCACCGTCGGTTCCGATCCAGGCGCAGCAGGGTTCGCCGTCGACCTTGGCCGAGATCTTTTCCAGCAGCGGGCCGAGGGCCTTGTAGGACTCCTTCGAACCGCCCGGCATGATGGACGGGCCATTGAGCGCGCCTTCCTCGCCGCCGGAGACGCCGACGCCGACGAAGTGCAGATCCTTCTTGGCCAGGGCGGCTTCGCGGCGGCGGGTGTCCTCGTAGTGGGAGTTGCCGGCGTCGATGATGATGTCGCCCGGCTCCAGCAGCGGCTCGAGCTGCTCGATGACGGAGTCCACCGGCTTGCCGGCCTTGACCATGATGAGCACGCGGCGCGGCTTCTCCAGGGAGTCAACCAGCTCCTGCAGGCTTTCGGTCCGGATGAAGTCGCCCTCGGAGCCGTACTTCTCCAGCAGGGTGTCGGTCTTTTCCACCGACCTGTTGTGCAGGGCAACCGTGAAGCCGTTGCGGGCCAGGTTGCGCGCTAGGTTGGCGCCCATCACTGCGAGGCCGGTGACACCGATGTGTGCAGACATCAAGAACTCCAATTCATTGTGTGCGACGGATGCTGCCCTCCAGGGGCGGAAGGCACCGAGGCAAATCAGGGGGTCGGAATAAAGCATATATATTCCGGCGGTGACTGGAAAGTAACGGCCCCGTAATGGAACCTTTTGTGTCATTGCCAGTGTAGGACCGCTGCCGCCGCCTGTCGCCGCCCGCACTAGGCTTAGCAGCATGACCAGCAGCCTGCACCACCGTGCCATCGACAACCTTGGCACCCGCATCATTTCGGGGGAACTCCCCGCTGGCCACATCATGCTCGCCGAACAGCTGGAGGACGAGCTGAACGTCTCCCGGTCCGTGGTCCGGGAAGCGGTGCGCGTCCTGCAGTCCCTCGGATTGGTGGAAACCACCAAGCGGGTGGGCATCCGCGTCCTGCCGCCGAGCCGTTGGAACCCCTTCGATCCCCAGGTCATCCGGTGGCGCCTGGCCAGCGACTCGCGCGGCGCCCAGCTGCGCTCGCTGGCCGAGCTGCGCGCCGCCGTCGAACCTGCAGCGGCGGAGCTCGCCGCCCGGAACGCGCCGGCCCCCCTGCGGCTGGAGCTGGTCGATGTCGCCCGGGCCATGCGGGAAGCCGGCAACAACGGCGAATCGGCCCGCTTCCTGGAACTGGACATCCGCTTCCACTCCCTGCTGCTCTCAGGGTCCGGCAACGAGATGTTCGCCAACCTCATGGGCCAGGTGGCCGAAACCCTGACCGGCCGCACCGTTCATGGACTGATGCCGGACCACCCGCACCAGGCTGCACTGCAGTGGCACGTGGACGTGGCGGAGGCGATCGCCCGGGGCGATGCCGCCGCGGCCCGGGACGGTTCAGACCGCATCCTGCGGCGGACAATGGCCAGGATGGCCGACACGTGGACGGAACAGCCGCGCGTTTTTATCCCAGTGCGCCCCTGACCGGCAGCGGTCCTTCGCTGGTGAAGCTGAGGAGGACTTTGCCGGAGGTGGTGGAGTCTTTG
>NZ_JBTZSU010000020.1:0-68778 GCF_054890965.1 Arthrobacter sp. C152
CGGCCACCCCGAGGTGTACATCATCGCGCTGCCGTTCTTCGGCATCGTCTCCGAGATCTTCCCGGTCTTCAGCCGCAAGCCGATCTTCGGCTACAAGGGCCTGGTGTACGCCACCATCGCCATCGCCGCCCTCTCCGTGACCGTGTGGGCGCACCACATGTACGTCACCGGCGCTGTCCTGCTCCCGTTCTTCTCGTTCATGACCATGCTCATTGCGGTCCCCACGGGCGTGAAGTTCTTCAACTGGATCGGCACCATGTGGCGCGGTTCGCTGACGTTTGAAACCCCGATGCTGTGGAGCATCGGCTTCATGATCACGTTCCTCTTCGGCGGCCTGACCGGCATCATCCTGGCCTCCCCGCCGCTGGACTTCCACGTCTCCGACTCCTACTTCGTGGTGGCGCACTTCCACTACGTGGTGTTCGGCACCGTAGTGTTCGCCATGTTCGCCGGGTTTTACTTCTGGTGGCCCAAGTGGACCGGCAAGATGCTCAATGAACGTCTGGGCAAGATCCACTTCTGGCTCCTGTTCCTCGGCTTCCACGGCACGTTCCTGATCCAGCACTGGCTAGGCGTTGAAGGCATGCCCCGCCGCTACGCGGACTACCTGGTGGAGGACAACTTCACCTGGATGAACCAGTTCTCCACCGTGGCCTCGTTCGTGCTCGGCGCATCGCTGATCCCGTTCTTCTGGAACGTGTACATCACGTGGCGGAACGGCGAGAAGGTCCAGGTGGATGACCCCTGGGGTTTCGGTGCCTCCCTGGAGTGGGCCACGTCCTGCCCGCCGCCGCGCCACAACTTCACCTCCCTGCCCCGGATCCGTTCGGAGCGTCCCGCCCTGGACCTGCACCACCCTGAACTTCGCCAGGTCCACACCGTCGAGTCCCCGGCACCTGCGGCCAGCGTTCTCGGCAACGCCGACCAGAAGGACACCGCACAGTGAAAATCGAATCTTGGATCTTTGGCTCCGGCGTCTTCTTCTTCGTCCCGGTATCGCTGGTTTACGGATTCCTCACCAACTGGAGCGAATGGGTCGGCGTCCTCGGCGTCCTCCTCGTGGGCGGCCTTGCCGGAATGATCGGTGCTTACCTGGGCTTCACCGGCAAGCGTGTTGGCATGCGTCCGGAGGACCGCAGCGACGCCGAAATCCATGAAGGTGCCGGCGAACAGGGTCACTTCAGCCCCTGGAGCTGGTGGCCGCTGGTCCTCGGCATCGCCTGCGCCACGGGTTTCCTGGGCCTGGCCGTCGGCTTCTGGATCGTCTTCATCGCAGGCGGCATCGCCGTGGTCGCGCTCGTGGGCTGGGTCTACGAGTACAGCCGCGGAGACCACGCGCACTAGGAACTGAATAACCAACGACGACGGGCCCCACCTTTTGGTGGGGCCCGTCGTCGTTGGCGTTTATAGGTGGCTAGGACGCCCCCTGCGACTCCAGCAGGCGCCGGAGGGCGTCCAGTGCCTCCGTGGCTTTTTGGCGGCCCTGTGCGCCGTCCACGGCGCCGTCGCTGATGGCCAGTTCCACCTCGCAGCCCGAAGGAAAGTCGGCAGCCATGACCTGCAGCAGGGAGGTGGCGTCAACGTCCCCGGCTCCGGCCTTCCTGATGGTCACGGGAAGGCCTGTTTCTGTGGCCGCCCTGACGAACGTCGCGGCGGGACGGGCGTGCAGGCCCACCGGGGCGGTGACCACGGCCTTTTGTGTTGGCAAAGGGGACTCCTTCGTCGCGACGGGCCCCCTCCCGTCTGTTGTCTGAATTTCCTGACCAAATATAGCTGGCGGAAAACCCTCGCAGCGAAAGCAGGCAGGCTGTCTTGAGACTGGTCTAGACCGTCCTAAACTTGAGGGACAGCCCCCGACAGCAGGAGAGGTACAGATGGCAGCCGGCGCCACGGCAATCACAGGCGAAATAGACCGCACCAGCGGCACCGCCATTTATGTTCAGCTGCGCGAAATACTGCGGGCTTATATCGCCCAGTCCTGCCCGCCGGGCTCGGCCCTTCCGTCGGAACGGGATCTCGCCGAGCGGTTTGGGCTGGCGCGGATGACCGTCAGACAGGCCATCGACGCGCTGGTGGGGGAGGAGGTCATCGAACGTGTTGTTGGCCTGGGAACCTTTGTCCGGAAGCCCAAGCTCGACCTGCAGGTCAAGCTGACCTCCTACAGCGAAGAGATGCAGCGCCGCGGGATGGTGCCTGCCGCCAAGGTGCTCAGCTTCGAACAGATAGGCGCCAGCGCTTTCCTGGCCCGCGAGCTGCAGCTGGATGAAGGCACCCCGCTGGTACGTTTCCGGCGGCTCCTGCTGGCCGACGGCGAGCCCATGAGCGTGGACGAAAACTTTATCCCGGCCCACCGGGTTCCGGGCCTTCTCGACGGTGAACCGCCGACCTCCCTCTACAACGTCCTCAGCGAACAATTCGGTCTGGTCATGGAGTGGGGCGAGGACATGATCGAGGCAACCGCTGCCTCGCCGTCCACTGCGAGGCTGCTGAACGTGGACGTCGGTGCGCCGCTCCTGAAGATCCAGCGCCACGCCTTCGTGGCGCGGGCGATGGTGGACTATTCGGTGTCGTACTACCGCGCCGACCGCTACAAGCTCTGGGTGCCCCTGCAGCGGCCGGGTGCACGGCGCGCCAGGAACCACTAGATCGCGCCTGGAACCACTAGATCCCGGCAGATGCAGGAAGGCCCCGGTCCAACACGGACCGGGGCCTTCCTGTTCGGCTTTGAAGCCTAGTGCGTCAGGCTCTTTGCTTCCTCTGCACTCTCGACGGCAGCGTGGCCGTGGCCATGTGCAGCCTCGAGTTCGGCGGGTGTTGCCGGAGCAACCCGGTCCTCGAAGAACCAGCGGGACAGAGCAGCGCGGCGCTTTTCCTTGCGGTCCACCACGCCATGCTCGTTCGGCACGGCGGGGAGCACCTGCGGCGACTCGAAGCCAACCAGCTTGTAGCGCTTGTATTCGTCGAGCGGCGCGTGCACCTCGATGAACTCACCGTGCGGGAGCCGCACGATACGCCCGGTTTCCCGGCCATGCAGTGCGATTTCGCGGTCCTTGCGCTGGAGCGCAAGGGCAACACGCTTGGCGACGATGAAACCAATGATCGGACCCACGAAGAACAAGGCCCGCAGCCAGTACGTCACGTCGTTCAGGGAAACGTGGAAGTGCGTGGCGATGAGGTCCGAACCGGCCGCTGCCCACATGACGCAGTACCAGATGAAACCTGCCACGCCGATGCCCGTACGGGTCGGGGCGTTGCGCGGACGGTCCAGGACGTGGTGTTCACGGTCGTCCTTGGTCACCCAGCGCTCAATCCACGGGTAGGTGAACATGACGGTGAAAAGGATGCCGGCCGGCACCAGGGCAGGCAGCAGGACGTTGAACGTGAAGACCTGTCCGAAGAAGATCTGCTCGACGTGCCAGTTGCCGAACGTGCCCGGCATCAGGCGCAGGGCGCCGTCAACGAATCCGATGTACCAGTCAGGCTGGGTACCGGCGGAAACCGGCGACGGGTCGTAGGGGCCGTAGTTCCAGATCGGGTTGATGGTGAAGAACGCTGCCATGAGCGCGATCACACCGAACACGATGAAGAAGAAGCCACCGGCCTTGGCGGCATACACAGGACCCAGGGGGTAGCCGACAACATTGTTGTCGTTGCGGCCGGGGCCGGGGTACTGGGTGTGCTTGTGGACGACGACCATGAAGAGGTGCAGCACGATCATCAGCAGGATCAGGGCCGGGACAAGCAGGATGTGCAGCATGTACAGGCGGCTGATGATGGCGGTGCCGGGGAACTCGCCGCCGAACAGGAAGAACGAGATGTACGTGCCGATAACCGGGATTGACTTGATCACGCCGTCGATGATGCGCAGGCCGTTGCCGGAGAGCAGGTCATCGGGGAGCGAGTAGCCGGTGAAGCCGGCAGCCATGGCCAGGATGAGCAGCACGCCGCCCACGACCCAGTTCATTTCACGCGGTTTGCGGAACGCGCCGGTGAAGAAGACCCTCAGCATGTGGACCGCGATGGACGCCACGAACAGCAGGGCTGCCCAGTGGTGCACCTGGCGCATGAACAGGCCGCCGCGGATGTCGAAGGAGATGTCCAGGGAGGAGCTGTAGGCCACGGACATCTCCACGCCCTTGAGCGGGACGTACGAGCCGTCGTAGTGCGTCTCCGCCATGGACGGGTCGAAGAAGAACGTCAGGAAGGTGCCGGAGAGAAGCAGGATGACGAACGAGTACAGCGCCACTTCACCGAACATGAAAGACCAGTGGTCGGGGAAGACCTTGCGGCCGAACTCGCGGAGGATCCCGGAACCGCCAACACGCGAATCGACAAAGTCGGTAAACCGCCCTGTCTTGGTTTTGGCGACGAAAGCGGGCTCAGCTGTTGATGCTGCGCTCATGCATATCACGCTCCCAGTAACTTGGTCCTACGGGTTCATGGAAGTCGCTGGTAGCGACGAGGTAGCCCTCGTCATCAACTGCGATGGGCAGCTGGGGGAGAGGACGGCTGGCGGGGCCGAAGATCACCTTGCATTCCTGCGTGAGGTCAAAGGTGGACTGGTGGCACGGGCACAGCAGGTGGTGCGTCTGCTGCTCGTACAGAGCAACGGGGCAACCGACGTGGGTGCAGATTTTCGAGTAGGCAACGATGCCGTTGTAACCCCACTCTTCGCGTCCCTTGGACGGGTTCAGCGATGAGGGATCCAGGCGCATCAGCAGCACAACGGACTTTGCCTTCTCGTTGAGCTTGCCTTCCTCGAGTTCGTTCAGGCCTTCCGGGATGACGTGGAAGGCGGAACCGAGGGTGACGTCCGAGGCCTTGATGGGGGTACCATCGGGGTCGCGGGTAAGGCGCTTGAGCTTGCCGTCCTGGGGTGCCCACATGGTGTGCGCGAGCTTGTCGTCAGGCCGGGGCCCAAGGTCGCCGAAGATGGCCACGGCGGGCAGCGGAGCGAGCGCAACCGCACCCAGCAGGGTGTTGCGGATCAGCGGACGGCGCTTGATGCCGGTCTCTTCGACAATGTCGTCAACGATGCGGACGGCGGCCTGCCGGTCCTCCTCGTAACGGATTGCGTGGCGTTCCTCGGAGACTTCGTGATCGGGCATCAGGGCCTTGGCCCAGTGCACGATGCCGGTACCGATGCCCAGCATGGCGAAGGCAGTGCCCACACCCAGCAAGGCGTTCTGGAGCCGGATGGTGGCAATGCTGGAGTCGTGCCCCAGGTCGATGGCGAAGTACGCCACCAGGAAGATCAGGGTTCCAACAACAGAAATGCCAAATAGTAAGGCGACCTGCCGTTCTGCCCGCTTGGCGGCCTTCGGGTCCGTGTCAGCCAGGCGCAAACGGTGCGGAGGAATTCCAGGGTCCTGGAACTTCTCCACCTCATTCTGACCAGCCGTAGCTACGGTGCCCGAGTGGTTCGGACTGCCGTCACTATGGTTGCCCATAATTCGCCTCATCCTTCTCTCGTCCCGGCGGTTGCCGGGTTAGTTTCTAATATCAAGCTGCTGACAGGTCAGCAGAAGTTTCTGGTTTCCTGCGGAAAGTCAGGATGTCCGGGACGTCAGCCAAATGGTGAAGGCGATGATGACGCCAAGGCCTGCAACCCATACGAACAGGCCTTCGGCCACCGGGCCCAGGGATCCGAGATCGGCGCCACCCGGGGAGCCCGTGGTTTCGATCTGCTTCAGGAAGGTGATGATGTCCTTCTTGCCTTCGGGGGTGATGTTTGCATCGCTGAACACCGGCATGTTCTGCGGGCCCGTGACCATGGCCTCGTAGATGTGCTCACCGGTCACGTCAGCCAGTGCCGGTGCGAACTTTCCGCGGGTCAGCGCACCGCCGGCGGCCGCAGCGTTGTGGCACATGGCGCAGTTCGTGCGGAACAGCTCTCCACCGGCCGCGGCGTCGCCGCCCCCGCTTGTCAGTTCTTCCGAAGGAATTGCCGGGCCGGCTCCCAGGGAAGCGACATAAGCTGCAAGCTGTGAGGTCTGCTCTTCGTTGAACTGGACAGGCTTCTTCATGGCCTGGGGACCGTTCATCTGCATCGGCATACGCCCGGTACCGACCTGGAAGTCGACGGCAGCAGCACCGACACCCACCAGCGAGGGGCCATCCTTGGAACCGCTTGCACCCATGCCGTGGCAGGTGGCGCAGTTCGCGGCGAACAGCTTGCCGCCCTCTTCAACGTCGCTTGCGCTTGCGGTGGTGGTGCTCGCCTTGGCCTCATTCATGGAGGTTGCCACGGCGTACAGCCCACCCGTGATGAGGAGCCCCATCAGAAGCAGCGCTATTGCTGCAAGTGGGTGACGCCGCTTTTGTGAGAGTGCCTTCACGTGGTGGTTCCTTTATTCGATCCTGCGCCGGCTCCGGGAGCCGCTACCTGAAATTCTGCCTCTTGTAGAAAAAGAATCAAAGCTGGCTACTTGAGTACGTAGATGACCAGGAAGAGGCCGATCCACACGACGTCCACAAAGTGCCAGTAGTAAGAGGTGACAATCGCGGACGTTGCCTCGAAGTGTCCGAACTTCTTCGCGGCGAAGGACCGGCCCATGATGAGCAGGAAGGCGATCAGGCCGCCGATGACGTGAAGGCCGTGGAAGCCCGTTGTCATGTAGAAGGCGGAGCCGTAGGCGTTGGAGGAGAGCGATACGTGCTCGGAAACCAACATCGCGTATTCGGTGGTCTGGCCGGCGACGAAGAAGGCGCCCATGAGGAACGTCAGGGTGAACCATTCGTTCATGCCCCAGCGGGCGAACTGCAGTGCACCTCCGGTCCGGCGGGGCTGCAGCCGCTCTGCGGCGAAGACGCCCATCTGGCAAGTGAAGGAACTGGCCACAAGGACAATGGTGTTAACGAGCGCAAACGGGAAGTTGAGCTTGGCCGTCTCTTCCGCCCACATCTGTCCGCTCGTGGAGCGAAGCGTGAAGTACATGGCAAAGAGACCGGCGAAGAACATCAACTCGCTGGACAGCCACACAACGGTTCCGACAGAAACCATGTTGGGGCGGTTCAGCGTGGGGTGCGCCGGGGTACTGGGGGCATGGGTCGCAGATGTCACATAGACATTATGTCGGTAAAAGTCCGTGCTGCCCAACGCAAACCGCCTTTTCGGAGGACTTTTTCTACAAAGACGCGAAATCGCGCGGAAAAGTTCCCGCGACCGTTCACATTGGTCAGCGCGTGCCCTCCCTCGATAGCATCAGCAGGTGACTTCACAGGCATCGGCAGCGCCCGGCAACACATGGCCCCGACTGATTTCGGCTCTCATCCAAGGCACCGACCTCACCGCGGACAACACATCCTGGGCCATGGACACCATCATGTCCGGGGAGGCCACGCCCGCCCAGATTGCCGGGTTCCTGGTGGCACTCAGCGCCAAAGGCGAGACCGTGGATGAGCTGTCCGGCCTCGTGGAGGCGATGCTTGCCCACGCCAACCCGGTGGCGATTTCCGGCGAAAAACTGGACATCGTCGGCACCGGTGGCGACCAGCTCAACACGGTGAACATTTCCACCATGGCAGCACTCGTGGCGGCCGGGGCAGGGGCGAAGGTGGTGAAGCACGGCAACCGGGCGTCGTCGTCGTCGTCGGGATCCGCGGACGTGCTGGAGGCCCTTGGCGTACGGCTTGACCTGTCCATCGATCGGGTGGCCCGCAACGCCGAAGAGGCAGGAATCACGTTCTGCTTTGCGCAGGTCTTCCATCCGTCATTCCGCCATACAGCCGTGCCGCGCCGCGAACTGGCAATCCCCACCGCATTCAACTTCCTGGGACCGCTGACCAATCCCGCCAAGGTGCAGGCATCCGCGGTGGGCGTCGCAAACGCCCGGATGGCGCCGCTGGTTGCTGGTGTCCTGGCGCGCCGGGGGAGCAGGGGGGTTGTCTTCCGGGGCAACGACGGACTCGACGAGCTCACCACCACGGGCCCGTCGACCGTATGGGAAATCCGTGAGGGAAGAGTCGCTGAGCTGCTGTTCTCGCCTCAGGACCTGGGCATCCGCCTTGCCACCGTCGAGCAGCTGCGCGGCGGGGATGCCGCCGCGAATGCCGGCGTCGTCCGTGAAGTCCTGGCCGGGAAGGAAGGGCCGGCCCGTGACGCCGTCCTGCTGAACGCGGCCGCAGGCCTCGTCGCTTTCGACCTCAACGCTGAGGGGTCTTTCCTGGGGCGCATGCAGAAGGCGTTCGACCGGGCGGCGGAATCGATCGACTCCGGTGCCGCTGCCGCGGTGCTCGACCGCTGGGTGTCCCTCAGCCGCTCCTAGCGGCCGCGCCTACTGCTCGAAGCCCAGGGAGAAGGCGGCGTCCAGGTCGTGCTGGGAATACGCCCGGAAAGCAATATGGGTGGTGGTATGGACCACCGCCGGGACCTTCGAAAGCTTGTCTGCGATGACGTCCGCCAAATCCTCGTGGCGGGGGACCCTGGCCACCGCGATCAGGTCCCACTCGCCCGTAACGGAATACACTTCGCTGATGCCGTCAATGGCCGAGATCTCCTCGGCGGTCTCGGGAATGCGGGAGGCGTCGGTCTTGATCAGAACGAATGCGGTAACCACGTCTAAACCCCTTCGGATCTGTAGCGCCCTGCCAGTGCCCGGCAAGCTTTTCTCTGCTGCCAGCCTATTACATCGGTGCCAGCAGGCGGCTTGCCTCCGGCTCCTGCGTCATCTGTCGCGCAACTTCACTGCCGCCGCTGCCACAAGGCGGTAGCCCAGCAGGAAGAGCGCCAGGCTCAGCGTGGCCACAATCACGAACGGCAGGACCACCGTCTGGCCGGTAATGCCCCTCAGGAGCATGCCGCCCACCAGGCTGCCGAGCCACACGCCGAGGCCGGTGGGACGTATCGAAAGCGGGGCCCGCCAGCCTCTGGCGGCGATCCAGCCCAGGAGCGCGCCGGCCAGAAACGGCCACGCGGTCAGGAGGACGCCTGCCACGGGGTCTTCGCGGTGGTGGGCGTCGCGTCCGATGGCGGCGAAGGCAAGGATGAGAATGACGTCGGCAGCGGCCGCCGCCAGCACCACGGCCGCGGTGGCCGTCCGGGCCGGCTTCGTCTTCATGGAACTCATGTATTCGAGCTTATCGGGCCGCCGGAACAGTTGACGCATCGGGGGAGTAGGCTCGGCTCAGTTGCTGGAATCTGTTGGACCGCGGGATGGAATTGCCCCGCCGGGCCCCGCTTTTGGAGGTCATGTGAACAAACCGCTGTGGATTTGCAGCCTGATGGGCGCAGCGTTGGGGATCAGCCTGGGCCTTGCGATCTTCCATACGCCATTCTGGGGCTTTGCCGCAGGACTCGGGCTCGGTGCCTTTGTGGGCGCGTCTATCCGCCGCCGGCACTAGGCCTTGCACGTCGGGCAGCACTCGCGGCTGCAGCGCGCCGTTTCTTGGTGGATTGCCGAAGAAACACGGCCACGATCAGTCCGGCGAGTGTCACCAGGTTGACCTCGTCGAACGACAGCCCGTCAATGTTGGGCTGGAGGTCTTCCGCCGTGGCCCACCCGAACCACACCTCGCTAACCAGCACGCCGGCAAGGAAGTAGGCGGCGGCCGCCATCACCCAGACCCAGCGCATGACCTTGAAGCCCACAATGAAGTGGAAGAGCAGGCCGAAGACCAGCGACATGAGCGCGAGCAGCGCAAGGCCCCAAAAACCAAGATCCCAATGCATGGTTGCGCAGGCCCCTTTCCACTGGATTCCCGCACGTGGAACTCTTGCCATGGACGATACGGGAACACGGAAACGCCGGGCAGGGCACAAGGTCCTGCGCCGTATCGCGAAGCGAACTACCAGACATGGCAAGGACAGGGGTAGATTCACGTTACTTTACATAATGTAGATTATCGGCGTTTTGGAACCCTGCTGGGACAGGGGCCCACAGGATCCTGGATGTCCGTTCTCATTCCAGATGTCAGTTTTCGCACTGAACGTGTCAGTTAACGGATTTGGGGTGTTTCTCAGTTAAGTTGTCAGCGTGGTTGAACGTGACGCGTTGAGGTCGTTGCCGGTGAACGCGACTGACTCTGCTCGGATTCTTGCTCGGCTGGGCGGCTGCATGCTGGATGAGCCGGTCTTGTCGGCCTGGGCGTCGCTGGGCTTGGAGCATGCGTTGCCTGTTCGGTCGTTCTTTTCCTGGCCCGGCAAGCGGAACTATGAGGGTTCGTGGTGGTCGAGCACGACCGGCTCACACGTGAGCTTTGAGAGCCTGCTGGAGCGGGATTTCCTGATGCTTGCCGATTACGACCAGGACGTTGTGGGTATCGCGTCTCAGCCATTTGCTGTGCTTTGGCCTAACGGGACTGATGGCGGCCGTGGCCATGTCCCGGATTTCTTCGTGCGGCTGCGGGACGGCGGCGGACGCGTTGTGGATGTGCGGCACCGCGACCATTTGGAGGCCGGGTCCCGCCAGTTCACCCTGACCCGGGCGTTATGTGATGAGGCTGGCTGGGATTACGAGGTGTTCTCGGGGATACCCGAGCCGCGGTCTTCGAACCTTCGGTGGCTCTCTGGCTATCGTTTTCAGAGATACGCGCCGGCGGGCACTGTCGTGCCCGTGATCCTGGAAGCAATCGGTTCGGGCGTCTCTGTATCCGCGGCCGTGCGGCGGGCTTCGCGGATGTTGGTGCTGGAGCCCTCCGTTGTTCAGGCCTATCTCCTGCATCTGGCTTTCGTCGGGATCCTTGAAGTTGGCCTGGACGAGCCGTTGTCGATGGATGCTTGGATCGCACCGGCTCAAAAGGTGTTGCCGATGCCGAGCACGGCGGCTGCGTCATGAAAGCCGTCAGGTTGTTTGATTTGATCCAGTTCGACTGTGGATCGTGGCAGGTTGTGGCCCAGGACGGGCCTGAGTTGGCCTTGAAGAACCTCGCGACCAATCGCATCCGACGTGTCCCGGCGGTCGACCTGTTGATCGATGATTCATACCTGCCGGACGATCCCCGGCCCCTCCCCTCGCTGGAAAATGCGGCTGCTCTGGAGCGGCTCTCCCCTGCCGCCCGTGACGACGTCCTTGCCTTGCACGGGCACGTCCACGAAGTGCTCCACGGACTTCCGCCCGGGTCATCGCCGGGAAGCACGCCGAAGCCCGAGTACGATCTCACCAACCCGTTGCAGGCCCGAATCGCGGCGAAACTGACGGAGCTCGCCACCTGTGGGATCGCCATGACCGAGCGGACAATGTTCCGTCATCTCGCCGATTACCGAGCCCGGGGCATTGGGGGCCTCGCGGATGGCAGGGCCACCCGTCAAGCGAGTGTTTCCGGGCGGACCGACCTCAGAGTCCTGGCTTTGATCGAAGCTGAGGTGTCTGGGCAGAAGGATGTTTCCACGGGCACCAGGTCTCGTGTCATTGCCCGGGTTCGGGCGGCAGCGGCCAAGTCCGGTCTCGACGTGCCGTCGGATGCGACCCTTTACCGCATTTTGAAGAAGATCGAGGGTTCAAGGCACCCATTCGGGAACGCGACAACGCGACGGACCCAGGGGAACAGGCCGGACAGGTCATGGGGACGCCAAGCCCCATCACGTCCAGGCGAGCTCGTGGAAATTGACTCCACCCCGATGGACCTCATGATCGTTTATCCCGACGGCAGCAGCGGTCGGGTGGATCTGACCGTCGCGCTGGACATCGCAACCCGCACCCCGCTGGCTGTCATCCTCCGGCCGGTGGCAACGAAGGCCGTGGACGCGGCCTTGCTGCTTGCCCGCGCCATGACTCCCCTGCCGATGCAGCCAGGATGGGACGCGTCGTTGAGCTACTCACGCTCCGTGCTTCCCCAGGGAATGCTTCCAGGCGACGAGGACCTGCGTTCCGCGATCGCCGCCAAGCCCGTCATCGTTCCCGAATCCATCACGGTTGACCGCGGGAAGGTATTTATCGGCTCAACCTTCACGGCAGCTTGTGAGCGCCTGCAGATCAGCATCACTAAAGCGGCTCCTCGGACGCCCACTGACAAGCCGCACATCGAACGGTTCTTTGCCGGCGTTAATTCCGGGTTCACCCAGTACCTGGACGGATACACGGGGCCCAACACAGTTCGCAGGGGCAAAGATCCGGCAGCGGAGGCCAGATTCACTCTTGCGGAAGTCCAGAACCTTCTTGACTGGTGGCTTGTCGCGATCTGGCAGAACCGGCCCCATCAGGGACTACGTCACCCAGCCATGCCCCGGAAAGACCTCACGCCCAACGAGGCATTCGCGGCCCTGTCCAGTGTCGCACCACAGGTCCCTGTAGCACTGACCCGCGATGACTATCTGTCGCTCCTGCCAATCGAATGGCGGCGCATCCAGCCATACGGGATCAATTTTCACGGTCTGCACTACGACAGCCCGGATTTTCATCCATACCGCGGGGTCCCCTCAGGGCTCCCCGCACCAGCCGACGGACGCTGGGAGGTGAGGTATGACCCTTACAGGCTCCAGGCGATCTACGTCCGTGACCACAAAAAGGGCCGGTGGATCGAGGCAAGCTGGACGCTCACCACGCACCTTGTGGGCCCCTTTTCCCGCGAGGTCCTTGCCGCCGCGAAGAAGGCACTGGACAGGAGAGGCGAGACCGTTGCCGGCAGAGACCTCCTTGCCCAGATCAATCGGATCCTCACCACGCCGGCAGGACGAGCCGAACGCCAAGCTGCACAACGCACACATCTGACACCTGCGGCCGTCCCGGCTCCGGAAGCGCCCCCAAGACCGGTCGTAGACCCTGCGCTTACGGCACCAGTCCCGATCCAGGCGCCGGACCCGGTAGTCATCGACTTTCCACGTCGCCGCCATGGACGACGTATTGATCTTCTGGAGGACTGAAACATCGCCATCCCGGACAGCCTGACGGCCTGGCGCGATTTCGTAGCGCACGTGCCCGAAGAGCCCCCGATCCTGTCTCTGTCAGAGATGCAGGCGCTCTCCGCCGACGAGAAGGCCACCTACGACCTCGCGCGCTTCGCGTGGCTTGCAGCAGACACAGTTCTGGAAACTACGGACACTCAGGCGCTCTCCCTGCAAACCCGCATCGCAATCGCCCGCAACGCGGCCAGCACGGCGACCGCGAGACGCGGGCTGGCCATCTCAGGCGCGGCGGGCATGGGGAAATCCACGGCGGCCCTGCTGCTGGGCAAACGTCACGACAGATCAGAGCGCAAAAGACTCGGGCGCCAGGCTGACTGGGGTTTCGCTCCGGTTGTCTACGCCGTCGTTCCGCCTGCCACCACACCAAAGATGCTCATGCAGGCCTTCGCGCAATGGCTCGGACTACCGGTACTTCACCGGGCAACAGCACCGACGCTCACCGAACAGGTAATAACAGTCCTCCGCGCCATGGGCACCTCGCTGGTAATCGTCGACGAGGTGCACAATCTCAGGACGAACAAGCAGATCGGTGCCGAAGCGGCCAGCACCCTGAAACAGTTCGCGGATCGGCTCGACGCAACCTTCCTCTACGCCGGAATCGATCTTCCAACAACCGACCTCTTCGCCGGTGACATGGGCCGACAGATCAAAGCCCGCATGATCCTGCACGAGATGACCGCCTACTCCATCGGCTCGAAAGCGGACCGCGAAGCATGGACCGATCTGGTGCTCGGCGTCGAAAACCTCTTGCCGCTGGCTGAGCATCGGCCAGGTTCTCTTGCTGACGAATCCCTCTACCTGTGGGATCGCACCGGAGGAAGGATCGGGGCGCTCCGCGGTCTCCTTTCGGACGCCGCCATCGGAGCGATCCTGGACGGCACGGAACTGATCGACCGGCAAAGGCTCGAAGCAACAGCCACAGACCTGGCAGCCCAAGAACACCACCGCTCCCAAAACAGGTCCCACGGCCACAAATCCCCGAGCCGCGGGCTCAAGATGGCACAGTGACCCTGGCCCCACTCCCCGTCCCGACCCGCCTGACACACGGCGAAGGCATCGACAACTACGCGTCCCGGCACGCCCAACGCAACGGCACCACCGTCGAACAAATCGAAAAAGCTCTCAGGGAAGCCGGGATCCTTCCCCCTTCACGCTCCCGGCGGCACCCTGAACGCATCCAAGCCTGGAAACAACTGGGAAAGCTCGATGTTCGAGCCTTCGATCAGCGCTCAACGCTCCACGGGCACCCGATCCTCGAACGGGCACTATGCTTACGATGCGCAGCCGGAACCCAGCGAGTGGGACGGACCCTAACCGTCGGCTGGGTTTGCATCGCACACCGGCGTTGGATTGGCCACAACCAACTCGACATCCGCGAACTCCCCGAACTGCTCGCCGCCGAACGACACTTCCGGTCAACACTGGTTTCCCGCGGGGCCCATGTCGGCACACCGGTCATGGTAACCGCCCGCGAATGCGCACGAGCCGGCATCACGCTCTCCACCCTCGAAGAACGAACCACGCGGGCAGGAACCTACGACCCCGAAATGCTGACCTACCCCGAAACCATAAAAATCGCCCGCCTGATCACTCAAACATCCTTTAAGAACTGGTTCCACGACCCGGCCCACCCACCCGAGCAACAACGCGACCGGATGGCCAGAGAAATTGCATCCTCAATCATCCCCACCGGGGAAAACCGCCGTCTCCGCTCAGCCGAACGGATCGAGAAAGCACTCCGAAAACTCTCCCGCCTCGGCATCAACTGGATGACCTAACGCCCCCAGGAACCGAAAATACGGAACTGACAACATGAATGAGAAAAATCAGCCCGAATCTCTCGCATCCAACCTGTCAGTTCCCACGTCGTTACTGACAACTACATTGAGAACGGACACTGGAAGGCAGTCCCGTAATCGGGACAAACATGCAGGTCAGAGCCACAAAAGACGGCGGACAACGTCACTGAACCCATTGTCTTTCCCCGGGCGGCCGTCAAGAATGTGTCAATGACGGTCTTTGTGCGTTCACTTGAAACTGCAGTCCCGGCGACGATGCTGATCCAGTCTGAGGCGCGTGACGTGTTTGCTGCCCAGCCGGGCTTGTCGCGCCTGGGTTCCCGGCTGGTCAATACCTGTTTTGACGGCGCTGCCATCGACACGAGGTTCACCGCCGTCGAGGAACTGACCAACACGTTCCGTTCCGAGGACCCGCAGTTTTACGATCCGGCCACCGGCCTCCTGCTGAACCCCAGCACGAAAGTCCGCAATGACATCTTCGCCCGGGAAGCCACGAAGCTCTTCGTCGAGGCCTCCCGCGCTGCCCTGGAGGCGGCGCCGGAACTCGATTTACTTGACATAACTCATCTCGTGACCGTCTCCTGCACCGGATTCTTCAACCCTGGCCCCGATTACAAGGTGGTCCGCGAACTGGGCCTCAACCCCGCCGTCCAGCGCTACCACCTGGGCTTCATGGGCTGCTACGCGGCGTTCCCTGCACTCCGCGCCGCCAAGCTGTTCTGCGAAGCCGACCCCAACGCCGTCGTCCTGGTTGTCTGCGCCGAACTGTGCTCGCTCCACGTCCGGACGTCCAACGACCCCGACGCCATCATGGGCTCGGCCCTGTTCGCCGACGGCGCCGCGGCCGCCGTCGTCACCGCCCGGCCGGGCTCTGAAGACAACGCACTGCTCACGCTGGACCACTTTGAAACCGTGCTCACCCCGGTCGGCGAGGACTCTATGGCGTGGAACATCGGCGACCACGGATTCGAGATGGTGCTGGGCAACTACGTCCCGCACATCATCGACGACCACATCGTAGGGGCCCTGCAGCCGCTCCTCGCACGCGAACCGGAAGTGGCGGCGCTCCCCTACTCAGCGGTCCCCCACTGGGCCATCCACCCCGGCGGACGCAGCATCCTCGACAAGGTCCAGTCCCGGCTCGGGCTCACCGACGCCCAGCTGGTTCCCGCGCGGGAAACCCTGCGCAACTACGGCAACATGAGCAGCGCCACCGTCCTGTTCGTCCTCAAGCACATCCTGGAACAGCCCCTGCAGGAAGCCGGCGGCGGTGAACGCATCTGCTCCATGGCCTTCGGCCCGGGGCTCACGGTCGAAACCGGACTGTTTGCCAAGCTCCGTCAGGCACCTGCCCTGGCCTCCGCGCTGCCGCTCCCTGCACAAGCCCAGGCCGGCTGACAGGGCTAACGGCGGCATGGGACTGCTGCTGCGCCGGCGCGCCATCGAGAGCGTCGAAAACATGGATCGCCCCGACTGTGACGCCCGGCTCCTGGAGAACACCTACCGGCAATTCGGCGCCGTCAACCGCGCCCTGTCCGGATGGCGGGGGCTCTACCGAAGGGAACTGCGCGCTGTGGTTCCGGATCCGCGCCGGCCGCTGACCGTCCTCGACGTCGGCTGCGGCGGCGGCGACCTCGCCGTCATGCTCGCCGGCTGGGCGCAACGCGACGGCAGGGCACTCCACGTCACCGGCATCGACCCGGACCCCCGTGCCGCGCACTTCGCCTCGCGGCGCCCTCCGCTGCCCGGCGTCGAATTCCGCCAGGCCCACACCAGTGACCTGGTCGGCGAAGGCCGCACCTTCGACGTCGTCATCTCCAACCACGTCCTGCACCACCTCGCACCCGACGAACTGCAGCAGCTGCTGGCGCACTCAGAGCTCCTGGCCGCCCGCAAAGCCCTGCACAACGACCTCGTCCGCAGCCCGGCGGCCTTCGCCCTGTTCAGCGTTGCCGCCCTGCCGTTCCGGCACTCATTCATCCGGGAAGACGGGCTCACATCCATCCGCCGCAGCTACAAGCCGTCCGAACTGGCCGCCGTGGCGCCGCCCGGGTGGTCGGTGGGCATGTCGTCAGCCTTCCACCAGGTCCTCACCTTCCGGCGGGACTGACGTGGATACGGAGGTGCTGATCGCCGGCGCCGGCCCGGTGGGACTCTACCTGGCCGCCGCGCTGCTCCAGGACGGCGTCTCTGTGCGGGTCCTTGAACAGCGGGACACCCGGAACCCGCACACGCGCGCCATCGGCATCCATCCGCCCGCCCTGGAGGCCCTCCACACGGTCCAGGTGGCATCGGCGATGGTGCGTGAGGGGGTGCACATCAGGACGGGCCGGGCGGTGAGCGGCGGCAAGCCCGTGGGCTCCATGGACTTCGGCGCCGTGTCCGGACGCTACCCCTTCGTGCTTGCACTTCCCCAGTCCAGGACCGAGCAGCTGTTGGAAGAGCGGGTCCGTGCCCTGGACCCGGAGGCGCTGGTCGCGGGCGCCAGGGTGACGGGAGTCAAGGACGACGGCGGCCGCGTCACCTTAACGTTCCAGGCGGCCGGGAGTGCCGCACGCGGCAGTGGCAGCGCCACGGCTGCCTTCCTGGTGGCGGCGGACGGCGCACGCTCACGGCTGCGTGACGCCCTCAGCGTGGCGACAACCCGCAGGACGTATCCGGACCACTACCTCATGGGCGATTTTGCAGACGACAGTGGCTGCGGCGATGACGCTGTCCTTTTCCTCGAGCCGTCCGGGATTGTCGAATCCTTTCCCCTGCCCGGAGGGGTCCGCCGCTGGGTGGTCCGGCTCAGCCGGCCCGCAACCATGGCCGGGAAGGAGGACCTCGCCGCGCTGGTCCTGCACCGCACCGGCATCCGGCCGGATCCACGCACCAACTCCATGCTGAGCGCGTTCAGCGTGCAGTCCACGCTTGCCCGCCGCACCGTCGCCGGGAGCTGCATCCTGCTGGGCGACGCCGCCCACGAAATCAGCCCCATCGGGGGCCAGGGCATGAACCTTGGGTGGCTCGACGCCCACGCCCTGGTACCGGTGCTGCGCGGAGCACTTCAGGGCCACACCGTGGCAGGCCAGCTGGAGCGCTTTGACAAGGGCCGGCGCCGGGCGGCCGTCGTGGCACGGCGGCAGGCGGAAATCAACATGATGCTGGGCAGGCCGTTTCCGCCTGCGCTGCACCGGATCCGGACCGCCGCCCTCGGCGCAGCGGCGTCGAGGCCCGCCGTGAACCGGTGGGCGGCCAGGCGGTTCACCATGGCCTGGGATGCGCCGCGCGGCTAGCGGAAGTAGCAGTCGTAGCTGTCCTGGCTGGTGATAACGCCGTTATTGACCTCGAACACCGACGACGTCCTGGCCCGGATGGTCTCATCGCGGTCCCAATACCGAAGGTCCATGAGCACTGTGGCGGACCAGTCGGCCTCCACCGCCACCCGTCCCTCCTGGCACGTGGTCCTGCGGATGACGAACTTCTGGTCCGCCACCACTTGCCGGCTTTGGTCGGCCCCCGCCAGTACTCCCTCCAGCGTCCGGGTGGAACCTTCCGGAGCCAGCAGATGCGGGGCCTCGGTCAACACGAATGATTCGGCCAGGTAGGGGCGGATGGCCTCCGCCCCACCGCCCGCCTCGAGCACTTGAAGGAACGCCAGGACATGTTCGAGGGGCGTGGCGGGCACTGTGGAATCATCAGCCATGCACCTGACACTAGCCCAGCTGGCCACGCCCCGTCCGCCAGTAGGCTGTGACCATGACCTCCACCGCTCCCCCCACCGCTGCCACCGCCGAACAGATCGTGGAAACCGTAGAGCGGATCCTGTCCGCCGGCTCCCTGCCGCCGATCGTCCAGGCGGGGCATCCGGCGCTCCGCCAGCGGGCGGCGCGGGTCGACGGCCAACTTTCCGCCGGGCAGCTGGACCGCCTGGTTACGGTCATGCGCCAGGTCATGCACGAGGCCCCCGGTGTGGGTCTGGCGGCGCCGCAGCTTGGCATACCGCTGCAGCTGGCCGTCCTGGAGGACCATTACGACGTCGATCCCGCGGCAGCGGCGCTGCGCAACCGGGAGCCGCTGGACTTCCTGGCCATCGTCAACCCCCGCTACACACCCGTGGGTCCGGGGCTGGCCTCTTTTTACGAGGGCTGCCTTTCCCTCAACGGATTGCAGGCAGTGGTGGCCCGCCCGGACACTGTGCTGCTCGACTTCGAAACCCCCGACGGGAATGCCCGGCAGCAGGAGTTCACCGGCTGGCAGGCACGCATCGTGCAACATGAGACCGACCACCTTAACGGGATCCTCTATATTGACCGCGCCCAGCTCCGCTCCCTGAGCAGCAACGCAGAGTACGCCGCGCACTGGGCGGAAGCCGGCATCGGGAAGGCGCGCGAGGGGCTGGGGTTCGACGACGGACCGGCAGGACTATCCCTTCAATGACCCGGGCTGCCGGCGCGGGCGGCCCATGCCCGGCAGGTGCGGCCCTAAGATGGTTCCCATGCCTTCCCCCGCCGACCCTCCCTTGCTGTGCCCGGTGTGCAGGAACCGCTTCGAACCCGCGGCGGAGGCCGCCGGCCGCCAGGGCCGTCTGCGCTGCCCGTCAGGGCACAGTTTCGACGCCGCGCGGCAGGGCTACTTCAACCTGCTGGTGGGCAAGGGCACAGCCTTCGAAGCCGACACCGCGGCGATGGTCGAATCCCGCGCCGCCTTCCTCGGGGACGGGCATTACCGGCCGCTGGCACAGGCGGTGGCTGCCGCCGTCGTGCCCCTCCTGCGGGATGAGGGCGGACCCGTGCTGGACTCCGGCACCGGGACCGGGCACTACCTCCGGGAAATCCTCGACACGGCGGCCGCCCGCGGGCTGCACCCTGCCGCCGTCGGCCTCGACATCTCCAAATTCGCCTTGCGCCGCGCCGCCCGGCTCAACCCGGACGCCGTCAACCTCGTCTGGGACATCTGGCAGCCGCTGCCCCTGGCCAGCGAATCCGTGGACGCCGTCACCGTCATCTTCGCCCCGCGCAACCCCGCAGAATTCGCCCGGGTCCTGCGGCCCGGGGGCGCGCTGGTGGTCGTCACGCCCAGGCCCGGCCACCTCGCCGGCATCGCCGCAATCACCGGGATGCTGGGCATCGAGGAAGGCAAGGACAACCGGCTCGCCGAATCCATGGCGCAGCACTTCGAGCCCGGAACCAGCACCGACGTCGACATTGCACTGGAGCTCACGCGCCGCGAAGCCACCGACCTCGCGTACATGGGCCCGGCAGGCCACCACCTGGACCGCGACGCGATCGCGGACCGGCTCGCAGCCTCGCCGGAACCGGTCACCGCCGGGGCGAGGTTCCGGATCATGGTCTTCCGGCCAAGGAAGCACGGTGCCGCGTAACGACTTGGCCACTAAGCCCCCGCGGTGGTGTGCGCCGGCCCACACGCGGCGCCCGGCGGACTAGGATGAAGGAACAGCCACCGGCGGGTCCGCAGACGCGGTTTCCCCGTGGCGAAGGGGGAACCGGATGTTCGAATGGCTCGGGGAAAACTGGTGGGCGCTGTGGCTCACGGCGTTCCTGGCGTTTGCCGTGGTCGAGATGCTCACCCTCGACCTGTTCTTTATCATGCTGGGCGGCGGCTCACTGGCCGCCCTGGTGGCTGACTTCGCCGGCGCGGAACCCTGGCTGCAGGTGGTCGTCTTCTGCGTGGTCTCGCTGCTGATGGTGGCCTTCGTCCGTCCCGTAGCCCTCCGGCACCTGAAGAAAGGCCCGGCCGAGCAGCGGACCAACGTGGACCGGCTGATCGGTGAACCCGCCGTGGTAATGGAGGCCGTGACCTCCGACGGCGGCCTGGTGAAGATCGGCGGGGACATTTGGAGCGCCCGCTCCGCCGCCGGTGTCCTGCCCGCCGGCCAAAGAGTGGTGGTGGCCGCGATCGACGGCGCCACGGCAGTTGTTTCGGCGCCGCCGGAGGCGGTTGCCGGTCCAGATACAGCCTGACAATTGGGGAACAAGGAGTTGTATGGAAAACGTCGGCGGAACCGCCCTGGCCATCGTGCTGGTGGTCCTGATCGTGTTTGTGATCATCGTATTGGTCCGGTCCGTCCGGATCATCCCGCAGGCGCGTGCCGGCGTCGTTGAACGGCTCGGCAAATACCAGCGGACGCTCAACCCTGGGCTGACGATCCTGATTCCCTTCGTGGACCGGCTCCTGCCGCTCCTTGACCTGCGCGAACAGGTGGTTTCGTTCCCGCCGCAGCCGGTCATCACCGAGGACAACCTCGTAGTCTCGATCGATACGGTGGTCTACTTCCAGGTGACCGACCCGAGGGCCGCCACCTACGAGATCGCCAACTACATTCAGGCTGTTGAGCAGCTCACCACCACCACCCTGCGCAACGTGGTGGGCGGGCTGAACCTCGAAGAAGCCCTCACCTCGCGCGACCAGATCAACGGGCAGCTCCGCGGCGTCCTCGATGAGGCAACCGGACGGTGGGGTATCCGGGTGTCCCGCGTGGAGCTGAAGGCGATCGACCCGCCGCACTCCATCCAGGATTCGATGGAGAAGCAGATGCGTGCCGAGCGTGACCGCCGGGCAGCCATCCTGACGGCCGAAGGAACCAAGCAGTCAGCGATCCTCACGGCGGAGGGCCAGCGCCAGGCTGCCATCCTCAAGGCCGAAGGTGAGGCAAAGGCTGCCATCCTCCGTGCGGACGGCGAGTCCCAGGCGATCCAGAAGGTTTTCGACGCCATCCACAAGGGAAACCCGGACCAGAAACTGCTCGCCTACCAGTACCTGCAGACGCTGCCGAGGCTGGCCGAGGGGTCATCCAACAAACTCTGGATCATTCCCAGCGAGGTTGGCGAAGCCTTGAAGGGAATCGGGAATGCCCTGGGCGGCCCCGGCGCGGACAGCACCGGCCGCGGGCTTTTCGATGACGTGGCCGCCAAGTCACCGGAGCCGTAACCGGACCGAAGGCCCAGCAGGCTGGCTGCCTGGCGGAAGGGGATCCGCGGTTGTCGCGGATCCCCCGTTTTTGGTCCCGGCCGCATATGGCCGGTATAATTGGGTATTTGTCCGGCAAGGTATACCAGCTGGAACAACCACGCTTCGCAATGCGTTGAATCCTATGATGCAGCACAGTGCACACAGTAGTCCGGCCGTGCGCGGTCACTGCCGGCTGGCGCGGGGTTTTTATCCGCGAACCGAACAGAGGGAGAAATCATGAGCGATCGCAGCCTGCGGGGCATGCGCCTTGGTGCGCAGAGCATGGAGACCGAATCCGGAGTTGAGCCGGCTCCGCGCCAGCGCGTCGAATACCGTTGCGAGGACGGCGAGCAGGTCTTCGTCACCTTCTCCTCCGAGGCCGAAATTCCTCCGGTGTGGGTTTCCAAGACCGGCAAGGAAGCGCTCCTGGTTGACGGTGAAAAGCCCGATACCAGCAATGACAAGGCTGTTCGCACCCACTGGGACATGCTGCTGGAACGGCGCTCCCTGCCGGAGCTGGAACAGATCCTTGAGGACCGCCTGACCATCCTGCGCGAACGCCGCGGCGAACGCCGTTCGGCCTAGGCCAAGTCTTAAAAAGGGGCGTTCCCGCACTTCAGTGCGGGAACGCCCCCTTTTTTTGTGCCGTTGCGGCCCACCCGGGTTACGGGCGGGATGAGTTCTTCAGTTTGCCGGCCAGGGTGTTCCAGCGGGCCGCCAGGCCCCACCTGGTGACGTTGACCATGGCCTCGACCACGATGTTGCCGCTCATCTTCGAGGCGCCCAGTTCGCGCTCGACGAAGGTGATGGGCCGTTCCTCGATACGCAGGCCCAGTTTGGCCACCCGCCAGGCAAGGTCCACCTGGAAGCCGTAGCCCACCGAGTCCACCTGGTCCAGGTTGAGTTTTTCCAGGGTGGTCCGCCGGAACGCACGGTATCCGCCGGTGACGTCCTTGATCTTCAGGCCGAGCATCAGCCGCGCGTAGGTGCTGCCCACCCGGGAGATCGCCTGGCGGTACAGCGGCCAGTTGACCACGCTGCCGCCCGGAACCCAGCGCGAGCCCATGGCCAGGTCCGCGCCCTGGTCGACGGCTTCGAGCAGCTGGGGCAGCTGTTCGGGCTGGTGGGAACCGTCGGCGTCCATTTCCACCAGGACGTCGTAGCCCGCTTCCAGGCCCCACTTGAACCCGGCGATGTATGCCGCGCCCAGGCCCTCCTTGCCTTTGCGGTGCAGGACGTGGACCTGGGAGTCCTCGGCGGCGAAGCCGTCGGCGAGCTTGCCGGTGCCGTCCGGGCTGTTGTCATCAACCACCAGGACGTCCGACGCCGGAACAGCCGTCCGCAGCCGCTGGAGCGTCTTGGGCAGCGATTCAAGTTCGTTGTAGGTGGGAATGATCGTAAGGACGCGCACAAAGGGCCTTTCCTGCGGGGAAGTGGTCGGAGCACCTGATGCCAAGCTGGTCGGCGGCGGGCGCAACTCCCCATTATAGGACGGGTTGCTGGGTCAGGATCGCAGTGCGGGGCCGGCGAACAGTTCGGCGCCGTTCCTGACCGTCTGCAGGCAGACGGGGTCCGAACCCGTATCCAGCGCCGGCAGCAGCGGGGTCCTGGCGCGCGGATCCGTGCTCCACGACTGGACCCGGCCGTCTGCCACCTGGACCATCAGTTCCTCCACTTCCCACACCGCGAAGCTGGCCGGTGCGCCCGGCACCAGCTGCCCTGCCATGGGGTTGGCGTGCCGGGCGGCGCGCCAGCCGGCCCGGGTGTGGCCCAGGAACGCGGCCCGTGCAGAAATGCGTTCCCCGGTGTTGTGGTGTTCCAGGCAGGCCCGCACGCTGGACCAGGGCCGGAGCGGCGTCACCGGGCTGTCGCTGCCGAAGCAGACGGGTACCCCGGCAGCGTAAAGCGTGGCGAAGGGGTTCATCGCCCCGCTGCGCCCTCCCACCCTCCGCTCATAGAGGCCACCGGGACCGCCCCATGCGGCGTCGAACGACGGTTGGGCGCTGACCGTTACCGAGTAGCGGGCCAGCTTCTCCACGGCTGCGCCATCGACCAGCTCGACATGTTCGAAGCGGTGGCCCGCGGCGCGCACCCGCTGCTCCCCCACCTCCTGGGCGGCACGGTCCAGGGCCGCCAGGGCGACGTCCAGTCCGGCGTCGCCGATGACGTGGAAACCGCCCTGAATGCCGGCCAGCGAGCAGGCGGCAAGGTGGGCAGCCGCCTGGTCCACGTCAAGGTACAGGGTGCCGCGTTCCCCTGCGGCGTCGTGGTATCCGGTCCGGAGGGCAGCCGTCCGGGAGCCCAGGGAGCCATCGATGTTCAGGTCGCCGGCCAGGCCCCGCAGGCCGATACCGAACTGGTCCATGAGGGCCCGCGCCTGCTCCTCGGAGGCAACCAGTTCGCCCCAGTAGGGCAGGATCTCGGGATAGGCGGGTGCTGCCGGACCGGCGCTGTTCCATCCGGCGGCCAGCCGCAGGTCCTCGGTGCCGGAGATGTGTGGTGCGCCCATCTCGGCCAGTGCGACGTAGCCGTTGGCGGCCGCCTCGGCCAGCGCCCGTTCCTGGTGCCGCCGCAGCGACCCGGCCGGCAACCGGCGCGTGGCCAGCCGGGCAGCCGTGTGGGCTTCCCGTGTCACCTGGCTGCCGCCGTCGTATCCGTCCTTGCCCTGCAGGCCGGCGGCCTCCGCCAGCGACGCCGAGACCAGGGCCGAATGCGCGTCCACGCGGGCGAGGTAGACCTGCCTGCCCCGGGAGGCACGTTCCAGTTCCCCGGCGGTGGGCAGCGTGGCGTCAGCCCAGGCCGTCTCATCCCAGCCGTGGCCCAGGACGGGCCCGTCGCCGGACGCGGAGGCCACGGCGTCGAGCAGTGCGCGCGCCGATCCGACCTCCCCGAGCTGCAGTGACTCCAGGGCGATCCCGGTTTCGGTCAGGTGCATGTGGGAGTCGACAAAGCCAGGAGCCACCAGCGCCCCCCGCAGGTCGATGACCTCCATGGTGCTGTCCGCGATCGATGCCGCGGCTTGCTCGGAGCCGACCCAGGCCACGGTATCCCCATCCACGAGCATGGCCGTCGCGAACGGGTCCGCGGCGGAATAGACGGATCCGTTGCGGTACAGCACGGGCTTGGGGCGGGGCGTGGACTGGGCGTCGGGGAGGGTCATGCTGGGCAGGCTCCTGGAGTGGAACAGGCCGGCGGCGGCCGGCAGAACGGATCAGAGAACAGATGAATAAGCCACGACACCGCGGCGGATCAGGGAAATGGCGTCGGCACACAGCCGGGCGAGGCGGGGTTCCAGGCCCGGGATCTTGGCCAGCTGGTCGAGCAGGTCCACCACCTGCTTCACCCAGCGGACGAAGTCCCCGGCGGCGAGGTCGGTGCCGTTAAGGACATCCTGCAGGTGGCGGCCCTTGGCCCACTTGTACACCGGCCAGACCAGCCCCAGCTCGGGTTCGCCCGTCAGGGGAAGCTTGTTTTCCTCCTCCACGTCTTCCAGGGCGGACCACTCCCTGACGACGACGTCCACCGCGGTCTCGAGGGAGACACTGGGCATGCGGGGCCGCAGTCCCCGGTCCTCGCGCTTGGCCTGGTAGACCAGTGCGCTGGCCAGCGCAGCCACCTCCGCGGCGTCGAGGTCATCGAAGGCGCCCAGCCGCAGGGCCTGGGAGATGAGCAGGTCCTTCTCGCCATAGATCCGGCGCAGGCGCTGCCCGTCGCGGCTGATGCGCAGTCCGTCGTCGCCGGCATCCTCGAGGTAGCCGTAGGCGGAGAGGACGTCGCACACCCGGTCAAAGGTCTTGGCGATGGTGTTGGTGCGCCCCTGGATCTGGCGGACCAGGCCGTCGGTTTCCCGCCGCAGCTTCCACCACCGCTCCGACCACCGGGCATGGTCCTCGCGTTCGCTGCAACCGTGGCAGGGATGTGCCCGCAGGGCCCGCCGGAGATCCGCGATGCGCTTCTCCTGGTTGGGCAGCGCCGCCGCCCGGCCGAAGTCCTGGTTGCGGTTCTGGCCCGGCGCCGGCGGCCGG
Source organism: Arthrobacter sp. C152 (assembly GCF_054890965.1). NCBI lineage: Bacteria > Bacillati > Actinomycetota > Actinomycetes > Micrococcales > Micrococcaceae > Arthrobacter > Arthrobacter sp. C152. Next base: position 25,620 of record NZ_JBTZSU010000020.1, read on the forward strand.
TTCTCGCGGAGGGCGTTGCGGGCGGATGAGGCGAGGTCGCGTCGCGACTTGGGCACCTTGGCGTTGAAGGACTTGGGGATCCGGATCCGCGTCACGGGTGCGATGGGGCCTTCAAGGTCGTCGATGCCGATCCGCCGGAGCTGGCTGTCCAGCGTGAGCACGGCCGGCCGTGGGTCACGGCTGCCGTGGTCGGAACTCAGGACGACGGCGGGCCCGGGCGCGCGCCCGCCGGGCACGTTCACCACGTCGCCGGGCAGCAGGCGGGCCAGGGAGTCGTCGCTGAGCGATTTCCGCACTCGGGACTTGGCCTTGGACGTGGCGTTTTCCGCATCCGACAGTTCCCTGCGCAGCCGCGCGTACTCGGTGAAGTCGCCCAGGTGGCAGGTCATGGATTTTGCGTAGCCCGCCAGGGACTCCTCCCGGCTGCGTACCTGGCGGGCCAGGCCCACCACGGAACGGTCGGCCTGGAACTGGGCGAAGGAGGATTCCAGGATTTCGCGCGCCCGGACCCGGCCGAACTGGGCCAGCAGGTTGATGCTCATGTTGTACGTGGGCCGGAAGCTGGAGTTCAAGGGGTAGGTTCGCCGGGACGCCAGGCCGGCGACCGCCGTCGGGTCGGTGCCCGGCTGCCACAGCACCACGGCGTGGCCCTCTACGTCGATGCCGCGCCGGCCGGCGCGGCCGGTCAGCTGGGTGTATTCGCCTGCCGTGATGTCCACATGGGCTTCCCCGTTGAACTTGTCCAACTTTTCCAGTACCACCGAGCGGGCCGGCATGTTCACGCCCAGGGCCAGGGTCTCCGTGGCGAAGACCGCCTTGACCAGGCCGTCCGCAAACAGCTTCTCCACCACTTCCTTGAAGGTGGGCAGCATTCCGGCGTGGTGGGCAGCAAAGCCGCGCAGCAGCCCGTCCCGCCAGGTCCAGAAGCCCAGGACGTCGAGGTCGTCCGGCGGAATGTCCATCGCGGCCTCATCCACCCGCTGCGCGATAATACGCTGCTCCTTTTCGGTGGTGAGCCACAGGCCCGATGAGACGCATTGGGCCACCGCGGCCTCGCATCCGGCCCGGGAGAAGATGAAGGTGATGGCCGGCAGCAGGTCCATGCGGTCCAGGCTGGCGATCACCTGGGGGCGGCTGGCCCGGCGGACACCGGCGGGCTCCCCCCGGCCGGAACGGTCGTTGCCGCGCCGCCCGCGCTGGCCGCGGCCACCCGGGCTGCTCCGGTAGCCCTGCTGGCTTTCACTGCGCGCCACCGCCAGCAGGTCGGGGTTGACGTCAAAGCCGCGGCCCTTCGAGGCTGGCCGCGCCGCGGAGCTTCGCCCGTCGTCCCCTGCATCCACGGGCGGGGCGATCTCGTCGAAGGTCGTCTCCCCGGCGAAGAGATCCATGATCTGCCGGCCCACCATGACGTGCTGCCACAACGGCACCGGCCGGTGTTCCGACACGATGATGTCCGTGTCCCCGCGCACGGTGTCCAGCCACGCGCCGAATTCCTCGGCGTTCGAGACCGTGGCGCTCAGCGAGGCGACCTGGACTTCGCTGGGCAGGTGGATGATGACCTCTTCCCAGACGGCGCCGCGGAAACGGTCGGCGAGGTAGTGGACCTCGTCCATCACCACGAAGCCCAGGTCGTCCAGTGTGGCGGAGTCCGCGTAGAGCATGTTCCGCAGGACCTCGGTGGTCATGACCACTACCTGCGCGTCGCCGTTGATGCTGGTGTCGCCGGTCAGCAGGCCGACCTTGGCGGCGCCGTACTTGGCGGTGAGTTCACTGAACTTCTGGTTGCTCAGCGCCTTGATGGGCGTGGTGTAGAACGCTTTCAGTCCCCGCTGCAGGGCGAGGTAGATGGCGAACTCCCCCACGATGGTCTTGCCGGCGCCGGTGGGGGCAGCCACCAGAACTCCCCTGCCGTCCTGGAGGGAGCGGCAGGCCTGCCGCTGGAAGTCATCGAGCTCGAAGTCCAGGGTCCGTGTGAACGCCCCAAGGTAGGTGGCTGCCTCGGCCCTGCGCTCGGCGCTGGCCCGGTATCTTTCTGCGGGTGACAGCTCTTCGGGATCGGTGGGCCCGGCGGAGACCGGCCCGGAGGTGGAGGACATAGTCCAAGCCTAGCGGCAGCCTAGAGGTTCTTTAGCTCACTGCTGGGGGTGGCGATGTCCGCCGTGGCCTCGGTCTCTTCCGCCTGCCGGGACTGGCGGCGGGCACGGCGTTTGTCGTTCATCATGCAGATGCCGATGGCAGCAAAGAACAGCACCAGCAGCGGCCCGGCGAGCATGAACATGGAGATGGCGTCCGCGCCCGGTGCGGCGATGGCCGCCAGCACGAAGACGAGGAACACGGTGATGCGCCAGGCCTTGAGGATGGTGCGGCCGGACACCAGGCCGGCCATGTTGACCCCGACCAGGACCACCGGGACCAGGAACGCAACACCCAGGACGAGGACCATGCGTGTCACGAACTCGATGTACGTACGGGCATCGATCACGCTGGAGGATCCCTCCGGCGTGAACTGGGTCAGGGCGTGCACCACCTGCGGGACCACCTGCCAGCCCACCCAGATTCCGGCCAGGAACAGCGGGATGGCCGCTGCCATGTAGCCCAGGGTGTAGCGCCGTTCCTTGGAGGTCAGCCCGGGGGTGATAAAGGCCCAGAGCTGGTAGATCCAGATGGGGCTGGAGATGACCGCGCCGATGAGCAGCGACATCTGGAGCTTGAAGTCGAAGGGCGAGGCGATGGTGCCGAAGTTGATCGCCGACAGGCCGCCGGTCTCATCCGAGATGCGGTTCACCGGTTCGGCCAGGGCCTTCAGCAGCGGATCGTAAAGCATCCAGCCCCCAATGCCGCCAATGACGACGCCGATAGCCGACTTGATCAGCCGGTTCTTCAGCTCCTTGAGGTGCTCCCAAAGCGACATCCGCCCCTCGGGATTGGCTTTACGGGACCGCGACAGTGCCACTGGAGGTCAGGCGCGGTTCGACGGCGGAACGTCGGTGCCGTCTGTCGGCTCACCCGGCTTCGCCTTGGGGTGGTTCACGATGGTGCCTTCCACCGGGCCGGAGGCATCGGTGGATTCGGTCTTGCCGTCGTTCTTCATTTCCTTGACCTCGGACTTGATGATCCGCATGGACTGGCCGAGGCTGCGGGCCATGGCCGGAAGCTTGGGAGCGGCGAAGAGAAGCAAAGCGACAACGATGATAATGACGATGGGCCAGGGGCCATCAAAGAGTCTTCCCACGGGAAATCCTTTCCTCTAAATACATCCTACTTCTATGTGAAGTCGAGATCTCCGAGCGTCAGGGGCTGGCCCCGGTCCTTCTTGCGCTGGACCCGCCGGCGGCGGCGTTCTGCGCGCCGCTTTGATGTGGATGCCTCGTAATCATGTCGCATGAGCGCTGGCGAGGCAAAAACAGCGGAGCCGGGCACGGCAAGGGTGCCCGCGGCGGGCTCCGCCGGCAGGTCCGTGGGACCGAGCCGGCCCAGCCTGCTGCCGGCCTCGCCCAGGTCCCTCACGGTCGCCATGAACTGGCGGAACAGCCGGATGCCCAGCAGCAGGTAGAACAGCAGCGACAGCGCAACAAGCGCCACCCATATCAGGATCCAGGACCACCAAGGCATGCTGGAAAGTCTATCCGCCGTAGCGCGCCAACGACGCCGCGAGCCAGTCCTGCGCCGCCGTGGCCAGTTCGGCGGGCGCCAGGATCCGCGCGGTTCCGCCGTGCTGGGCCACGAACATCGGCAGCCAGGTGGTGTTGCCGAAGCGGATGTCGGCGACCAATCCGCCGTCGGGAAGTTCGGCGGTGCGCTCGGCGTAATATTCCTCCGCAAGCCCCCTCCCCTGCCGGGTGAGCTGCACCGTGACGGTGGTGTCGTCGTCGTTGGCGGTAAAGAGCTTGGCCGGCACCCCGCCGGCCGCCGGGTACTCCGACGTGCTGGCCATGCCGTTGGGGTGCACGTCCTGGACCCGGTCCAGGCGGAAGTTCCGAAGGCCGTCCACCCGGTGGCACCAGGCTTCGAGGTACCAGGTGTTGTCCAGGGAGTAGAGCCGCAGGGGGTCCACATCGCGCTCGGTGACGGCGTCCCGCTGGGGCGAGAGGTAGGTCAGGTGCAGCTGGGCGCGTGATTCAATGGCGCGGCGCACCGTGCCATGGGTAGCGGCGTCGGCCGGTGCCACCTGGGGACCGGCAAGGGAGGCTGCGCGCAGTCCCTCCTCGCCGGCGGCCGCCAGCAGCTTCAGGGTGACGGACTCCAGCGCCCCGCCGCCGGGGAGGTCCGGGAGCCCGTTGAGCGTCTCCAGCCCGGTCAGGAGGGCGCAGGCTTCCTCGACGGTAAAGCGGACGGGCTTCTTCAGGTCAAGGTCCTGGGTGATGAAGACATGGTCGTCCTCCCACTGGATGTCCAGGAGGTCATCGGGATAGCCCTCCGGCAGGCCGGAGCAGATGAGGATGCGGAGGTCCGCTTCCAGCTGCTCCCGGCTCACGCCGAAGTGGCGTGCCACGTCCTGGATGTGGAGGCCCTGGTTGTGGACCAGGAAGGGCACGAGCTGAAGCATGCGCCTGAGCTGGTCCTCCGACGTTCCTTTCGTGGCCGTACGGGGCCGGGGCCCGGCAAATGAGTACGCGGGCACGGGGGACGCGCTGAAATCCGCCGCCGCCCGCAGCCGCCGGCGCACCGCGCCGGCGAGTTCCGCCGGGGTAATGGCCACGGCGTCGGGCCCGTAGGAGGCGAGTTCCTCGGCCAGGGTCTCCGGGTCCCGGTATTCCAGGCTGAGCCGGTCGTAGCCGTCGGCGGGTTTGCTGGGCCCTGCGCCCGTGGGGGCAGGCAGCGCCCGGCCTCCCAGTGCCCGGCTGCGCAGGGCCAGCAGGCGCCCTTCCCTGACGTCCACGACGGCGGTGCGGAGCGGCAGCTCGGGCAAACGGTCCAGTTCCGCGCGGATGTTGAAGTCCGCCGGCGGTGAGTAGTGTTCCCTGGCAAGGGTGGTGACTGCGCTGGTCATGCGCGAAAGCCGGAAGTGGCGGACCGCGTTCCGTTCCCGGTCGAACCCCATCAGGTACCACTGCCCGAAGCGGCTGCCGAGCCCCCAGGGCTCAACGGTCCGCAGTTCCTCCTTCCCGGTGCTGCCGGCAAGGTACGTGAAAGTGACGGGATGCCTGGCGTGCATGGCGGCGACGATGTCATCGAAGGCCTGTCCGGCCGGCTTGATCCGTGGTTGGACACCTGCCGGAAGTTCAACGTCGGCAAGCCTGCCGGAGGCCTGGAGTTTCCGGACCGCGCTCCGGGCCGCGGTTCCCAGCGCGGCGCGTTCCCAAAGCTGGGAGGCCAGCAGCAGGACGGTCCATTCCTCCGGGCCGAGCTGGACGTCCGGAAGGCGGTTGGATTCCTTGCCGATCCGGTAGCGCGTGGTGGCGGGGTCGTCCTCGCTCCAGCCGTGGTCGGTCAGCGTCTCCACCTCGAAGCCCATGTCCCGCAGATCGTTCTTGTCCCGTTCGAACATGCGCCCGAAGGCGACGTCGTTGCCGGAGGCGTCGTGGTAGACCTTGTCGCGCAGTTCGCTGCGGCGCAGCCCGTAGCGGGTGTTCAGCAGCGCAATGAGCAGGTTGAGGAGTCGTTCGGTGCGGGGTACGGACACCTTCGCTACGTTACTAAACTCCCCGGGTGAACGCAGAAAGCGCGGCAGCACCGGGAAAGTCCCGGCACTGCCGCGCCTGTGCCGCTGCGGCTGGAAGGGGTCAGCGGATGCCGACGAGGTCCACCACGAAGATCAGGGCCTCGTTGGGGGCAATCGCCCCGCCGGCGCCACGGGAGCCGTAGGCCAGCTCGGAGGGGATTTCCAGGCGGCGGCGGCCGCCCACTTTCATGCCCAGCAGTCCCTGGTCCCAGCCCTGGATGACCTGGCCGACGCCGACACGGAAGTCCAGCGGCGCGCCGCGGCCCCACGAGGCGTCAAACTCTTCGCCCGTGGACCAGGCGACGCCGACGTAGTGGGTGGAGACGGTGTCCCCTGCCTTGGCCTCAGGGCCGGTGCCCTCGATAAGGTCCGTGATGACCAGTTCGGTGGGGACGTCGCCTTCGGGGAAGTCGATCTCGGGCTTCTGGCGGTCGAAATCCCGCTGTCCAAAAGACATGCTTACTCCTTGATGTCGGTGCTGATGGGTGCCGCGAGGGGACGCGGCATCGGTTGTAAGTCTTGCTACTTGACCCCGAGGATGTCCACTACGAACACCAGGTCGCCCTTGGCCTGTCCCTGGCCGGCGTCGCCGTAGGCCAGGTCCTTGGGGATGACCAGCAGGACGCGGGATCCGACGGTCTTGCCGGCCAGGCCCTGCGTCCAGCCCTTGATGACGCCCGTGAGCGGGAACGTGGCGGGCTGGCCCCTGTCGAAGCTGGAGTCGAACTTGGTGCCGCCGTCGAGGTTGACGCCGACGTAGTTGACGGTCAGTGTGTCGGACTCCTTCACGGTGGCGCCGGTGCCCTTGATCAGGTCTTGCGAAACCAGTGCGGTGGGGGCGGCGGCGCCCGCAACGTTGATCTCCGGGACACCGTCCTTTTCCGTCACGGTGGGCAGTCCGGCCGGCGGGGTCACCGTCTCGCCCTGCGGCTTGTCCAGGACAGGCGTGGCGTCCGCGGCCGAGAGCACCTTGATGATCAGCAGCTGGGACGGTTCGGCTGCCGCGCTGGGGCTCGGGGTGGCGGCGTCGGAGGGGCTGGCGCTGGCGGGGGCACTCTGCTGTCCGGGGACAGCCAGTGCCAGGCTGGACCCGACCTTCGCACCGACAAACGCGTTGTAGATGACGGCGCTGCTGGTCTTGAGCTCATCGTTCAGCTCAAGCGATTCGGGCTCGTTGGGGTAGGTGTCTTCGAGCTGGGAGCCGTCGGAACCGTTCAGGGCGAGGATGGAGATTTTGGCGACCTGGTTGGCTTTGACCGTGTCGCCGCCGCCTTCGGAAACCACCTTGATGGTGGGCTGGGTGACGGTCAACGGCTTGTCGAATTCCACCCCCGGGGCCTTTTTGTCCCCATTGTCGGTCAGTTTGAGGGAGTCGAACTTTGCAGTCTCCCCGGCTGACTGGCTGGTGGGCTCCGGCTGGGAGCTTTGACCTCCGCAGGCGGTGAGCAGCAGCAGGCCGGGAAGAAGGATTGCTAGTAGTCGGCGCACGTAAGAAACTTTCGTTGGGGCAGGGTGGATACGACGTCCCGCCTGGCAGCGGACAGCATCGTAGGTGGTCCCTTTAAAAAGGGCCCTATCCAGAATAGACCCTGAAACTGGACGTCAGCCCGGAGCGCCGTCACCCCATGGAGTCAAGCAGCGCATCGACGCGCTCATCGACGCTGCGGAACGGGTCCTTGCAGAGGATGGTCTGGTGGGCCCGGTCATTGAGCTTCAGATGCACCCAGTCCACGGTGTAGTCACGGCCCAGTTCCTGGGCACGGCGGACGAAGTCGCCGCGGAGCTTCGCGCGGGTGGTCTGCGGGGGCGCATCGACGGCACCCTTGATGACGGTGTCGTCCACGATCCGGCGCACCGCACCGCGGGACTGCAGCAGGTAGAAGAGGCCACGGCTGCGGGAAATGTCATGGTAGGTCAGGTCCAGCTGGGCGATGCGGGGCGCATCCAGGGCCAGCCCGTGGCGTTCCCGGTATTTGTCCATGAGCTTCTTCTTGATGGCCCAGTCGATCTCCGTGTCGATTGCCCTGGTGTCACCGCTCTCGATTGCATGCAGCGTCCGTTCCCAGAGATCGAGGATCAGCGGGACGTGCGGGTTGTGGGCGCCGTGCTCCTTGACGAAGGCGGTGACCTTCGTGAGGTATTCCTGCTGGATTTCAAGGGCGGTCAGCTGGCGTCCATTCGCCAGGCGCACCAGCGCCCGGCCGCTGAGGTCATGCGAGATTTCACGGATGCTCCGGATCGGGTTCTCCATCCGCATGTCCCGCATGATGACACCGGCTTCGATCATGCGCAAGACCAGATCCACGGTGCCGATCTTCATCAGGGCCGTCGCCTCGGACATGTTGGAGTCGCCCACGATGACGTGCAGGCGCCGGTAGAACTCTGCGTCGGCGTGCGGCTCGTCCCTGGTGTTGATGATCGGGCGGGACCGCGTGGTGGCGGAGGAAACGCCCTCCCAGATGTGGTCGGCCCGCTGGGAGAAGGCATAGGTCGCGCCGTGCGGGGTTTTCAGGATCTTCCCCGCCCCGGCGATGAGCTGGCGGGTCACCAGGAAGGGAATAAGGATTTCGGCGAGCCTGGAAAACTCGCCCCGGCGGGGAATCAGGTAGTTTTCGTGGCTTCCGTACGAGTTGCCGGCGGAGTCAGTGTTGTTCTTGAACAGGTACACGGTGCCGTTGAAGCCCTCCGCGGCGAGCCGCGCCTGGGCCTCATCCACCAGGTCGTCAAGGATGAGCTCGCCTGCCCGGTCGTGGGCGATCAGCTGGGCGAGGTCGTCACATTCGGCGGTGGCGTATTCAGGGTGGGACCCGACATCCAGGTACAGCCGGGAGCCGTTGGTGAGGAAGACATTGGACGACCGTCCCCAGCTGACAACCTTGCGGAAGAGGTACCTGGCCACTTCTTCCGGGGCAAGAGGCCTTGAATCGGGGCTCGAGTACGAGATCCCGAATTCGGTTTCGATGCCGAAGATTCTCTTGTCCATTGGTCCTCCTAGGCCAGCAGTGCCGTGATATCCGCCGCGTTGAGCCTGCGGAAGGCGCGCCGCGAGCCGCGCGATTCTTCCGAAAGCCTGTCCAGAACTGCCACTTCAAGCGCGCTGGCGGGCAACGGCGTGGCCGGTTGGTCGCCCTCCTGGGCAGGCGTCAGGCCTTTCAGTGCCAGGCGCACGGCGTCGGCGAAGCCCAGTGTGGCCTGCCATCCGGCATCGATGGCCGATGACACCTTGTCCGCCTGCCCGCCCATCACGACGAAGCTGTGTTCGTCGGCAATGGACCCGTCGAAAGTCAGCCGGTACAGGTGGTCCTCCGCCTGGGAGGGACCCACCTCGGCAACTGCCAGTTCCACCTCAAAGGGCTTCTGCTCCGCCGTGAAGACCGCACCGAGGCTTTGCGCGTAGACGCTGGCAAGGCCGCGGGCCGTCACATCCTCACGGTCGTAGGAGTACCCGCGGACGTCCGCGTAACGCACGCCGGCCTGGCGCAGGCTTTCGAATTCGTTGTACTTTCCGACAGCGGCGAACGCGATTTTGTCGTAGATCTCGCCGATTTTGTGCAGGGAGGGCGAGGGGTTTTCGGCCACGAGTGCGATGCCGTCGGCACAGCTGATCACCACGACGGACCGGCCGCGGGCGATGCCCTTCCGCGCGAAATCCGCGCGGTCCTTCATTAACTGTTCGGGTGAGACATAGAACTGCTGGGTCATCTCAGGCCTCCCGTCCGGCGATGGTGCGGGCTTCGATGACATTCCGGGAAGCAGCCGCCAGCTCAGCCTCGGGCACCCGGCGCGCGCCGGTGTTGTCGACGGTGAAGACGACCGGCCACAGCTGCCGCACGGTGTCGGGGCCGCCGGTGGCTGAGTCGTCGTCTGCGGCGTCGTAGAGGGCTTCCACCGCGACGGACAGTGCTTCGGCGGCAGTGAGGTTGGGACGCCAGAGTTTCTTCAGCGCTCCCCGGGCGAAGACGGATCCGGATCCCACGGTGTGGTGTTCGTGCTCCTCGTACCGGCCGCCGGTGACGTCGTAGGAAAAGAGCCGGCCGACACCGGCGCTGGTGTCGAAGCCTGCGAACAGCGGTACCACTGCCAGGCCCTGCAGGGCCATCGGAAGGTTGCCCCGGATCATGGCACCAAGCCGGTTGGCCTTGCCCTCGAGGCTGAGCTGGGTTCCTTCGATTTTTTCGTAGTGCTCAAGTTCAACCTGGAACAGCCGCGTCAGGTCGATGGCTATGCCGGCTGTTCCGGCGATGCCCAGCACCGAGAAGCGGTCCGCTGGAAAGACCTTCTCGATGTGCCTGCTGGCGATGACGTTTCCCATGGTGGCCCGCCGGTCGCCCGCCATCAGGACACCGCCGTCGTAAGCCATGGCGACGATGGTGGTGGCGTGTGGAACCTGCACCGGGGCGGCAGCTGTTGCGCCGCCCTGGAGGGACCGGTTAAAGGGCAGAAGCTCCGGCCGGTCCCGTTGCAGGTGTTCGGTAAAGGACGAGGTGGCGTTGGCGGCTACCTGGTTGGCGGTTGATTCCTGCACTCATGCACTCCTTGAACGTAGTACTTCAACGTCGGTACAGTTCCGGCCGTCCGCGGCTTCCGCCACCGTACGGTCCGGGTTACTGGCCGCCCTTTTGAACGAACGCCCGGACGAACTCTTCGGCGTTGGATTCCAGGACGCCGTCGATTTCGTCGAGCAGGTCGTCCACGCCTTCGGTTGAGGCAGAGGCCTGCGCCTCGGGTGGTGCCGGGGGTGCCTCGGGAATGTCGTCGTCGACCTGGCTGTCGCGTGACTGCGGCTGCTGCTGCTCCTGGCCTGCCATTGGTATCCCTCCTGTTACTTCCAGCGGATCCGGCGGATCCCCTGATATATGCCCATCCTGCCACGGGACGGGCCCTCCGGCGCGGTTTACGCCGCAGGCGGAGCGGTGTTGTGTCCCAGCAGCTCACCAAGGAACGGGCCCGCTTCCCGGTAGCGCTCGAACAACGCTCCGGTCAGGGCTTTCGTTCCCCTCAGCGGCTCCCGGGTAGGCACCCGCTGGAGCCGGCCGTACCCGGGGACGTCGAAGATCACGGAATCCCAGCTGGCACCCACCACGTCCTTGCCGAAGCTGCTGATGCATTTGCCCCGGAAGTACGCACGGGTATCGGCGGGCGGCTCCGACACTGCAGCGGCGATGGCGGAGTCCTCCACCACCCGCTGCATACGTTCCCTGGCCAGGAGCCGGTAGTACAGGCCCTTTTCCGGCCTGATGTCGGCCCATTGCAGGTCCACCAGGCCCAGCCGGGCGTCGCTCCAGTCCAGGCCGTCACGCTGCCGGTAGCCTTCCAGCAGGGACAGCTTGGCGAGCCATTCCACGGAGGGGGCCGCAGCACTCCTGTCGCCGTCGAGCTGGGTCAGGACGGTGGCCCACCGTTCCAGGACCTCGTGGGTGTGCCCGTCGCCGTCCACCGCGTCCCCCACCCCGGTGTCCTGGGCCAGCTTGGCGGCTGCCTCGTGGTACATCCACTGAAGGTCAAGGGCTGTGACACGCCTTCCGTCCACCAGCCGGAGCCTGGCCGTGAGGGACGTATCGTGGCTCACGGTCTTGAGCGCCGTGACGGGTTCGTGCAGTTCTATCCTGGGTGCGAGCCCCGCCTCGATGAGGCTAAGGACAAGGGCCGTGGTCCCGAACTTGAGGTAGTTGGAGACCTGGCTGAGGTTCGCGTCTCCGATGATGACGTGCAGCCGCCGGTATTTGTCGGCAGTGGCGTGGGGCTCGTCCCGGGTGTTGATGATCGGCCTGCGGATGGTGGTCTCCAGCCCTACTTCGGCTTCGAAGAAGTCGGCCCGCTGGCTGATCTGGAAGCCTGGAATGGAGCTGTCCTGCCCGATCCCCACGCGGCCGGCCCCGCAAATGACCTGGCGGCTGACGAAGAAGGGCGTCAGCCCCCGTACGATTTCCCCGAACGGCACCGAACGGGGCATGAGGTAGTTCTCGTGGGATCCGTAGGACACGGATTTGTTGTCCGTGTTGTTCTTGTACAGGTTCACCGGCGGCAGGGCCGGGTCCGCCGACAGCCTCCGCACCGCGGCCAAGGCTACGAGGTCCCCGGCCGCGTCCCAGGCCACGGCGTCCCGCGGGTTGGTCACCTCGGGGCTGGAGTATTCGGGATGGGCGTGGTCGACGTAGAGCCGCGCTCCGTTGCCCAGGACCATGTTCATCAGCAGGGTGCCGGATTCGTCCTGCCCGTCCAGTTCAAGTTCCTCGCGCCCGTACGCCAGGGCCACCGCCTCGGCGTCGAGCACCGGCGGCTGGTCGGTGAGCTGGCTGGGGTGGGCGCTGCCCCGGTCCACGGTCCAGCCGCGGGCATCATGCAGGGGTTCCTCGTCCGTATAGTCCCACCGCGTTTCCGCTCCCCCGGCGGCACGCTGCCTGGTGACCTGGGCGTACGCCTGGACCACCCGGGCGCTCATCATGGTGGCGTTGGCCGAAGGCGCGGACGGGGCGTGGATGCCGTATTCGGTTTCGGCGCCCATGACCCGCATCGCCCCGCCGACGGGGAGTCCTTCCCCGGCGGCGGGTCCGTGTGCTGCGGTCATAGATACTGTCCCGTGGTGGGCATGGTCTCGATCGACTTGCCGGGTTCCTGCCCGGCCTTGCCCTGGACGATGGTGCGGATGTAGGTGATGCGCTCGCCCTTCTTGCCGGAGATCCGTGCCCAGTCGTCCGGGTTGGTGGTGTTGGGCATATCCTCGTGCTCGCGGAACTCATCCACCACGGCACGCAGCAGGTGCTCGATGCGGAGCCCCTTCTGCTGTGTGGTCAGCAGGTCCTTGATGGCGTACTTCTTGGCCCGGTCCACCACGTTCTGGACCACGGCACCGGAGTTGAAGTCCTTGAAGTACAGCATCTCGGTGTCGCCGTTGGCGTAGGTGACCTCCAGGAATTCGTTGGACTTGTCCGTGGAGTACATGGCCTCCACGGTGCGCTGCACCATGGCGTCGACGGTGGCCTGGACGTCCCCGTTGTGTTCGGCCAGGTCGGATTCGTGGAAGGGCAAGTCCGGGGTGATGTACTTGTTGAAGATGTCCGCTGCGGCTTCGGCGTCGGGCCGCTGGATCTTGACCTTCACGTCCAGCCGGCCGGGCCGCAGGATTGCGGGGTCGATCATGTCCTCACGGTTGGAGGCGCCGATGACGATGACGTTGTCCAGCCGTTCCACGCCGTCGATCTCGCTCAGGAGCTGGGGCACGATGGTGGTTTCGACGTCGGACGAGATCCCTGTGCCGCGGGTGCGGAACAGGGAATCCATCTCGTCGAAGAACACCACCACGGGGCTGCCGTCCGAGGCCTTCTCCCGTGCGCGGGAGAAGATCAGCCGGATGTGCCGTTCCGTTTCACCCACATACTTGTCCAGGAGCTCCGGGCCCTTGATGTTCAGGAAGTAGCTCTTGAGGTCCACGTTTCCGGAGCGTTCGGCGGCCCGGGCGGCCAGCGAATTGGCCACGGCCTTGGCGATCAGCGTCTTGCCGCAGCCGGGCGGGCCGTACAGCAGGATGCCTTTGGGAGCCTTCAGCCCGTGCTCCCGGTACAGGTCCGGGTGCAGGAACGGCAGCTCGACGGCGTCGCGGATCTGCTCGATCTGCGGGCCGAGGCCGCCAATGTCCTCGTAGGTGATGTCCGGGACTTCCTCCAGGACGAGGTTCTCGACTTCCGAGCGGGGCACTTTCTCGAGTGCGTAGCCGGTCCGCGAGTCGACGGACAGGGCGTCGCCCACCCGGAGCTTCTCCGCAAGGAGGGCACCGGACAGCCTGACGACGCGCTCTTCGTCCGCCCGGCCCACCACCAGGGCGCGGTCGCGCCCCAGCATTTCCTTGAGGGTGGCCAGTTCGCCCGCGCGTTCGTAACCGAGCCCGGCCACGATCAGCAGTGCCTCGTTGAGGAGGACTTCCTGCCCCACGGCGAGCTGGTTGATGTTCACCAGCGGGCTGACGCCCACACGCATCTTCCGGCCGGCGTTGAAGATGTCCACCGATTCCTCCGTGGCAGCCTGCCCGCTGCTGCCCGGTGAGGGCTGGCGCCTGGGGTTGATCTGGAGGATGGTGCCGAAGCTGTAGGGCGGCTGCCCTTCCTGGTCGAGGGCGTTCTTCAGGCGGAGGATCTCAGCCTTCGCAGTCTCGAGCATGCTGACCAGCTTCGAGTTGTTCTGCGTTGCCGCTGCGAGCTGCCGGTCGATGTGCCTGAGCTTGTCCCGAAGTATGTTGACCTGGCGGTCAGCAACCGAGAGGTCGTTGGCGGCAGACTGCTCTGCCGGTGTACGTCCGGAGTCCTGGTTTGGCGTCTCCATGATGTATCAGCCCCTTCCTGCGCTTCTCTTAAGACATTAGTCCCAAGAGGGCGGGTAGGGATGGAGACTCTCGAAATCTGGACTAGTTCGTGACCTCGGGGGTGTCCACGACGTTCGTGCCCGCAATCGCGTCGCGGGCGGCGCGGCGGAGCTTCTTGTCCGACACTGCCCGCTCCCCCACGGCTCCGGGGGTCCAGGCGTTGACGTCGTCCTCGTTGAATTCCGTCTTGGAGGGGCGGCGCTTGACCGAGATGCCGGTGACGCCGTCGGCGAGCCGCCGGGTGACCAGCAGGAATCCTGTGTGGGCGACCATCCGGTGGTCGGGGCGGACGGCGAGGCCTTCGAGGTGCCAGCCGCGGACCAGGGATTCCCAGGCGTCCGGTTCGGTGAAGCGGCCATCGGCCCGGATGGCTTCTGCGGTGCGGGAAAGCTGGGTCACCGTGGCCACGTAGTTGATCCACACACCGCCGGGCGCAAGGACAGTGGCGACGGCGTCGAGGCATTCCCAGGGTGCCAGCATGTCCAGGACCACCCGGTCCACGGAGCCGGGCGCCTCAGCCTTGACCACTTCCTCCTGGAAGTCGCCAAGGGACACCTGCCATGCGGGGTGCGGGCCGCCAAAGATGGTTTCGACGTTTCCGCGGGCGATGTCCGCGAACTCCTCGCGGCGTTCGAAAGAGTGCAGATAGCCGTTGTCGCCCACCGCCCGGAGCAGGGAGATGGACAGGGCCCCGGAGCCAACGCCGGCTTCCACCACGCGCGCCCCCGGGAAGATGTCGGCCATGGTCACGATCTGGCCGGCGTCCTTGGGATAGACGACGGCGGCGCCGCGCGGCATGGAGAGGACGAAGTCGGAGAGCAGCGGGCGCAGGGTCTGGTACTGCTGGCCCACGTTGTTGACCACCACGGAGCCGTCGACCTTGCCGATGATTTCGTCGTGGTTCAGGAAGCCCCGGTGGGTGTGGAAGGCTCCGCCGCGTTCGAGGGTGATGGTGTTCATCCGCCCCCGCTCATCGGTCAGCTGGACGCGTTCCCCTTCCCGGAACGGGCCGCGGCGACGGGCAGCACCCACCGGCTGCGAGCCGCCGGTGGCAGCACGCGCCGGTGCTGCTCCCTGGGCGTCGTTGACGGCGGTTTCGCTGCTCATGATTCTTCCTCGCTCCTGTAAACCTGTGGTGCCGCGGCCAGCCGGCCCTTCACGGACGCTGGCTCCGCGCGGCAATGCATGACCGGCAGGTAACTCTACCGGCTCTGGCCCTGCGGGTACCTATCGCCTGGCGGACGCTTCCCGGTCATTGCCGCCAGGACGGCTTCCTGGGTCAGCAGCCCGGTGACGACGCCGTTGTGGTCCACCACCGCGTAATGCCGCCCTTGCAGCTCCGACAGGAACTGGATCAGTTCCTGCCCCTTGGACCATTCGGGCACATACGCGCCGGGGGCGAGCGGGAAGGAAACAGCCGTCACGGGGGTCGTGGCTGCAACCTCCGCCGGGACGGAGGCCAGGGCGCCGTTGTCCACGACGGCCTGCGGCCTGCCGTCGGGGCCGCACACCACCACGGATCTTCCTGCCCCCGCCCCCAAAGCCA
Source organism: Arthrobacter sp. C152 (assembly GCF_054890965.1). Classification (NCBI taxonomy): domain Bacteria; kingdom Bacillati; phylum Actinomycetota; class Actinomycetes; order Micrococcales; family Micrococcaceae; genus Arthrobacter; species Arthrobacter sp. C152. The sequence continues at coordinate 41,184 of NZ_JBTZSU010000020.1, forward strand.
GTGCGTCCTGGACGGTGCCGCTGGCAGGGAGCCCGGCCGCCGGCGTCGACAATGCCGCGGCACTCACCAGCGGCAGCCGCCCACGCAGCGTCCCCTGCTGGATGGCCGCCGAGGCCCCCATCCACAGGAAGCTGCCGACCAGGACGGTGATCATGAGGAGGCTCAAGTCGGGCTCGTCCCCGGACACCAGCGGCCGAAGAATGAACCAGAACATGATGGCGAGGACAATGATCCGGCCGCCCCACCCTGCGGCGACCGTGCCTTTCGCCTGGCTGCCGGTGGCCTTCCACACGATGGACTCGACCAGGCGTCCGCCGTCCAGCGGCAGGCCGGGCAGTACATTGAAGACGCCGATAAGGAAGTTGGCCCACATGAAGATGTTGGTCAGGATCTCGGCAACGCTTCCGAGGTTGACCGCGGCCAGCACCAGCCAGGCGCCGCCGGCAAGGACGAAATTGGCGGCCGGCCCTGCCAGTGCCACCAGGACGGACCGGCCGGGGGACGCCGTGAAGCTTTCGAACTGGGTGTGCCCGCCCCAGAGGTTGAGGACTATCTTTTGGGTGGGCCAGCCGTAGATCCTGGCGGTCAGGGCATGCGCCAGTTCGTGGACCAGGACGGAGATCAGGAGCAGCACCGCATAGGCGAACGCAACGAGGTAGGCACTGGCCCCGAGCCTGGGGTTGTTCTGTGCCAGGACCGGGCCGTAAACGATGACCGTGAAGGCGGCAATAACGAACCAGGAGTAGGCGAGCACCACGGGAACGCCGGCAATGCGTCCGAGCGGGATGCCTTCGCGGCGTACGGCGCCGGCCGGTTCAGCCACGGGGATGCCCCGCAGCCGCGGCAGGTTCCAGCAAGGCAGCAAGTTCGGCGAGGGACCGGCCGGCCAGGGTTTCCCAGAGGGCGTAGCTGCCGTCTTCGGGCAGGGGCACGATGTGCGGAATTGCCACGGTGGCCACGCCCGAGGCGACAGCCGCCGTAACCCCGGGGACGGAGTCCTCCAGCGCGACGCAATGGTGGATTTCCAGGCCCGGGTCACTTTCCTGCAGCATCTCCACCGCGGTCAGGTAGGCCTCCGGGTGGGGCTTGCCCTGGGCGACCGTGTCGCCGGTGACCAGGACCTCGAAGTAGGGCCGCGGAAGGCTGTCCACAACCTGCCGCGCCAGGGGTCCTTCGGACATCGTCACCAGGGCGCAGCGCACCCCGGCCAGGTGGAGCTCTTCCAGGAGCTCGCGGGCGCCCGGCCGCCACGGTACACGCTGCCTGACGCTGCTGATCACCTCGGCGGTGAGCGTGTCGATGATCTCGCGGATTTCAAGTTCGACGCCGGCCTGCTGGAGCAGCCCTGCCGAAAAAGTCAGCGACTGGCCCACCAGCTGCATGGCCTGCTCATGGGACCAGGTCCCGCCATGGGCTTCCACGAGGGCGTGCTCTGCCGCGATCCAGTAGGGCTCGGTGTCCACAATCGTTCCGTCCATGTCCCAGAGGACGGCTTTAAGCGGGCTTTCGGGGGCTGGCAGTCGCATGCCACTAGTCTACGGGGCGTGTCTGGGCGCGGGCTGTGGGCTACGCCCTCGGCGAAGCGGGCGCAGCCAATGTGGCTTTTCCTTCATCCCGCGGGGATTTGCGGCGCTTCATTCCCTGCACGAGTGAGCTCCTTGGACGTAGGGTGAAGAAATGAATAGCTTCGAGGGAGACACCGCCGATCAAGGTGCCGGACCCGGGCGGGAACGGTTCCTGCAGCCAGTGGCTGAGGGGCAGCGCGTAACTGTCATGCTTGCCGCTTTTGAAGGATGGAACGACGCCGGAGAAGCGGCCAGCGATTCGCTGCGATACCTGAACAAGCTCTGGGGCGGCAAGAAGGTTGCGTCCATAGACGCCGATGAATACTACGACTTCCAGTTCACGCGCCCCACGGTCCGCCGGAACGCCGCCGGTGAGCGCAAGATCAAATGGCCGTCCACCCGGATCTACAAGGCGAGTGCCCCGAACTCCAACGTGGATGTCATCTTCGTCCAGGGCACCGAACCGTCCTATAAATGGCGTGCCTACACCGCCGAACTCCTGGTCCACGCGGAGGCACTGAACGTTGACTACGTGGTGCTGGTCGGCGCCCTCCTGGCGGACGTTCCGCACAGCCGGCCCATCCCAGTGAGCACGTCCTCGGACGACGCCCCGCTGCGGGAGCGGATGAACCTGGAAGCTTCCCAGTACGAAGGCCCCGTGGGCATCGTGGGTGTGCTGTCCGAGGTGGCACTGCTGGCAGGGATCCCCACGGTGTCGCTGTGGGCAGCTGTGCCGCACTATGTGGCGCAGGCCCCCTCCCCCAAGGCGCAGCTGGCGCTCCTGCACCGGATCGAAGAGTTGCTGCAGGTGCCCCTGGACACGCACGAACTGGCGGAGGAAGCGGACGCCTGGGAACGGGGCGTGGACGAACTGGCCACCGAGGACCCGGAAATCGCCGCCTACGTCCGGCAGCTGGAGGAAGCAAAGGACACCGCCGACCTGCCGGAGGCCAGTGGCGAGTCGATTGCCCGGGAATTTGAGCGGTACCTGAAGAGGCGGGGGCAGGACCGGCCCTGAAAGTGACGGGGGCCTGGCCGGGATCGTCATCCCGGCCAGGCCCCCGTCGTTAACCCTCGGAGCGGTAAGACTAGAGCCGGATGCCCAGCAGGGCGTCCACGGCGTCCCGCACCAGTGCCTGGTCCGCGGGACTGGCGGGGCCGCCGTCGGAATTTGCCGCATGCGCCCAGCGAGAGACGGCAGCCACCGCTGCGGGCGCGTTGAGGTCCGCGGCCAGGGCTTGCCGCATGTCCGCGAGCAGGGCGGCCGCGGATTCGGCGGGGGCGTGGGCCAGGGCCTGGCGCCACGCCGCGAGGTCGGCTTTTGCCGCGGTGAAGCCTTCATCCGTCCAGGACCAGTCCGAACGGTAGTGGTGGGCGAGGATGGCCAGGCGGATGGCTGCCGGGTCCTCCCCGGCCGCACGCAGCCTGGACACGAGGACCAGGTTCCCCTTGGATTTGCTCATCTTCTCGCCGTCCAGCCCCACCATTCCGGCGTGGGCGTAGTGCTTGGCCAGGGGCACCCCGGCAAGCGAGAAGGCGTGGCCGGCCCCCATCTCATGGTGCGGGAAGATGAGGTCGGAGCCGCCGCCCTGCACCGTGAAGGGCGAGGGCAGGTACTTCTGGGCGATGACGGTACATTCGATATGCCAGCCGGGCCGGCCCGCACCCAAACTGCCGCCGGGCCAGCTGGGTTCGCCCTCGCGGGCCACCCGCCACAGCAGCGGGTCCAGTGCCTGCCGCTTGCCGGCGCGCCCGGGGTCACCGCCGCGCTCGGCGAACAGTTCCAGCATCTGGGCTTCGGCGAGGCGGGAAATGGAACCCAGGGTCCAGGCGCCGGGGGCCGTTGACTGTTTGCCGGCCGCCTCGACGTCGTAGTACACATCTCCGTCGGGCTCGCCATTGGTGCCCGGTACCGTGTACGCCAGGCCCATGCTGACCAGCCGCTCCACCTCAGGAACGATCAGCCCGATCGACTCGACGGCGCCCACATAGTGGTCAGGGGCCAGGACGTTTAACGCTTCCATGTCCGTCTGGAAGAGCTCCACCTGTTCCGCCGCGAGGTCGCGCCAGTCGACGCCGGTGGCCGTGGCGCGTTCCAGGAGGGGATCGTCCACGTCGGTGACGTTCTGCACGTAGGACACTTCACCGCCGGCGTCCCGCCACACGCGGTTGAGCAGGTCGAAGGCCACGTAGCTGGCCGCGTGACCCATGTGGGTGGCGTCGTAGGGGGTGATCCCGCAGACGTACATGGACGGCCGTGCTTCCGTTTCCAGCGCCACTTCGCTGCCTGCGGCGGTGTCAAAGAGCCGGAGGGCGGGCATGTTTCCGGGCAGGTCAGGTACGGGGCGGGTCGTCCAGGATTTCACAGACCAAGCCTAGTCCTAGGCGCTGATGACGCCGAAACCGAGCAGGAGGTACAGGGCGAGGCCAAGGAAGATCCGGTACCAGACGAAGAGCCGGTAGCTCCTGGTCGACACGAACTTCAGGAACCAGCCGATGATGACGTAGCCCACCACCAGTGCGATCACGGTGGCCAGCGCTGTTTCCGGGAGCCCGAACGGGCCACTGATCCCCTCTTTGGTCACCACCTTGTAGAGCTGGTAGAGCCCGCTGCCGAAGACGGCGGGAATGGCGAGCAGGAACGAGTACCGCGCCGCCGCCTCGCGCGTGTAGCCCATCAGCAGGCCTGCGGTGATGGTTCCACCGGAACGGGAGACTCCTGGAATCAGCGCCATGGACTGCGCCAGGCCGTACAGGATGCCGTGCTTGTAGGTGAGCCGGCTGAGGTCGCGCTCCTGGGAGCCCACGGCGTCGGCCACGGCGAGGATCAGGCCGAAGACGATCAGCATGGTGGCCACGAGCCACATGCTGCGCAGGACTGATTCGATCTGGTCCTGGAAGAGCAGCCCCAGGACAATGATGGGCAGGCTGCCGAGGATGACAAGCCACCCCATCCGGGCGTTGGGATCCTGCCGCGGCACTTTCCCGGTGAGGGACCCGGCCCAGGCCTTCACGATCCGGACGATGTCGCGCCAGAAAAAGATCAGCACCGCTGTTTCGGTGCCGAGCTGGGTGATGGCCGTGAATGCGGCTCCGGGATCCTCCGCGTTGGGGAGGAATTCCCCCACGATCCGCAGGTGTGCGCTCGATGAAATAGGTAGAAATTCGGTCAGTCCCTGCACTAGGCCCAGCAGGGCCGCTTCAAACCAGTTCACGCTAAGACCCTACGGCATGGCGGCGGGGGTTCTGCCCGTAAGCTTGCTGCTATGCAGCAGCGCTACGTCGGCAACAGTGGATTGCGAGTCTCCGCCCTCTCCCTGGGCACACGGTCCTGGGGCGGGGAAACCGACGAACAGGACGCTGCGGAGCTGCTGCGCACCTTCCTGGACGCCGGGGGCCGCCACCTGGACACGTCGTCGTCATATTCGGGCGGAGGCTCGGAGGCTGTCGTCGGCTCACTTTTGGGCGATGTGGTGTCTCGGACCGAGGTTTCCATTTCCACCAAGGCGGGTATGACGACGCCGGATGGCCGGCGGGCAGTGGACACGTCGCGTACTGCGATGCTCACCGGCCTGGATGCGAGCCTGGCACGGCTGGGGACGGATTACGTGGATATCTGGTTCGCCGAGGCGTGGGACGGCAATGTGCCGCTGGAGGAGACATTGTCGGCGCTGGAGTTCGCGGTGCGGACCGGCCGCGCCCGCTACGCCGGGATCTCGAATTTCAGGGGCTGGCAGGCTGCCAAGGCGGCAGCCGTGAGCAGTGTGCCCCTGGTGGCGGCGCAGGCTGAATACTCTTTCCTGGAGCGGCGGCCGGAGGCCGAACTGGTTCCGGCCCTTGAGGACGCCGGGCTTGGCCTCATGGCATGGGCTCCGCTGGGCCGCGGCGTCCTGACGGGGAAATACCGTGGCGGCATTCCTGCCGGGTCGCGCGGCGCTTCGGCAACCGGGGCGGCCTACGTGGAGAACTATCTCGGGGAGAAGTCTTCACGCATCGTCGATGCCGTGTGCATGGCGGCGAACGGGCTCGGCCGCACACCCCAGGATGTTGCCCTGTCCTGGCTGCTGTCGCAGCACAGCGTGGCTACCGCGGTGGTGGGTCCCCGCACGCCCGTGCAGCTCAAGGAACTCCTCGATGCGCAGCTGACGCCGCTGCCGCCGCAGATCGCGCGGGCGCTGGAGGATGTTTCCGCGGCCTGCTAGGCCTGCCGCGGCCGGTGTGCACCGGGTGTCATTCCTCGACGATCTCGAGGTCCTCGTCCTCGTCCACGTCGGCTTCTTCGTCCTCTTCATCCTCGTCGTCAAAGACCTGCAGCGGGGTGACTTCGTTGTAGGCCTCGTAGAGGGCGTCCTCGTACACTTCGAAGGCGTCGGCGACGGCGAAGAAAGCCGACTCGACGGAGGGGTCACCGTCCCCGCGGCGGTTCGATGCTGCTATAAGGTGTTCTTCCAAAGCGGTGGTCAGGGACGAAAGCGCGACACGCGGATCGATGCTCATGACTTCACGTTAGCCGGAAAAGGACGAAAATGGAGAGCAAATGAAGGAACAATTTCTCACCAGCTCGGTCCAGCGGGAACGGGATTATTTGCGGCAGTACGAGTACCTCGTGCTGACCGTCAGCCCTGATGATTCCCTGCCTGAGGCGCGCCGCCGGCTGGTGGAACACTCCGAATACGGCAAGTGGGAATTGGAACGGAGCAAGCTCTATGTCGGGGGCGGGCGGCGCTTCTGGCTGCGCCGCCGTGTGATGCAGGTCCAGCGGACCGTCTGAAAGTTATGCGGTCCAGGAAGTTCAACCGTCCAGCGGACCGTCTAGTCCTCCAGGGGACCCAGCCAGGCGTTGGCGACCGTGTTGTGGGCTGATTCGTCGTCGGACGGGTGGAACATCCCCGCGAGCACGTCCCGGTACAGCCGTTCCAGTTCAGATCCGCGGAAGTAGCTCGATCCCCCGCTGACCCTGATGGCAAGGTCCACCACACGCCGCGCCGTTTCCGTGGCGTTTACCTTCAGGCCGACCAGCTTCGGGAACCATTGCGTCCCGTGGTCGGCCAGGGTGTCGACGTCGGCGGCGACCATTTTCAGCTGGGGGTACAGGTTGTCCATGGCCATGGCGGCCTCGGCCACTTTCCAGCGGATGTCTGGATCCTGCGCGTAGCTCCGCCCGCCGTTCTTGAATGAGGTGCGGCGTTTGACCGTCTCCACCCCCACCGCCAGCGCCCGCTCGCCGAGGCCGGTGTAGACGGCGGCGAGCAGGATTTCGAAGCAGGCGAAGATCGCAAAAATCAGCGGGTCCGGGTTGGGGCCGGTGGGCAGCTTCCGGAAGATCCTGTCGGCGGGCACCCGTACCCCGTCCAGGACCGTCGTGGCGGACTGGCTGGCCCGCATGCCCAGGGTGTCCCAGTCGTCCAGGATCCGGTACCCCGGGGTTTGCCGGGTGATGAAGCCGTGGACCAGTTCCCCGTCGCCGTCCCGGGCCGCCTGGTCCTTGCCGAAGATGCCCAGCCGGGTCCATACCGGGGACAGGCTGGTGAAGATCTTTGTCCCGGTGAACGTGTAGCTGCCGTCCGCGTCCGGCGCCGCCACCGTCCGTGAGTCGAAGAGGACGGAGTCGTTGCCCGCTTCGGAGTTGCCGAAGGCGAAGATTTCGCCCTGTTCGGCCTCCTGGAGGACGAACGCCAAGGAGTCGTCTCCGCGGGCGGCCAGGACGTGTGCGACGCCGGTCCAGACCAGGTGCATGTTCACGGCAAGGGCGGTGGCCGGCGCGGCCGTTGCCAGCCTGCGCTGGCACTGCGCCGCCGCTTCGAGCCCGAGGCCCGCGCCGCCGTCGGACGCTGGAACGAAAAGCTTCAGGTACCCGGCGGCGGCAAGCTCCTGCAGGTCCTGGTGAAAGAACGCGTTGTCGCGGTCATATCCCGCGGCGCGGCCGCGGATCCGCTCCAGGAGGCTGTCCGGCAGGAGCTCCTCTGGGGTCATGGCCGGGCCCTAGTAGTTGGTCAGGAGGGTGTTCAGCACCCTGGCGCCGAACATGAGCGAGTCCGCGGGTACCCGCTCGTCCACGCCGTGGAACATGCCGGTGAAGTCCAGTTCGTCCGGCAGCATGAGCGGCGCGAAGCCATAGCCGGTGATGCCGAGCCTGCTGAGGGACTTATTGTCGGTGCCGCCGGAGAGCGTGTAGGGCAGTACTTTGGCGCCCGGGTCCTCCTTGTGCAGGGCGTCGATCATGGAGTCCACCAGGTTGCCGGCGAACGGGACCTCCAGGGAGACGTCATTGTGGACGTAGCTGACGTCGACGCCGTTGCCGGCGAGTTCGCGGACGATCTCGAGGACCTGCTGTTCCTGGCCCGGCAGCGTCCGGCAGTCCACGAGGGCTTCCGCTGACTCCGGGATGACGTTGTGCTTGTAGCCGCCCTTCAGGAGCGTCGGGTTGGTGGTGTTCTGCAAGGTGGCTCCGACGAAGCGCGCCACCGTTCCAAGCTGGCTGAGCAGGAGGTCCGGATTGTCGGCGTCGAACTCCACCCCGGTGAGTTCGGTCACTCCATCCAGGAACTGGCGGGTGGTGGGCGTGAGCTCGATGGGCCATTTGTATTCGCCGATGCGCGTGACGGCGCCGGCAAGCCGGGTGACGGCGTTGTCAGTGTTGATCTGGGACCCGTGGCCCGCGCGGCCGTGGGCCACGAGGCGGAGCCAGGAGATGCCCTTCTCGGCGGTCTGCAGAAGGTAGGTGCGCTGGCCGCCGATGGTGGCGGAGAAGCCGCCCACCTCGGAGATGGCTTCGGTGGCGCCCTCGAACAGTTCGGGGCGGTTGTCCACGGCGTAACGGGCGCCGTAGACGCCGCCGGCTTCCTCGTCGGCGAAGAACGCGAAGATGATGTCCCGCTTGGGCTTCCTGCCATCCCTGGCGAAACCCCGCAGGACGGAGAGGATCATGGCGTCCATGTCCTTCATGTCGACGGCGCCGCGGCCCCAGATGAGGCCATCCTTCAGTTCGGCACCGAACGGGTCTACGGACCATTGGTCGCGGAGGGCGGGGACGACGTCAAGGTGGCCGTGCACCACCAGGGCGCTGGCCGACGGGTCTTCGCCGGCCATGCGGGTCACCACGTTGGCGCGGCCGGGGGCGGATTCGAAGATTTCGGCGTTAAGGCCCACCTCTTCGATCAGGCCTGCGGCGTATTCGGCGGCGGCCCGCTCCCCCGGCCCGGAGCCGTCACCGTAGTTTGACGTGTCGATCCGGATGAGTTCCTGGCAGATCCGGACGACTTCATCCTCGGGCAGGACGTCAGGCATGTGAAGGCTCCTCGCTTGGGATTGGGTGGAACGGGCTGAACCGCTGCCCTCAGCCTACCCATGTGGGCCGATTCGTTGTTCACGAAAAGTCGTGTTAGAGTTTTTCTCGCTGCTTCGGAGAGGCGCGAAACACTGGAAGGTGTGAACGGCTCCCGAAATACCACCTGCGCGGGTGGCGGAATGGCAGACGCGCTAGCTTGAGGTGCTAGTCCTCGAAAGGGGGTGGGGGTTCAAGTCCCCCTCCGCGCACACATCGGAAGCCCCGGAAGATCATCGATCTTCCGGGGCTTCTTTGCATTCCCCCTCCATCGTCCGGCCGGCCCTGTGACCAGAAGCACCAGCCCCCGGCTTTGGGTAGGTTGGTCCCATACACCGGACCGGCCGAGGATGTAGGAGCAGGCGTGAAATCGATCGTTTATGAAGAAACAGGTCCGTCGTCGGTTCTGACGCTTCGCGACAGGGCGGCCGCCGATCCCGGTCCAGGGGAGGTCCGGGTCCGGGTGGCCGTGTCAGGGGTGAACCCGACGGACTGGAAGTCACGGGCGGGAGCCGGGCGCAAAAGACTCGACGCGCCCAAAGTCCCCAACCAGGACGGCGCCGGGGTCGTCGATGCAACCGGCGCCGGAGTGGCCGGACTTAGCGTCGGAGACCGCGTGTGGCTGTGGGACGTTGCCTGGGGCGGGGACGAAGGGACAGCGCAGGAGTACGTCGTGGTCCCTGCCATCAAGGCCGTGCCGCTGCCCGGGACGGAGTCCTTTGACACGGGAGCGTCGCTCGGTATCCCCGCCTTGACGGCCCACCGCGCGCTCACGTCACACGAGGACGGGCCTGCACGGCTCTCCCCCGGAGTCCTGACCGGCCGGACAGTCCTGGTCACCGGCGGTGCGGGTGCGGTGGGGCATGCAGCCATCCAGCTCGCCCGGTGGGCCGGAGCAACCGTCATCACCACCGTCAGCGGAGACCGAAAGGCTGACCTCGCCCGCCGGGCCGGCGCCGGAACAGTCGTCAACTACCGGACCGAGGACGTTGTCCGCTCCGTCCGTGGGGCGGCGCCGGAGGGTGTGGACATCATCGTGGACGTCGACGCGCCCGCGAACATCGGGACAGACGTGCAGGTACTCAAATCCGGTGGGACCATTTCCATTTACGCCGCGACCCCCGGGGAAGAAGTAACGGTTCCGGTCCGGGACAGCATGGCGAAGAACGTGCGGTACCAGTTCATCCTGACCTACACAGTGAGCGACGAGCAGAAGCGGCACGCCGTCGCAGCAGTCGCTGAAGCCCTGGCGGCGGGGGCGCTGCGCGTCGGGGAGGAACATGGGCTCCCGCTGGTGCGCTTCCCGCTGGACGAGACCGCCGCAGCCCATGACGCCGTCGAAAACGGTGCGGTCGGCAAGGTGCTCATCGACGTCGCCACGCCGTAGCTGGCGCCCCTGGCGGGGAGCATACTGGAGCCATGGCTGACTCCGATGACTTCCTGGCCTGGGTAAGGACAACGCTGCACGACGCCGAGCGGGCCCTCCACGACGGTGATGCCGGACCCCGCCGTGCGCTCTGGTCCCGCAACGAGCCCGTCAGCGTTCTGGGCGCCTGGCGGAACGCGTTCGGGCAACAGGAACTGAACGACCTGTTTTCCGGCCTTGCCCGGCAATTTTCGGACTGCACGTCCTACGAGTTTGAAGTGCTGGCCTACGGCGTGGACGGCGACTTGGCCTATACCGCGGGCCTGGAGCACACCTCCGCCTCCGTCGACGGCGTGCCACGCAGTTACGTCCTGCGTGCCACCCAGGTCTACCGCCGGGAAGAGGGGCAATGGAAGGTGGCGCACCGGCACGGTGACACAGTCGCTCCGTGACTGGAGCGCGCGCGGCTGCCGCCCGCCGTGCTGCCCGAGTCCCGCCGATCCCTATTCCGCCAACCGGTCCCGGGCTGCGTGTTCCACCAGGACAGGTACAAACGCCCGGACCCGGCCGGTGTCAAGCAGTTTGTGCTCCTGCTGGACGACATCCTCGATGCGCTCCCTGGCTATCCCCGGAAACCTGGCTGCCAGCCGGTCCACCACTTCCGCCAGCGCCCGCAGCTCTTCACTTACACCCATCGGAAAAGTGTCGGCTCTGCGTCCAACCCGGTCAAGACTTGACTGCGGGGCTTTAGTGGGCGCGCAACCTCCGCGTCCGGGGGTGCCGTTGCCGCCCCTGCGGATGGGACCCTGCGGCCACCGGGCGGTATTCAATGCGCCTCGCGTCGCGGATGTCGCGCCGTTCCTGCCGGCGTGCTTTCCGCTCCGGCCGATCGATGGCGGACAGTATCGTCAGCGTTACCGCCATCCACAGGAATGCAGTTCCCAACACCAAGGCGATCGCCAGCTCAGTGTCCATAAGTCATTTTAGGCCCAGGCGGCGCAGGGGAACCCTGTGCAGAACCACATTCCGCATGCGCGGGTCCACAGTCCGGTTACAGCAGCCCCAATCCCCTGACGGCTGCCATCACATCCTGCACCCGGACACCCAGCAGGGCCGGGTCCGGCTCGGCGGCGAAGGTGTCACCGCGCCTGAGCTCAGCCCGGGTCAGCACGACATGTGGTCCGGGCGGCGGACCCCAGATTTCCGGCGGAGCAGGCCCAAACAGCACTACGGACGGTGTTCCATACGCGGATGCCAGGTGCGCAGCGCCGGTATCGGCGGATATGACCAGGCGGGCGGAGGCAATTGCCGCCGCGAATTCGCCCAGTCCCAGCACCCCTGCCAGCACATTGGCGGAAGGCAGTCCGGCGAGCCGGCAGACCTCTATGGCCCTGTCCTTCTCGGAGCTGCCGCCGGTAAAGACCACTTGGTGCCCGGCTTCTGCGAGCGCCGCGGCCACCGCGGCAAAACGTTCAGCCGGCCACAGCCTGCTTCCGTAGGCTGCACCCACGTGCAGCACCGTGGCACCGGGGACGGGGCTTGGAACATGGGGCCTGTCCAGTGCGATGTCCAGCGGGTCGGCCTCCACCCCATGCCACTCGACGAGCCGGACCCAGCGTTCGCGTTCATGCAGTTCCGGCCGCCAGGGCGGCCCCTCACGGTATGGGCTCCGGTGGCCAATGACGTGGCGGGCCTTGAGCGCTTCGATGCGCCCTTGGCTTTCCGGGCCGCTGCCGTGCAGGTTGACGGCCACATCCACCGCTCCCGGCTCCATCGCCAGCGGCTCGTCGAGGCCGTGGGTGGGCAGCAGCTCGTAGCCACCCACCAGCCCTAGCGCCTCGGATAACCAGCCCTGGGCGGCATACCGCAGCCGGTGCCCCGGAAACGCGCGCCGGATACCCTTCAACGCAGGTACTGCAACCAGCAGGTCACCCAGCTTCAGGGCGCGGAGCACCAGAAGTTCCGGCTTGCCGTCAGGCCGGTGACCGTCCCCCGTCGGCCAGGAGGCTTCTTTGGTGCTCATGCGTTCCCCGTTGCGGACCTGGTGGCAACCAGGCTGCGGACGTCCTCGTGGACGTCCCGGACCGTGATGTCCGCCACCAATGAATCATCGTGCGGGCAACGTGGTGCCCTCCATCCCACCTGGGTCACATCGATGCCGCATGTGGGGCAGGCTGTCATCCAGGAGGCGTGGACGCGGTGCATTGTCCTGCCCAGAGCACCGGCGTTGATGATGTTGCCCACCCAGAAAATTCCCACAGTGGGGACACCCAGGGCCTGGGCCAGGTGCCGGGGGCCGCTGTCATTGGCCACCACCGCATCGGCCTTTCCGAGCAGCGCCACGAGGGCCGCCATGTCGAGGGTGCCGGCGACGGATGTCACCGCCGCGGATGACGCCAGCCCGCTGATCCGTTCGGCCAGCTCCTGCTCACTGCCGTCCCCCACGATCGCCACGCGGGACCCGTCGGCAGCGCACGCGGCGGCAAGCTCGGCGAACTTCCCTGCCGGCCAGCGGCGGCGTGGATCGGTGGCGCCAGGATGAACCACCACAAGCGGCCGCCCGTCGTCGTCCCGGTCTTCCTGCACCGCTCCCCTGCCGGCGGGTGCCAGCCGCGCCTCCAAGTCAACGGGGAAGGCGCCCGCGAAGCCGGCCACCTCCAGTGCCCTCAGGGGTTCGTGCTGGTAGTAAAGGTAGGGAACGGTCCGTTCCAGGCTGGCGGCGTCGGCGGTCCGCGTGCCGACGGTGTGCCGGGCGCCCAGCCGCAGCAGGAACGGGTTCGAGTAGCGGCCGCCGCCGTGCAGCTGGACGGCGAGGTCGAAGTTGCGGCCGCGCATCCCGGTGAAGAACCGATCCAATTCAGCGGCGTCTTCCTCGCCTGGCCGCACGCCCTCGGCGAACGGCAGCACGTGCACCTCATCCACCGGACTCTCGACCGCGTCCAGCAATGCCTTGTGGATGGGAGTTCCCAGGAGGGTCAGGGCCGCTCCCGGGTAGGCGGCCTTAAGGGCCGCCATGGCTGGAATGGCAAAGATCAGGTCACCCAGTCCTCCGCCGCGCAAGACGGCAATCCTGGAAACACCAGCGAACTTGTCCAGGACGGGACCAACGCCCATGCCCACCTGCCCTGCACCACCGAACTCTGCGGTCAGTTGCTCCATGCACGGCCCCTTCCATTGTCAGCGGGAACGGCAAGCACCGCCCCTTCGTTGCCCATGCAGCCGGAACGCGGTCCCAAACCTGTTGGCTGCCTCCTGGTCCTTTACCCAATCGGCGTCGGATGTACGCCCTCCTGTTGGGGAATATGGGGTTGATGCTGTACGTTTCATACCCGAAAGCGAACCAAAGAAAAGAGAAGCACCTAAAGTGGCAACCGATTACGATGAACTGCGCTCCGACGTCAAGGAATCGCAGGACAACTCCCTCGAGCAGCTCCAGTCAGCAAATGCTCCCGACGCACGCAGCGTTGTGCTGGAGCTTGACGAAGCTGACGGGCTGGACAGCGCCGGGGTTCCTGGCGGTGAGTTCGTCGCCGAGGAACTCGTGGTCCAGGTCATTCCGCAGGCAGATGACGAGTTCACCTGCTACTCCTGCTTCCTGGTCCGGCACCGCTCCCAGATTGCACGCCAGAAGGATGGCCACAGCTACTGCACTGAGTGCGAAGGCTAAACAGGGCGCATTCCCGGGGGCGGGGCAAGCTGCCTCCCGGTCCTGATCCGTAGGCACGCTTCGGCGTGCCATTCGGCTTTAAGCCCGCGGACCGGCAGCGGACAGGATATTTCCGACGACGACGATCGGCCAGGAGGCAACGATGGACATCCCCGGCAGTTACTGGCACGCGTTCACAGACGCCTTCACACGGGCACCAGTTCCGGATATCACCTGGACCGAGATGCTGGTCACGCTTGGGGCAGCGGTGGCCCTGTCCGTCCCCCGCCGCTCCTGGCGCTACTTTGGCCTCCTGGCCACAGCCACGCATGAGTTGGGCCACGCCTTTGCCGCGGTCGCCACCGGGCAGCGGCTGTCCGGCGTCCGACTTCGGCTGGACCATTCGGGGACCACTACCAGCTACAGCCGGAGCCGGGCGGCGGCCGCCTGGTCCTGCTTTTGGGGATACCCGGTCCCCGCAATCGTTGGCGCGGCGTTCGTCTGGGCGGGTGTCAGCGGCTGGGGGCCGGCCGCCATGGCGGCCGGCACGGTTGCGCTGGCGGCGTCCCTGCTTTTCCTCCGGAACCTCGCAGGTTTCCTGGTCACCGGCGGCGCCATCGCCGGTCTTGGCGCCCTCATGCTTCTGGTACCGGCCACGTTCACGGGACATGCGGCTGTCTGCCTCGGCATGGCGCTGCTCGTCGCCGCCGTCAGGGATCTTTCGAAGCTGGCACAGGTCCACCTGCGGCGGCGGGACCGCCTGGGAACTTCGGACGCCTACCTGCTCTACCGCGCCACCGCTGTACCTGCCGCGGTGTGGATCGCCGTCTTCTGCGTCCTCGTGGCCGGGGCGTGGTTTGTGGCCTGGCAGCCGGTCGCGGCCGTCCTGCTCAAAGGCGCCTAGGCTAAGGGCATGAGCCAGGAAACAGACAGCACCCAGACGGCAGGGCATTCCGGGCACAGCACCCGCGGAGCCTACGTTACCGGCGGTGCGGAGTTCACCCGCGACACCAACTACATCGAGGACCGCATCACCAGGAACGCCGCTCCCGGCGGCAACGGGGAGCCCGGCTGGCCGGTGGAAGCCGGCCGCTACCGGCTGATCGCCGCCCGCGCCTGCCCGTGGGCCAACAGGTCCGTCATCGTGCGCCGGCTGCTGGGTTTGGAGGACGCCATCTCCCTCGGACAGCCGGGACCCACGCACGATGCACGCTCTTGGACGTTCGACCTCGACCCGGGCGGGGTGGACCCCGTCCTGGGCATCGAACGGCTGCAGGAAGCCTACTTCAAGCGGTTCCCCGGCTATCCACGGGGCATCACGGTCCCGGCCATCGTCGACGTAACCAGCGGCCAGGTCGTGACCAACAACTTTCCGCAGATCACCCTCGACTTCTCCACGGAGTGGACGGACTTCCACCGGCCGGGCGCCCCGGAACTCTACCCGGTCAACCTCCGCGGGGAAATCGACCAGGTTAATAAGCGCGTCTTCACCGAAGTCAACAACGGCGTGTACCGCTGCGGCTTCGCCGGGTCGCAGGAGGCCTACGATGCGGCGTACGAACGCTTGTGGACCGCCCTGGACTGGCTCGAGGACCGGCTTTCCCGCCAGCGCTACCTGGTGGGAGACACCATCACCGAGGCCGACGTGCGGCTGTTCACAACGCTTGCCCGGTTCGATCCCGTCTACCATGGACACTTCAAGTGCAACCGGCAGAAACTCAGCGAGATGCCGAACCTGTGGGGATACGCCCGGGATCTCTTCCAGACACCGGGTTTCGGGGACACCATCGACTTTGTGCAGATTAAGCAGCACTACTACATCGTGCATGAGGACATCAACCCCACCGGCATCGTTCCCGCCGGACCGGACCTTGCCGGGTGGCAGGAGGACCACCGCCGCGAATCCTTGGGCGGGCGGCCGTTCGGCGACGGAACACCGCCCGGGCCCGTCCGGGCCGGCGAAGAAGTCGCAACCGGACACGGAGCCGGCCGGTAGAGGAGCATACCGGCAGAGGGGGCGGAGCGCTGGACGGAAACCGCTTTCCCAGTAGACTTGACGGATGCAGACTCCCCACGGCTTCGTTGCACCCGGATTTGAGGCGGTGCACGCGCTGTTCGAGGCCTTCCTCGCCGAGGACCCCTTCTACAGCGCCCAGGTCTGTGCATACCACCGCGGCGAACAGGTCATCAGCCTGGCCGGCGGACCTGACATCGCGGCCGGCACCATCACCGGCGCCTATTCGTGCTCCGAGGGCGTCGGCGCGATGGTCATTGCCCTGCTCGTCCAGGACGGCCTCCTTGACCTGGACAGGACGGTTGCGCACTATTGGCCCGAGTTCGCCGCCCACGGAAAAGACCGGCTCCTGGTACGGGAGGCGCTGTCCCATCAGGCCGGCGTGATGGGTGTCGACGGCGGCATCCCCCTTGGGGAGTTCACCACGCCACGGGCGGCGGCCCGGTTGGCTGCCGCGCCGCCCGCCTGGGAACCCGGCCGCCACTTCGGATATCACGCGCTCACCATCGGCATCCTCATGGAGGAACTTTGCCGCCGCACCGCCGGCACCGCACTGCAGGACCTGTATGACCGGCGCATCCGCAAACCTGAGGGCGTGGACTTCTTCCTCGGCCTGCCCGGGGACGAGGAGCCCCGGTACCGGGACGTCCTCTACCAGGACCCGCCCGGCCAGCCGTGGGTGGACCCGCTGAGCCTGGAGGGGCTCAACAGCAATGCACCCGTCAGCACCATCATGGAGCTGCCGAACATCCGGGAAGTCAGGGCTGCCGGGATGTCAGCCGCGGGTGGCGTCGGTTCGGCCGACGGGCTGGCCCGGCTCTATGCCGCCGCGGTCACAGGCGTCGACGGGCGCCCCGCCTTCCTCTCTGCACGGACCGTCCAGGCGATGTCCAGGGAACAGGTGTGGGGCCTGGACCGGTCCTCGGGGCTGGACAACGCATTCGCCGTCGTCTTCATGAAACCCCACCCGTCCCGGAACTTCGGCAGCCACCGCGCGTTCGGCCACGAAGGCGCCAACGCGGCCCTTGGGTTCGCCGATCCGTCCTACGGCCTGGGCTTTGGCTACATCCCACGCCGGGCGGAAGAGGGACGAACCCCCGGCCGGGCCCACCGCCTGGCGGCCGAGCTCCGGCGCTCGGCCGCCGCCTTGTCCTGAGCCGCCTTGTCCTGAGGCGCCGCGGCCGCCTACTGTAATCCGGATGGGCAATACTCAGGCACGTCCGGATGTACGGTGGGCCCGGGGGACCCAATTTCTCAAACAGGCGGTGGGAGGGCTTTCGGCTGCGTTCGCGGCGCAGCGGCTGCAACTCGCGGGCAAGGCCGCCGTGGCGGCGGGACTCGCATTCCTCATCGCACCGCTGATGCCCGGCGCAGCATCGCACTACGCCTACTACGCCCCGCTGGGCGCGCTCGTTGCCATGTACCACAACGTGGCCGGCTCGGTCCGCCAGGGGCTGCAGACCCTGGCCGGACTGGCGCTGGGAATTGGCCTGGCGGTCATCTTGGTCGCTATCGCGGATCCTTCGCCGCTGACGGTGGCCTTGTTCATGGGCGTCGGTGTGCTGCTGGGCGGGTTGCCGTGGATAGGCTCAGGCAGTGACTGGATTCCGACGGCGGCCCTGCTGGTGCTGCTGGTCGGCGGGAAGAACCCGGACGACTTCACCTTCGGATACCTGGTCCAGATGGGGGCGGGCGTCGCCGTGGGCATCGCCGTCAACTTCCTCATCTTCCCGCCGCTGCACCTGAGCGCGGCCGCGTCGAGCCTGGCGGAGCTGCGCCTGGCGCTGGGGAAGCAGCTGACCGACATGGGCGCCGCGCTTAAGGAAAACTGGCCGCCCGAGCATGAGGACTGGTCGCGGCGGTCCGATGAACTCGCCGAAGCAGCAAGGTCGGTGCGGCACCTCGTGAAGGAAGCGGACGCCAGCCGGAGGGCCAATCCCCGGAGAAAGCTGCACCCGCGGGACGTCGACCAGGACTACCGCCACCTGCGGGACCTGGAGCGCGTGACGTTCCACATCCAGGACATGACGGACGTGCTTTCGGACGTCATCTGGGTCAGCGACGTCCCCTACGCCATCCCGCTGCAGGACAGTGAGCCGCTGGCCGACGCCATCACCGCCACCGGCGTGCTGCTGTCCTCGTACAGCGACGATGACTCAGGCGTGCCGCGGGACCGCTTCGACACCGCCAAAGCGGCGGTGGAGGCCTGCATGGCCGCCACCGCCGCCCGGGAAGCCGACCAGGGTACTGTTCCCGCGTCCGAGTCGATCCTCCTGAGCCTGCACCGGATCCTCCGGGCCGTCCAGCCTGGCGCCTCGCGCCGGGGCTGACTACAGCGTCTCAACGGTCCCTTCGAAGTGGCGCCGCCCCGACCGCGGATTCCACGCCACAAAGCTGGAGCGCTTCCAGGCGCCGGATCCACTCTGTTCCGTGCTGATTTCCAAGGCAACCCGGCAGGGAAGGAACACCGGCGCTTCGAACTCAACGTCCCAGGCAAAGGAATCCCCGCGGGCCGGCCCCACGTCCGCGAGCGCCCGTGAGGCGAGGTACATGCCATGCGCTATGGAACGCCGCATACCCAGCGCCTTCGCCGACAGCACGCTCAGGTGGATGGGGTTGAAATCCCCTGACACGGCGGCGTAGGCGCGGCCCGTATCCACGCCCAAATGCCACAGGGCAGTGGGATCGGGGGCCGTGAAGTCGGCCCTCGCGGCCGTGGCGGAGGGCTTGTCAATGCCAGGCAGGAAGACGCCCTTGGCCAGGTACGTGGAAACCCCTCGCCAGTGCACCTTGCCGGTCCCGGCAGCGCCAACCTCGGCAACAACGTCCACCTGCGTGCCCGCCCGGTGGCCGCGCAGGTTCTCCACCCTCGCGGTGATGTCCAGGAGATCCGTGAAAACAAGCGGCGCGCGCTGTTCGATGCTGTTCCGCAGGTGGATCATGCCCAGCAGGGGGAGCGGGAAGTCATCGCGGTTCAGGACGCTCATGGCCAATGGAAAGGCGAGGGCATGAATGAACCCGGCAGGCAGGACGTCGCTGGCGGTTTCACCGATCAGGTGCTGGTAGGCGGTGAGGTTCTCGACGTCGACCCGCACCCCCCGGACTTCGTGGCCTTCGGCCGGAAGCGTGGCGGCGTCGTGCGTACCCAGCAGCCGCCGCCGTGCTGCCTGGGCGGCAGCGTTGACATAGAGCTTGGACAGCGACGGCATCTCGCCCAGGATCACCGACTGCGGCGAGGTCATGCCCCCACCAGGTTCTGCCCGCACACCCGCAACACCTCCCCGTTGATGCCGCCGGCCGCGTCACTGGCAAGGAACGCGATGGTTTCCGCGACGTCGGACGGGAGGCCGCCCTGCTGCAGCGAGTTCAGCCGGCGGGCTACCTCCCGGACGGCAAAAGGCATCCGCGCAGTCATCTCGGTCTCAATGAAGCCCGGCGCCACGGCATTGATGGTTCCCCCGCGTGCAGCCACGAGTGACGCGGTGGCCCGGACCATTCCCATCACTCCCCCTTTGGAGGCCGCGTAGTTCGTCTGCCCCCGGTTCCCCGCGATACCGCTGGTGGAAGCCACAGAAACGATGCGCGGCGAAGACCGGAAGTGTTCGGAGGCCAGCAGGGCCTCGTTGATCCGCAGCTGCGCGGCGATGTTGATATTGATGACGGAGTTCCAGCGGGCCTGGTCCATGTTGGCGAGCAGTTTGTCCCGGGTAATTCCCGCGTTGTGGACCACGATGTCAAGCCTGCCGTGCCGCTGGACCGCGTGGTCGATCATCCGCTGGCCGGCGTCGGCCGCGCTGATGTCCAGCTGCAGCGCCGTGCCCCTGACGTCGTTGGCCACCGTTGCGAGCTGGTCACCGGAGGCGGGGATGTCCACGAGGACCAGCGTGGCGCCGTCGCGGTGCAGCGTCCGGGCGATCTCCGCGCCGATCCCGCGCGCCGCGCCGGTCACGATGGCCACCTTCCCGGCCAGCGGCTTGCCGGTGTCGGCGGAAACGCCGCCATCCTCCGATGTGACGGTCAGGAACTGCCCGTCCACGAAGGCCGAGCGGCCGGAGAGGAAGAACCTGATGGCGCCCAGGGCGCTGGGACTGGCGGGCCCCACACCGTCAGCCAGGAGCACCCCGTTGCCCGTTGCCCCGGCCCGCAGCTCCTTCGCCAGGGATCTCAGGAAGCCATCCACGCCTTGCCGCGCCGCAGCCGCTGCTGGGGAAGACGCTGCAGCGGCGGCGCGGGAGACGGTGATGACGCGGCCACCGGGCCGCAGGTCCCGCAGCGATGCGGCCGCTGCCAGGACAGGCTTTTCGAGGTCGCCCGGGTGGTCGAGTTCGTCAAGGACCAGGATGATGGCGCCAAGCTTTTCGGCCGGGACCGGGTGCCGCCTGACATCCAGGTCCCAGGACAGCAGTTCGGCCGCAAGCTTGTCCGCGCCGGCGGTGCTGCCCTGGACCACGATGGGTCCGGTGGTCAGGGGCTCGCCGGGCTTGTAGCGGCGCAGCGCAGCGGGCAGCGGCAGGCCAAGCTTCTTCGCGATGTTCCGGCCCGGCCCGCTGCTGACCAGCTGGGTGTAGGTATCGGTCATGGGTGCCCCCTACAGCGATTCGAGAATTGCGACGACGCCCTGGCCGCCGGCGGCGCAGACCGACACCAGCCCGCGCGCAGGGCGGCCGTTTGACGTGCCCTTTGTGTGGAGCATCTTGGCAAGGGTGGCGACGATGCGTCCACCCGTTGCCGCGAAGGGATGGCCGGCCGCCAGCGAGGATCCGTTGACGTTCAGCCGCGCCCGGTCGATGCTGCCGAACGCCCCCTCCAGGCCCAGGCGGGTGCGGCCGAATTCCTCATCCTCCCAGGCAGCAAGGGTGCTCAGTACGGTGGCCGCGAACGCTTCGTGGATCTCGAAGTAGTCGATGTCGGCCAGGGTCAGGTTCTGCCGGGCCAGCAGCCGGGGCACGGCAAACACGGGGGCCATCAAGAGCCCGTCCTTGCCATGGACAAAATCCACCGCCGCCGCCTCGGCGTCCACCACGGCCGCCAGCTTGGGCAGGTCGCGGGCATCTGCCCAGTCGTCGGACGCCAGCAGGACGGTGGAGGCGCCGTCCGTGAGCGGGGTGGAGTTTCCGGCGGTCATGGTGGCATCGGCGCCCAGGTTGCGGCCGAACACCGGCTTCAGCCCAGCCAGTTTCTCCAGGGACGTGTCCGCGCGCAGGTTCCCGTCGCGGGTCAGTCCCCGGTAGGGCGTCATCAGGTCGTCAAAGAAACCGGAATCATAGGCCGCGGCCAGGTTGCGGTGGCTGTTCAGCGCCAGCTCGTCCTGCGACTCACGGGTGATCTTCCATTGCGCGGTGGTCAGTGCCTGGTGCTCGCCCATGGACAGGCCGGTGCGCGGCTCGGAGGTCCCCGGTGCCAGTGGTGCCAGGTCCTTGGGCCGGAGCCGGGCCAGGATCTGCAGTCGCTGCGGAAGCGTCTTGGCCCGGTTCAGGTCCAGGATGACTTCGCGGAGGCCTTCGCTGACCACCACGGGTGCATCCGAAGCGGAGTCGACACCACCGGCGATACCGGAATCGATTTGCCCCAGCTTGATCTTGTTCGCCAGGCCCACCACGGTCTCAAGGCCCGTGGCACAGGCCTGCTGGAGGTCGTAGACAGGGGTTTCGGCGGACAGCGCGGAACCCAAAACAGCCTCGCGGGTCAGGTTGAAGTCCCTGGAGTGCTTCAGCACTGCCCCGGCGGCAACCTGGCCCATGCGTTCGTCCTGGAGGCCGAAGCGCGCAATCAACCCGTCCAGCGCGGCCGTCAGCATGTCCTGGTTTGAGGACTTCGCATAGGCTCCGCCGGCGCGGGCAAACGGGATCCGGTTCCCGCCGACGATCACCGCCCTGCGCGTCGCCGGAACGGTGTTTTCGCGGGCTGATGCCCCAAGGCCGGGCGTGGACTGTCCGTCACTGGACATGGAGGGCTCCTTTGGTCACAAGCGGTTACCGATACCCAGCGTACCTGATACGCTGGGTATCGTGAACAACCGGGACTCCAGCACCGATGACCAGGCCGGCGCCAGCCCCGACGGCCGGTCCTCACGCTGGCAGAGCCACCGGGAGGAACGCCGCACGGAGCTGATCAAACAGGCGCGCAGGGCCGTGCATGCCCTGGGGAGCGATGCGTCCATGGAGGAGATCGCCACGGCGGCGGGAACATCCAAATCGGTGTTCTACAGGTATTTCGGTGACAAAGCAGGGCTGCAGCAGGCGGTGGGCGAGGTGGTCCTCAGTCAGATGCAGCACCGGATGCGGGAAGCGGCACAGGGTGCACAGACCCCGAGGGACGGGCTGCTGGCAATGGTCTCGGCCTATCTCCAGATGGCGGACACCAGCCCCAACGTCTACACCTTCGTGACAAGCTCCGCGCCCGGCGAGCCGGCAAGTGCGCAGCCGTCCGCCATGGGCAGCGCCCTGGGCCACTTCTTCAACGCCGTCGCGGACATGATCGCCGCGCCCATGCGGTCCCATCTTGGTGGCGGCAGGGAAGAGGTCATCGGCTTCTGGCCCAAGGCCGCCATCGGCCTGGTGCGCAACGCCGGCGAACAGTGGCTCTGCACCCCCGACTCCCCCGCCAAGCCGGACCAGGAAACCATGGCCCGGCACATCACGGCATGGCTGTGCGTAGGCATTGCCCCCGAGCTCACTACGGGCTCGCAGACAACGAAGTTATCCGCCAACGAAGGACTGTGACATGACTGAAGTAGTGGACCGATCCGCCCGCAAGGGACTGCGTCCCCTGCCCACCCCGCCGGCCGCAGCCGGCACCCCGGGCCCGCGGCCCGCCGTCGACGTCGCGGCACTGGGCGCACAGCTGCTGGGCCGGTGGTCCGAGGTACGGCTGCAGGCCAGGGAACTGGCGGCCCGCCCGGAGCTGCACAAGATTGAAGGGCTCACCCATACCGAACACCGGACACGGGTGTTTGGCCAGCTGAAGTACCTGGTTGCCAACGGGGCCGTACACCGCGCGTTCCCCGCGGACCTGGGCGGCGCCGACGACCACGGCGGCAACATCGCCGGCTTTGAGGAACTGGTAGTGGCGGACCCGTCGCTGCAGATCAAGGCCGGGGTCCAGTGGGGGCTGTTCGGCTCCGCGGTGATGCACCTGGGAACCGCGGAGCACCACGCCAAGTGGCTGCCGGGCATCATGAGCCTGGACATACCCGGCTGCTTCGCCATGACCGAAACGGGCCACGGCTCGGACGTCGCCAGCATCGCTACCACCGCAACCTACGATCCCGCCACGGAAGAGTTCGACCTCCACACGCCCTTCCGCGCGGCGTGGAAGGACTACATCGGCAACGCCGCCAGGGACGGCCTGGCCGCCGTCGTGTTTGCCCAGCTCGTGACCCGGGGCGTCAACCACGGCGTGCACGCCTTCTACGTGGACCTTCGGGACCCGGACACCAAGGAATTCCTGCCCGGGATCGGGGGCGAAGACGACGGCATCAAAGGCGGCCTCAACGGCATCGACAATGGCCGGCTGCACTTCACCCACGTACGGATCCCACGGACCAACCTCCTGAACCGCTACGGCAACGTCGACGCCGACGGAACCTACAGCTCACCCATCGCCAGCCCCGGCCGGCGCTTTTTCACCATGCTCGGAACCCTGGTGCAGGGCCGGGTTTCGCTGGACGGTGCAGCCGTCGCCGCGTCCAAGGTGGCCCTCAAGGCTGCCATCCACTACGCCGCCGAACGCCGCCAGTTCAACGCCTCGTCCCACACGGATGAAGAGGTCCTCCTCGACTACCAGCGGCACCAGCGCCGGCTCTTCACCCGGCTGGCCACCACCTATGCGGCCAGCTTCGCCCACGAGCAGCTGCTGGAGAAATTCGACGACGTCTTCTCCGGCGCCACCGACACCGACGCCGACCGCCAGGACCTGGAGACGCTTGCCGCAGCCCTGAAGCCGCTGAGCACCTGGCACGCTTTGGACACCCTCCAGGAGTGCCGGGAAGCCTGCGGCGGGGCCGGCTTCCTGATCGAGAACCGCTTCGCTTCGCTGCGGGCCGACCTTGACGTCTACGCCACCTTCGAGGGCGACAACACCGTCCTGCTCCAGTTGGTGGCCAAGCGCCTGCTCGCCGACTACGCCAAGGAATTCCGCAACCTCGACTTCGGCGTCCTGGCCCGGTATGTGGTGGGCCAGGCCGCCGGCGCCGCCGTCCACCGCACCGGGCTGCGGCAGGTGGCGCAGTTCATGGCCGACACCGGCTTGGTCCAGAAAGCCGCCATTGCGCTGCGCGACGAGGAAAGCCAGCGCGCCCTGCTCACCGACCGGGTGCAGAGCATGGTGGCCGAGGCAGGCGCCGCCCTCAAGGGGAGCAGCCGGCTGCCGCAGGACAAAGGCGCGGCCCTGTTCAACCGGCACCAGAACGAACTCATCGACGCAGCGCAGGCGCATGCGGAACTGCTCCAGTGGGAAGCCTTCACGGACGCGCTCCAGCAGGTGGCGGACCCGGGAACCAAGCGCGTCCTGACCTGGCTGCGAGACCTCTTCGGCCTGTCGCTGATCGAAAAGAACCTTTCCTGGTACCTGATGAACGGCCGGCTCTCGATGCAGCGCGCCCGAACCGTGGGCGGCTACATCAACCGGCTGCTCGAGAAGATCCGCCCACATGCGCTCGACCTGGTGGACGCGTTCGGCTACGGCGACGAGCACGTCCGGGCGGCCATCGCCACGGGCGCCGAGAGAGTGCGGCAGGACGAGGCCCGCGCGCACCTGCGCAGCGAGCGTGCCAGCGGACAGTCCCCGGTGGACGAGAAGGTGCTGATCGCCCGGACCGCCGGTGCGCACAAGCCCTAACCGCCGACGGCGGCTGTCCACCAAGGGCCAGGAATAACGACGGCGCCGCTCCCCTTCCAAGGGGAGCGGCGCCGTCGTGCGTTGTGCTGCCGGGACGTCAGCCGGCGGCCGGCAGCACCGAGCGGTACACCTCAAGGGTGGTTTCCGTGATGGATTCCCACGAGAAGTGCTTCTCCGCGCGCTCGCGGCCTGCCTGGCCCATGGCGCGGGCGCGTTCAGGGTCCGACACCACCTCGGTGAGGGCGGCTGCGAACTCCGTGACGAACTTCTCCGGGTCGAGGGGGGTGCCGGTGCCGTCGGTGACCTGTTCCAGGTCCACCAGCAGACCTGTCCGGCCGTGCTCCACCACTTCGGGAATCCCGCCGGTTGCGCTGGCCACCACTGCGGCCCCGCACGCCATGGCCTCGAGGTTGACGATGCCCAGCGGCTCGTAAATGGAGGGGCAGGCGAAGGCGGTGGCGTGGCTGAGCACCTGGATCAGCTCGTGACGCGGCAGCATCCGTTCGATCAGCACGACGCCGGTGCGCTCTTTCTGCAGGTCCTCGATCAACGCGGCAGTCTCCGCCGCCAGTTCGGGCGTGTCCGCTGCACCCAGGCACAGCACCAGCTGCACATCGGCCGGGAGCTTCGCCGCGGCCCGCAGCAGGTAGGGAACACCTTTCTGGCGCGTGTTTCTTCCCACAAACACGACGCTGGGCTTGGCGGGGTCGATGCCCAGGGCGCGGACGGCGTCGTCGTTTTCGTCACGCTTCCACAGCTCGACGTCGATGCCGTTGTGGACTACCCGGACCTTTTCCGGGTCGACGTTGGGGTAGCTGCGCAGGATGTCCTGCCGCATGCCTTCGGACACGGCGATTATCGCCGCAGCCGCCTCGTAGGCGGTCTTCTCCACCCACGAAGAGAGCGCATAGCCGCCGCCGAGCTGTTCAGCCTTCCAGGGGCGGAGCGGTTCGAGGCTGTGGGCGCTGAGGACGTGCGGAATGCCGTGCAGAAGGGATGCCAGGTGGCCGGCCATGTTGGCGTACCAGGTGTGCGAGTGGACCAGGTCCGCGCCTTCGATGTCCGGGACGATCCGCAGGTCCACACCGAGCGTCTGGACGGCCGCGTTGGCCGAGCCGAGGTCCTCCGGGACCTGGTAGGAGCTCACCGTGGCTCCGTGGTAGTCAGTATCGCGGGGAGCCCCGAATGCACGAACCTGCAGGTCAACATGCTTACTAAGCACCCTGCTCAATTCGGCGACGTGCACCCCGGCGCCACCATAAATCTCGGGCGGGAACTCTTTAGTCACAATGTCTATTCGCACAAGACCCAAGGTAGTCCTTCACGCATAACTGTTCTAGTGTGAAGGAGTCCGGGCATGCCGGACTGTCTTGGGGAGTTACGAAGGCGTACAGGAGCGACCACTATGCCGTTGAACAAAAAAGTCCTGGCGATTGTCCTCGCAGGCGGCGAGGGAAACAGGCTCATGCCACTGACGGCAGACCGGGCCAAGCCTGCTGTGCCCTTTGCGGGCAGCTATCGCCTGATCGACTTCGCCTTATCCAACCTGGTCAATTCCCGCTACCTGCAGATCGTTGTCCTGACCCAGTACAAGTCGCACAGCCTTGACCGCCATATCTCCGAAACCTGGCGCATGTCCACCCAGCTGGGCAACTACGTCGCTTCCGTTCCCGCCCAGCAGCGCGTGGGCAAGAGCTGGTTCCTGGGCAGCGCCAACGCCATCTACCAGTCCCTGAACCTCATCCACGACGCCAACCCCGACATCGTCGTCGTGGTCGGCGCAGACCACGTCTACCGCATGGACTTCGCCCAGATGGTTGCCCAGCACGTCAACAGCGGCGCCAAGGCAACGGTGGCGGCAGTCCGGCAGCCGCTGCACATGGCCAACCAGTTCGGTGTCATCGAGGTGGACCAGAACGACTCCCAGAAGATCTCCGCGTTCGTGGAGAAGCCGGCGAGCACCCCCGGCCTGGCCGCGGACCCCTCCCAGTTCCTGGCCTCCATGGGCAACTACGTGTTCGACGCCGACGCCCTGGTGGCAGCCCTCCACGTGGACGCCGAGCGGCTTGACACCAAGCACGACATGGGCGGGGACATCATCCCCTACTTCGTCAACCGCGGCGAAGCCGGAGTCTACGACTTCACCCTCAACGACATCCCCGGTTCCACCGAGCGCGACCGCACCTACTGGCGCGATGTCGGCACCATCGATTCGTTCTACGAAGCCCACATGGACCTCATCTCCCCGCTGCCGGTGTTCAACCTCTACAACTCTGAATGGCCCATCTACACCCGGCAGAGCATCTCCCCGCCCGCCAAGTTCGTCCGGGGCGACAACAACACCGTGGGAACGGCGCTGGACTCCATCGTCGCCAGCGGCGTCGTCATCTCGGGCGGCATCGTGGAAGGCTCGGTCCTGTCCAACGACGTCTATGTCGCCAGCAGCGCCAGGGTCACCGACTCGGTCCTTATGGACAAGGTGCAGGTGGGCGAAGGCGCCGTGATCAACCGGGCCATCCTCGACAAGAACGTCAAGGTCCCCGCCGGCGCCGCGATCGGCCTGGACCCGGACCTGGACCGGGCCCGCGGCTTCAAGGTCACCGAATCCGGCATCACGGTACTCTCCAAGGGCCAGGAAGTCCCCGAACCCAGCGATGATGAGCGGCAACTGGCCGCCCAGCACCTGGGCCTGGTCCCCAACGCCATCAAAGCGGCCGCCGACCAGTATCCGGAGGTGCGCGACACCGTGGGCAAGGTCGCCGAAACGCATGCCGCAGCAGCGGCAAAGGCGTCACCGGACGGTGCTCGGGTGTCCTGATCCGGAATCCCCTCCCCCCACCGG
>NZ_JBTZSU010000021.1:0-66972 GCF_054890965.1 Arthrobacter sp. C152
GCGTCATCCGCCACGCCGACGCCGGCTACGAACGCGCCCTCGACGTCGCCAAGGAGCGCGGAGTCCGCATCCCCATGCTCCCCACGGACCCCCTGACCTCGCAAGCTCGGCCAGGGAACCCTGCCCGCGTGGCCCCAGAAACCCGCTGACCCGGCCACCACCCTCATCGATTGCTCCGTAACTGCCGTTTTGGGCCTTCAAAAGGGCCGTTACGGAGCAGTCGATGGAATCTCTTTCAAGGAATCTCCAATGACTACGATTACCCACGAACCGCTGACCGTTACCCTGGGCCCGGCGGGCGTCACCGCCGAGGATGTGCTCGCCGTCGCGCGCCACGACGCCAAGGTGACCATCTCGCAGGACGCCCTGGACACCGTCGCCAAGGTGCGTGCCCACATCGACAGCCTCGCTTCCAGCGACACCCCTGCCTACGGCATCTCCACCGGCTTCGGCGCACTGGCCAACCGCCACATTCCCAACGACCTGCGCACCCAGCTGCAGAAGTCCCTGATCCGCAGCCACGCCGCGGGCATGGGGCCGGCCGTGGAACGCGAAGTGGTCCGCGGCATCATGTTCCTGCGCGCCAAGACCCTGGCGTCCGGCCGGACCGGCGTCCGGCCGGTGGTCCTGCAGACCATGGTGGATGTCCTCAACGCCGGCATCACCCCGGTGGTCCGCGAGTTCGGCTCCCTCGGCTGTTCCGGCGACCTCGCCCCGCTGTCGCACTGCGCCCTGGTGCTGATGGGCGAGGGTGAGGCGGAAGGGCCCGACGGCGTGAGGTACGGCGGGCGCGGAGAGCGGCCCGTCGCTGAGCTGCTGGCGGAGCACGGCATTGAGCCGGTCACCCTCGCGGAGAAGGAAGGGCTGGCGCTGGTCAACGGCACCGAGGGCATGCTGGGCATGCTGCTGATGGCCATTGCTGACCTCCGCCGGCTGCTGACGACGGCGGACATCACCGCCGCGCTCAGCGTCGAGGCGCTGCTGGGCACCGACCAGGTGTTCCTGCCGGAACTGCACGCCGCCCTGCGTCCCCACCCGGGCCAGGCGGCCAGCGCCGATAACATGCTGCGCGTGCTCTCGGACTCGCCCATCGTCGCTTCCCACAAGGTGGGGGACTCCCGGGTCCAGGACGCCTACTCGCTGCGCTGCGCCCCGCAGGTCGCCGGAGCAGTCCGCGACACCGTCGACCATGCCGAACTGGTGGCCACCCGCGAGCTTGCGGCGGCCATCGACAACCCCGTGGTCCTGCCGGACGGGCGCGTCAGCTCCAACGGCAACTTCCACGGCGCTCCCGTGGCGTACGTCCTGGACTACCTGGCCATCGCCGTCGCGGACCTTAGCTCCATTGCCGAACGCCGCACGGACAGGATGCTGGACCCGGCACGTTCCCATGGGCTGCCCGCGTTCCTCGCGGCCGATCCCGGCGTGGACTCGGGCCTGATGATCGCCCAGTACACCCAGGCGGGGCTGGTCTCGGACAACAAGCGGCTGGCCGTACCGGCATCCGTGGATTCCATCCCCAGCTCGGCCATGCAGGAGGACCACGTGTCCATGGGGTGGCACGCTGCACGGAAGCTGCGCAAGGCAGTGGAGAACCTGCGCCGTGTCCTGGCCATCGAGCTGGTGACCTCGGCGCGGGCCCTGGACATCCGGACCCAGCTCTCCGGCGGGGAACTGGTTCCCGGCCCGGCGGGCGCCGCCGTGGTGGCCGCGCTGCGGAACGTGGTGGAGGGGCCGGGAACGGACCGGTTCCTGTCACCCGAACTCGAAGCGGCGGACCGCCTGGTCGCCTCCGGTGAGGTGTGCGCGGCGGCCGAATCCGCCGTCGGCTCCCTCGCCTGAAACCGAAGGATCTTCAGCTGCTGTTTCGCTTCAGTCCAGGGAGTGGAATTTCCGGCGCCGCGGCCCGCCGCGGTGCCGGGAGTGTAGTAGAACTGAAGATGTAGTGAAAGTCACATCAACGAAGCTGTGGCGGCAGAACGATACAAAGGGGTAGAAGTTCAAATGAAAGCACGTGGGGCAGTCCTGTCCAGGCGCAATGCCCATTCCGCTACGGTGGCCGACTGGAAATCCCTCCAGGCCGGGGACCGTGTCGAGATCATCAAGCATGCGCATGTGGTGGCAGCCGGGGAGGTGGAAGAGGTGTCGCAGAGCGGAAACGTCCTGTGGCTCGTGCCGGCCGGCCCGTCAGGTTCGGCGGACAAGGAGCTCTTCCTCAAATCCGACGGCGTCCAGGTCCGCCGCGGCTAGCGGTCCCGCCGGCACTATCGAAAAATCCCCGCACTGCCTTCCGGCAGTGCGGGGATTTTTTGCTGGCAGGCGTGTGGCCGGCGGCCCAACGCCTGGCAGGCGCGCACGGATCAGGCGGCGATGGACTCGTACGTCTCGCCGAAAGGTACTGATTCGTCCAGGGCGACGGTGTAGCGTCCGGGGTGGATCCGGGTGACAAGGATGCCGCAGGCGGCTTCCTTCGCTGCCACCTCGATCAGCTCCGCAACCGCACCTTCCAGCCCGGCGTGCACCTCGCTGGCGCTGGAGAATTCCAGGCTGATGGACCGGGCCGCCGGTGCTTCGACGGGCTCGGCAGCGGCCGGGAGGCGCTCCAAAGTGGCTGTACTCATGTGCTGAACTTTCTGTGTTTCCTGCCTAAGGGCAGCACCATTCTACCGACTGTTCCCGGCATATGTCAGATATCTGCCCAATTCAGGGTTCCAAGGACCAGTCATAATCGGCATTTTCGGCAGGCGTTGCCCGCATCAACCACCATGGAACCAAGGCCCCGCCGGCCTGCCGGAGTGACGCTACCACCGAAGGAGAATCCGGATGAAACTTATGCGCCTGGGCGAAAGCGGCAACGAGCAGCCCGCCGTGATGGTCGCCGCGCCGGACGGCTCCCGCCGCTACTTCAGCCTGCTTCCCCTCACTGCCGACGTGGATGGTGCCTTCCTCGCGGCGGGCGGCCTGGCAAAGGTCGGCGACGCCCTGGCGGCCGGCAGCTTGCCGGTCCTGGAGAACGCCGCAAGCCTCCGGGTTGGATCCCCGGTGGCCCGGCCGGGGTCGGTGGTGGGCATTGGAATGAACTATGCCGCCCATGCCGCCGAATCCGGAGCCGAGCCGCCCGCGGTTCCGGTGGTGTTCCTCAAACCCAGCAACACCGTTACCGGGCCCTTCGATCCCGCCCCGGTTCCGCCGGGTTCAACCCGGTTCGACTGGGAAGTGGAACTGGGGATTGTGATCGGCCGGGAGGCCAGCTACCTCGCAGCGGTGGAGGATGCCCCGGCGTGCATCGCCGGCTACGTCACGGCCAATGACCTCTCGGAACGGGAATACCAACTGCCGGGAGCCGGCGGGCAGTGGACCAAGGGCAAGTCCCTTCCCGGCTCAACTCCCCTCGGTCCTTGGCTGGTTCCCGCGGAAGACGCCGATGCCGGCAGGCTCCCCCTGCGCAGCTGGGTCAACGGCGAGCCGCGCCAGGATTCCTCCTCCTCGGAGCTGATCTTCGACGCCGCCACGCTGGTCCACCACTGCAGCCAGTACATGCGGCTTGAGCCCGGCGACGTGATCCTCACCGGGACGCCCGAAGGCGTGGCCCTGAGTGGCCGGTTCCCCTACCTGCAGCCCGGGGACGTGGTGGAGGTGGAGGTCGGGGGACTGGGCCGGCAGCGCCAGGAACTGTTCCAGGCGCAGCCGGCCCCTCTCGCCTGACCCCAGGGCGCTTAGCCCGCCTTGACCGCCAGGACCGGGCAGTCGGCCTCGAGCAGGATGCGCTGCGACGTGCTGCCCATGATCAGCTTGCCCACAGGGGTGCGGCGCCGGAGCCCGATCACAATGAGCTCCGCGTTGTGCTCCTCGGCGGCGTCCAGCACCTCCGCGGCGGCATCGTGCCCACGGACCGGCTGCTTGATCTCGTGGTTGATGCCCTGGGTGGCCAGGCGTTCCTCAATACCCTGGATGTCGCCTTCCTGGGCGAACCGGTTGTCCACTGGCGCGTCACCCTTGGAGGAGTTGATCACCAGCAGCTTGCTGTTGCGGTTCCGGGCCTCGGTGATGGCCTGGGTGAGGGCGGCTTCGCCTTCCGGGGTCGGGACGTATCCCACCACAATGGTCATGGTCTCTCCTGTTTCTGCTGGTGGTCGGTGGATGGCGATTACTCGCTGTAGTCGGCTGCCCCGGAATTGGCCGGAACCAAGGAACTGCGCGCCGGACGGTTGCGGCGGATCAGCTTGTAGGCCAAGGGCCACACCAGGATGAGCCCAATGATGACATAGATGCCGACGGCGATCGGCTCGCTGAACAGTCCCGCCGGGTCGCCGGCGCTCAGCTGGAGCGTCTTGCGCAGCTGCCCTTCGATGCGCGGGCCCAGGATCACACCGAGGATGAGCGGCAGAACAGGGAGCCCGAAGCGCCGCATCATGAACCCGAGCGCGCCCAGGATCAGCAGGATCACCAGGTCGAACGCCTGCAGGTTCACCGAGTAGGCGCCCAGCGTGGCGAAGAACAGGATGCCCGCGTAGAGGTACGGGCGGGGGAGCTGCAGGAGTTTTGCCCACATTGGTGCCAGCGGCAGGTTGATCAGCAGGAGCAACAGGTTGCCGATGAACAGGCTGGCGATCAGCGCCCATACCAAGGGGCCTTGGCTGGAGAACAGCTGCGGACCCGGCTGGATGCCATACGAGGTGAAGGCGGCCAGCATCACGGCTGCGGTGGCATTGGTGGGCAGGCCCAGCGCCAGCATCGGGGTCAGCGTGCCGGCGGCCGCAGCGTTGTTGGCTGCTTCCGGGCCAGCCACACCTTCGATGGCACCCTTGCCGAACTCTTCCGGGTGCTTGCTGAGGCGCTTTTCAGTGACATAGGAGAGGAACGTGGGGATCTCGGCGCCACCTGCAGGCAGCGCGCCGAACGGGAAGCCAAAGGCGGTACCGCGGAGCCACGGCTTCCAGGAGCGCTTCCAGTCGGACTTGCCCATCCACGGCTGGCCCACCGGGATGGCGTGCAGGGGAGTGCGGCGCAGGTGCGCGGCCACCCAGAGGGCCTCGCCCACGGCGAAGATGGCCACGGCCACCACCACGATGTCCAGGCCGTCCGCCAGGAGCGGCTGGCCGAAGGTCAGGCGGCGCTGGCCGGTGACTGAGTCCATGCCCACCAGGCCGATGGCCAGCCCAAGGCCCAGGGATGCGAAACCGCGCAGCCGGGAGGAGCCCAGCACGGCGGTGACGGCCAGCAGGGCGAGGACCATGATGGCGAAGTAGCTGGGCGCGCCGAGGCTGACGGCGAACTTCACCACGATCGGTGCGCAGACGGCCAGCAGCGCCGTGCCGATGGTGCCCGCGACGAACGAGCCGATGGCCGCCGTCGCCAGCGCCTGCGCCGCCCGGCCCGCCTTGGCCATCTTGTTGCCTTCAATGGCGGTGACCACCGACGACGATTCGCCGGGGGTATTAAGCAGGATGGAGGTGGTGGAGCCGCCGTACATGCCGCCGTAGTAGATGCCGGCGAACATGATGAAGGCGCTGGTGGGTTCCAGTGCGTAGGTGACCGGCAGCAGCAGGGCCACGGTCATGGCCGGGCCCAGTCCGGGGAGGACGCCGACGGCGGTGCCCAGGATGACGCCGATGACGGCGTACAGGAAATTCATGGGGGTCAGGGCGGTGGCGAAACCGTCCATCAAGGAGGACCAGACGTCCATTTAGAGGATTCCTTCCAGGAGGCCGGCCGGCAGTGCGATGCCCAGGCCGAGGTAGAAGCCGTAGAAGGTGAGCAGGGACAAGGCCACGGAGATCAGCCCGTCGCGGATGTAGCGGCGGCTGCCGAGGGCCAGGACGCTGCCCCAAAACAGGACGGTCCCGGAGATAACCCAGCCCGCCCAATCGATGAGCAGGATGTTCGCAACGAAGGCGCCCGCCAGCGGCAGGATGGTCTTCCAGTCCGCAGGGTGGGTCAGGTCGACGTCCTCGCCGCCCTCAGCTTCGCCCCTGCCGCCGCGCAGCACGTTGATGGCCAGCAGCACCGCGCAGACCACCAGCATGCCCGCCACGATGAACGGGACGGTCTTGGGCCCAACAGGATCGGACTTCGAGTAAGGGGTTACCAGGCCGTTGGCGTCCAGGAAGACCATGACGCCGGCCGCCCCGAGCAGGAGTGCGACTCCCAGCTCGGAGCGGCCTTTCAGGCCTGTGGTCAGGGAGGTCACGCCAACCCAAGCTTGGTCAGGACGTCCGCCACCCGCTTGTCCTGCTCGGTGAGGAAGGTCTTGAACTGGTCACCGGTGATGAAGGCGTCGGTCCAGCTGTGGGTCTTCAGCGCTTCCTTCCAGCCGTCGGTGCCGTGCATCTTCTCGAGGGCGGCGATCAGGGCAGCCTTGTCCTTGTCGCTGATGCCCGGAGGGGCCACGACGCCGCGCCAGTTGGTGAACACCAGGTCGATGTTGGATTCCTTCAGCGTCGGGGCGTCCACGCCGTCCAGCCGCTTTTCGCCGCTGGTGGCAAGGACGCGGACCTCACCGGATTCGATCTGCTTCAGGTACTCGCCGGCACCGGAGGCTGCGAAGCCGAGCTTGTTGCCG
Source organism: Arthrobacter sp. C152 (assembly GCF_054890965.1). Taxonomy (NCBI): domain Bacteria; kingdom Bacillati; phylum Actinomycetota; class Actinomycetes; order Micrococcales; family Micrococcaceae; genus Arthrobacter; species Arthrobacter sp. C152. The sequence goes on from NZ_JBTZSU010000021.1 coordinate 6,563, forward strand.
AGGATCGCGGGAAGCAGGTCGCCGCCGCCGTCGTAGGAAACGAAGTTGACCTTGGTGGCGTCGATGCCCACGGCGCCGGCGAGCTGCATGGGAAGCAGGTGGTCGGGTCCGCCGGGGGAGGAGCCGCCGCCGACGGCGATCGAGCCGGGGTCGGCCTTCCAGGCCGTGACCAGGTCGTCGATGGTCTTGTAGGGGGAGTCCTTGCTGACCATGATGGCGCCCGGCTCTTCGATCAGGCGCGCCAGCGGTGTGGTGTCCGTCAGCTTGGATTCTGACTTGTTGGTGTAGCTGGCACCCACGACGCCCAGGCCCATGAGCATGGCCAGGTCGCCGTTGCCCTTTTCGTTGACCACGCGGGCCAGGCCCACAGTGCCACCGGCGCCGGCCAGGTTGAAGACCTCGGTGTTGGTGGCGATCTTCTCGTCGTCGAGGACCTTCGCGGCGGCGCGTGCGGTGGTGTCGTAGCCGCCGCCCGGGGTGTTGGGGACCATGATCTGCAGGCCGGTGATGGGACCGGCGGCAGCGCCGGTGCTTTCCGAACCCGTGGAGCTCTTGCCGGTGGCACCGCAGCCGGTGGCCATCAGGGCGAGGCCGGCGGCGACGGCGGCGACTCGCAATGCGCGGATCTGGCGCATGGTGTTCCTCTTCTCATCAACATCTGGTCAGCATCGGCTGACTTGTGGGCCCGATGCCCTGTGCTTTCCGATGCTAGGGGCGGCAGTGACGGCGGTCACTCTTGTGTACGCAGAGAAAGTTGTGTTCATTGCGTTCACGTTTCCGGGACCCCACAAAGCCCCGTCCGGAGCCTGTGGGATATAGTTCCCGGTACCACCCACCAAACCTCCAGGAAAGACCATTGTGACTCGACGACGAGGAATGTCCCTCGCGGGGCAGTACCTTCTGCTGCAGTTGCTGATCGTCCTGGCAGTCCTGGTGGGAGTGGTTGCCATCTCGCTGGCCCAGTCGGCGGCGGCGTTTGAACGCATCGAGGGCCGGCGCGCCCTTTCGGCAGCGGAAGCGCTCGGCGGGAACCCCACTGTGCGCGAACTCCTTCCCGATGCCGGGCCACGGGGCGGGGCAGTCCTTCCCGCCGTGGCAGAGTCGGTGCGGATCGTCTCCGGCTCGTCGCAGGTGGCACTGGCCACGATTGACCGCACCGTGGTGGCGTCCTCGGATCCCAGCCTCCTGGGGCAGCCGCTGGAGCTCGGTGCCAGCAGGGTGATGGAGGGCCGGGCCTGGACGGGAGTGGTGGGCGGGGCGGCCACCCCGCTCCTGTCCGCGCACGTCCCGGTCCTCGACGACACCGGGCACATGATCGGGATCGCCTCCATCAGCCGCAACTATCCCACAGTCCTGGAACGGCTCGGCGATGCCGTCCCCAACCTCCTCACCTACCTCGGAGTGGCCAGTGTCCTCGGCGTCGCCGGCTCCCTCCTGCTCTCGCGCCGGGTCAAGCGGCAGACCCTGGGCATGGAACCCAGCGAGATCACCGGCCTGGTGGAGAACCGCGAGGCCATGCTGCAGGGCCTGAAGGAAGGCGTGGTGGCCCTGGACCCGCATGAACGGATCACCGTGGCCAACGGCAGTGCGCGGTCCCTGCTGGGGCTGCCGGAGGACTGCGTCGGCAAACGGGTGGCCAGCCTCGCCGTCGAGCCCGCCCTGAAGGAAGTCCTCACCCGGGAACAGCCCGGGCCGGACCAGCTGGTGCTCGTCGGGGACCGGCTGGTGGTGATGAACCGGGTGCCCATCCAGTCCCGCGGCCGGGTGATCGGCTCGGTGACCACGCTGCGCGACCGCACGGAGCTGTCCGAGCTGGAGCGGGAGCTCGGCAACACCCGCACGGCAACTGACACGCTCCGGGCCCAGGCCCATGAGTTCGCCAACCAGCTGCACGTCATCTCCGGCCTGATCCAGATCGGCGAATACGATTCCGTGGTCCAATTCGTCAACGGCGCCACGCTCGATCGCACCCGGCTCAACGACGAGGTCACCAGCCGGATCAAGGATCCCGCGCTCGCTGCCCTGCTGATCGCCAAGTCCAGCCTGGCCACCGAGCGCGGCGCGGTCCTGCAGCTGGACCCCGGTTCCGCGCTGGAGAAGGTGGACGACGAGATGTCCCGCGACCTCACCACCGTGGTGGGGAACCTGGTGGACAACGCGTTCGACGCCGTCACCGGGCTTCCGGAGCCAACCGTCACGGTGCGCGTGGACGGCAGGCAGGGCGGAAACGTCATAGTCACCGTGCGCGATACCGGGCCAGGTGTTCCCGGACCGTCGGCAGAGACCATTTTCCGCCAGGGCTTCACCACCAAGGACCCCGGCCCGGCGGGCAGCCGCGGCTTCGGCCTGGCCCTCTCCCGGGTGGTGTGCCGCCGCAGCGGCGGGAACCTCACGGTGGCCAACGACCACGGCGCAGTCTTCACCGCCGTGCTGAAAGGAAGCAAAAGCAAGACATGATCAAGGTCCTGATCGTCGATGACGACTTCATGGTGGCCAAGGTGCACGCCGGGTTTATCCAGCGCACCCCGGGCTTCACGGTGGTGGGCGCGGCACATACGGGCGCCCAGGCGGTGGCGGAAACACAGCGGCTGCAGCCGGACCTGGTGCTGCTGGACATCCACCTGCCGGACATCAACGGGCTGGACCTGATGCACCGGTTGCGGGAGGTTGCACCCGAGCTGGATGTCCTGGTGATCAGCGCCGCGCGCGAGGTGGAGACCGTACGCAAGGCGCTGCGCGGGGGCATCGTCCACTACCTGATCAAGCCCTTTTCGCAGACGGATTTCCAGGAGCGGCTGGAGCATTACCGCAGCGCCTACCAGGGTTTGGATGCCGCCAAGGACGTGGCGGAGCAGTCCGACGTGAACCGGGTCTTCGGTGTGGACCGTTCCGCGGCCCAGGGCGGGCGCCCGCTGCCTAAGGGCTGCAGCATCGAGACGCTGAAACTGGTGGAGGCCGCGCTGCATGCTGCCGCCGGAGACCTGTCGGCAGCTGAGGTGGCGGAGGAGCTGGGTACCTCCCGCGTCAGCGCCCGCCGGTACCTTGAGTACCTGTATGACGAAGGGCTTGCCGAGGTGCGGCTCAAGTACGGCGTGGGACGGCCGGAGCGCAGGTACCTGCTGAAAGGCGCCTGACCTGGGCACCCGTGGGGAGCCGGCGCGTACGAAGCCGGGTCAGCGCAGCAGGGTATCCAGCAGCCGCGCAGCGGTTTTGGCGGTGCGGCCGTCGATGTCGAAGTGCGGGTTCAGCTCGGCCACGTCAAGGTGCAGCAGCTTTCCGCTCTGCGCCACCTGCCTGCATACGGCCGTGATGACCGGCAGCGGCACTCCGTACGCTGCGGGGGCGCTGACGCCGGGTGCCACGGCGGCAGGCAGCACGTCCAGGTCAATGGTCAGGTAGAGGACGTCGATGTCCGCCAGGAAGCCCGCCACGAAGTCGCGGACCCGGTCAGCGTCGCAGTCTTCGTCCAGCAGGTACCGGACGTCCAGCGTGTCCGCGGTGTCGAACAGGACCTGCGTGTTGTTCGGCTCCGAGATGCCGACGACGGCGTAGCGGAATTCGCGCCCTGCGTCGGCTTCGGCGCGGGCCATTTGCAGGAACGGCGTCCCGGAGCTGGGAACGGCTTCGTCACGCAGGTCGAAGTGCGCATCGAGGTTGAGGACGCCCAGCCGCTGCCCGCCTTGAACCGCGGCGGAAGCGCTGGCCCCGAGGTAGCTGGCGTAGGCGGTCTCGTGGCCACCGCCGAGGACAACGGTCAGGTGGCCGGCGTCGAGCAGGGCAGCCACAAGCCCGCCAAGCCGTTCCTGCCCCGCTTCCAGTGCATCGCCGTCGACCACGACGTCGCCGGCGTCGGATACCGTGCGGTCCAGATGGAACGCCAGGGGGCCAAGTGCCCTGCGGATCGCGGCGGGAGCGGCGGCCGCGCCGGTGCGCCCCTTGTTGCGCCGCACCCCTTCGTCACTCGCGAAGCCCAGCAAGGCCACAGGCCTGCGGCCCGGTGCGGGTGCCGCGGCATCGACCGGACCCACCGCCTGCCACCAGCGGCGGTGTTCCGGGCCGTCGCCGTCGAACCTCCCGGTCCAGGGCTGAGGCGGGACGTCGGCGGCGGGGAGCGTGAAAGCCATGCCTCAAGCTCACCGCATGGCCCGGACGAAAACCAGCACCGCCGCCGTCGTCCTGTCCGGAATCCAAGAAACCTGTTCAAAGCGGCCGGCCGTTGCCGCGGAACAGCCCGGTCCGATGGGTGCGGGGGATAGGGTGGGACCAGTCCGCCCGCGTCAGCGTGGCCCTGCTGCGCCGGACCACGCAACAACGGCTGGAGAGCCCATGTTTGAAGCCCCTGACATTCTTTTCGCCGCAGCCGGGGTGGCGGTGTTCGTCGCCGCCGTCCTGCCGAAGCTGCTGCGCGACATGCCCCTGTCCATGCCCATGGTCTTCCTCGGCGCGGGCATGGCCGCGTTCGCGCTGATTCCATCGCTCCCCAACCCGGACCCCACGGAGCACGGCAACTTCGTGATGCACCTGGCCGAGATCTGCGTCATCGTTTCGCTGATGGGCGCCGGGCTGGCCCTGGACCGGCCCGTCGGCCGCAGGCGCTGGGGCACCACGTGGCGGCTGCTGGGGATCGCCATGCCGCTGTGCATCCTTGGCCTGACGCTGCTGGGCATGTGGCTCCTGGGACTGGGCCTGGGCGCGGCTCTGCTCGTGGCCTCCGCCCTGGCGCCCACCGATCCCGTCCTGGCCTCGGAAGTGCAGGTGGGTGAACCCGCCGACCACGACGAAGACGCCGACAAGGAGGACGAGGTCCGCTTCGGGCTCACGTCCGAGGCCGGCCTCAACGACGGGCTCGCCTTCCCGTTCGTGTACCTTGCCATCGCCATCAGCGTTGCCGGCGGATCATCCTCCGGCTGGTTTGCCGGCTGGCTGGGACTGGATGTGGTGTGGCGGCTGGCCCTGGGCCTGCTGGTGGGCTTCCTGACCGGAAAGCTGCTGGCGATGCTGTTCTTTTCGGCGCGCCGGGAAAGCCTGCGGCTGTCCAACCATTCGGAGGGTTTCGTGGCCCTGTCGGCAACGTTCCTGGCATACGGGCTGACCGAAATGGTGGAGGGGTACGGCTTCGTGGCGGTCTTCGTCTGCGCCCTGACCATCCGTGCCGCCGAGCGCACCCACGGCTACCACCGGGTGCTGCACTCCTACGTCGAGCAGCTTGAGCGGCTCCTGACCGTGGTGATCCTTGTCCTGCTCGGCGGCGCCATTGCCCGTGGCCTGCTCGCCGGCGTCGGCCCCGCGGAGTTGCTGGTGGCGCTGGCGTTCCTGCTGGTGGTCCGGCCGCTGGCTGGCTGGGTGGGGCTGCTGGGCGGCAGGACCGGGCCGCGGGAACGCATCGCGTTGTCGTTCTTCGGCATCCGCGGGATCGGCTCCCTGTACTACCTGGCGTTTGCGCTGGACGAGGGCCACTTCGCGGACCAGGGGCAGTGGCTCTGGTCGTTCGTGGGGCTGGTGGTTGCACTTTCCATCGTGATCCACGGTGCCACCACGTCGCCGCTGATGAACCGGCTGGACCGGCTGCGCCAAAAGAAGGCGATTGCGGTGTCCGGGGACGAAGGGCTTGCCCCGAATACGCCTGTATAGCGCGAAGGGCCGGGGCGGCGGTTGCCGCCCCGGCCCTTCGGGCTGGCCTTTTGGTGCCAGCGCAACTACATGCCCAGCGCGGCCTCGATCGGCCCGATGGCGAAGAACAGTGCGAACGCCGCTGCCACGGCCCACATCAGCGGGTGGATGTCCTTGACGCGGCCCTGCACGGTGCGGATCAGGACGTAGGCAATGAAGCCGGCGCCCAGGCCGTTGGCGATGGAGTACGTGAACGGCATCAGGGTGAAGGTCAGGAAGGCCGGGATCGCGATGCCCCAGTCCTGCCAGTCAATCTTGCCCACCTGGGACACCATCATGAAGCCCACCACCACCAGGGCCGGGGCCACGGCCTCGAACGGGACGAGGTTGATCAGCGGGGTGAAGAACATGGCCACCAGGAACAGCAGGCCGGTGACGATGGAGGCGATGCCCGTCCGGGCGCCCTCGCCGATGCCGGCACCGGCTTCCACATAGATCTGGTTGGAGGAGACGGACGCGCCGCCGCCGATGATGGCGCCGAGCGCGTCCACCTGGAGCACCCGGTCGACGTCGGGGATGTTGCCGTGCTCGTCCACCGTGCCGGCCTCGTTGGCCAGGCCCACCATGGTGCCCATGGCGTCGAAGAAGATGCTGAGCAGGATGACGAAGGCCAGCAGCGTGGCGGCCACGAAGCCCAGGTGCTCGAACGCGCCGAACGGGTTGGCTTTGCCGATCAGGGAAAGGTCGGGGGCCGCCCAGCCGGAGAAGGCGGGCGCCACCAGGGACCAGCCCTGCGGGTTGAAGTTCTTGCCGTCGAAGCTGGGCCCGATGTGCAGGGTCAGTTCCAGGATGACGGACAGCACGGTGGAGGTGATGATGCCGATCAGGATGGCGCCCTTGATCTTCCGCACCACCAGGGCGATGGTCAGGACCAGGCCGAACACGAACACAGCGGTGGGCCAGCCCAGGAGCTTGCCCTCGAAGCCCAGGCCCACGGGGACAGTGGTTCCTGCCACGTCCGGAATACGGCGCACGAACCCTGCATTCACCAGGCCGATCAGGGCAATGAACAGGCCGATGCCCACCACGATGGCGGTCTTCAGCCCGTCAGGAACGGCCTTGAAAACGGCGGTACGGAAACCGGTAAGGACCAGGATCAGCATGGTGACGCCGGACAGGACCACCAGGCCCATCATGTCCGGCCACGTCAGGCCGGGATTCGTGGCCACGGTGACCGCCACGAAGGCGTTGACGCCCAGGCCCGTGGCCAGCGCGAACGGATGCCGTCCCCAGGCCCCCATGAGGATGGTGAGCAGGCCGGCGACGAAGGCAGTCACCGCTGCCACGGCGGTGAAGCCCAGCGTGGTGCCGCCGGAGTCCGGCCCGGACAGGATCAGGGGGTTCAATACCACGATGTAGCTCATGGCGAAGAAGGTGGCGAACCCGCCGCGGATCTCGCGGGAAAGGTTGGAACCGCGCTCGGTGACCCTGAAATAGCGGTCCAGGGCAGAGCCTTGCTTAAGCATTAGTCCTCCGGGGAAGTGTGTGGGGATACCTGCATCCTAAGGGAGCGGCACCGGCGGGGCAGGCAGATTCGCCTAGTCTGTAAGGAAGCCAACACAAGGAGCAGTCCACGCATGCGTTCCACCTGCCGCCCGTTGCTGAGCCTGGTGCTCGGGGCCATCTTCCTTGCCGCGTCGGTCCTGGGCCTGGCAGGTCCGGCCGCCGCGCATGACGCCGCCGAGTCCACGAGCCCGGCCCAGGGCGCAACACTCGCGGCACCGCCGGACGAGGTGTCGGTGACGTTCGGCAACAAGCCACTGGGGATCGGCTCGTCCTTCTCGGTCAAGGACGCGTCCGGCACCGAGTGGGCCGACGGGCCGGTGCAGATCGTGGACAACGTGGCCACGCAGAAGCTTCGGCCCGGTGGCCCGGCGGGCGCATACACAGTTGCGTGGCGCGTGGTCAGTTCCGATTCACACCCCATCGAGGGGACCTTCAGCTTCACCGCGGCCTCCGGGGCAGCGGGCGCATCCGGGCAGAGGACCGCAGGAAGTCCGACGACGGCGGGAACAGTCCCGGGCATGGGCACCGCCCGGCCCGGGGTGACGGAGGAGCCCTCCGCGCCTGCCAGCGCGGGCGAGCCGTTCCAATGGAGCATCGTGATCTTCGCGGCCGTCGCAGTGGGCCTGCTCGCCGCCCTCGGCATCCTTGCCAGGCGCCGGCTCACCGGAGACAACGGGAACGGCGGCGAGGACAACGGCGGCGCGGACAAGGAAGACGGGGAGTAACCCGCGGCGGCGGGATCCGGCGCGGCCGTCAGCAGCCCAACACCGCAAGGCTTCCCGTCGCCGGGAAGCCGCCGCCGTGCGGATTGACCTTGGCGGAGATCGCCTGGCCCACGGTCTTGGCCTGGCGCAGGACTTCCTTGGGCGAGGGCGTGATCAGTTCTCCCACTCCCACCAGGTAAATGCCGATGGCCCGCATGGCGGCTGCCACGTTCCGGCCCACCGCCAGGCCGAAGTCGCTGATCATGCGGCGCAACTGGCTGTGGGCGCAGCGGGTCAGAACGATGTGGTCCGCCACCAGGATGCCGGTGGGGGTGTGCACCTGCCATTGTGGTGCACCGGCCCCGTCCGGGGCGTCCAGCATGGTGAGCTGGACGGCGCGGGTTGTATTCCGGACGTCCACGCTGTGGCTGGCTGCGTAGTTGCGCAGGTGGCGCAGGATCTCGTTGCGCTCGCGGAGGGTATCGGAATCTGCTGCGTCGCAGCGCTGCAGCGAAGTCGTGTTGGCCGGCTGCCCGGCGCCCAGCAGGTCCAGTCCGTCCACCACGATGGAGTCCACCCCGCGGCGCCGCAGCTCAGCCGCCACGGCCAGCCCTGACAGGCCTGTGCCGATGATGACAGTGGTGGTCTGTTCGGTCCCGGCACTCCCAGGCATGCTTGACACTACAGTTTCCCTCCTTCGAAGCTTCATCAGGTGCCGGCATCCTCGCCGGCGCGCCTGCCGGTGCCCCCAAGCACGGCCGCAGCGCAGGTCCGGGCGCGCGCTGACAGGAAGTGGCAGTCGGCGTCCCGGACCAACAATGTCCTGAAGACTACAGAACAATCGCGGCCGTGGGTAGCCCGAAACGCAAACAATCTTGACGGGGTGAAGGCGCTTTCCGCGCACCGCGCCGAAGGCTGTGGATAACCCCCTTTTCCCGGCCTGGCCACGCTTGCTAAGCCGTTTGCTTCGGAGAATAGTGGGCACTGGAAGGCGGACTTTTCACCGTGGCTCCGGCCGGGGACGGGATGCACGGAGAGCGGCCCGTTTTCTGGCAGAATAGCCGCAACATCAGGCAGTAACGCGAGGAGGCGGCCCCCATGGGCGCACAAGAGTTGCATCCGGACCCGGCGCGGGACGGTGGTGGTGCACCGGCCGCTCCCGAAGGCATCGTCGTAGGCGTCGACGGCTCCGAACACGGCCAGTGCGCCCTGGTGTGGGCCGCGCGCGAAGCCCAGCGCCGCCGTCGTCCCCTGCATATCGTCACCGCGTACTCCGTACCGATCTTTGCGGCGTCCGGCCTGGACGGCGGCTACGCCACGGTGGACGACTCCGTCATCCGTGAAGGAGCCGAGGCCATTGCCCGGCAGGCCGTGGACAAGGTTGCCGGCTACGACGTCGACGTCAGTTCCTCCGTGGAAAACGGCGACGCCGCCGGAGTGCTGCTGGAGATGTCCGGAAGCGCCGAACTGCTCGTGGTGGGCACCCGTGGCCGCGGCGGCTTCGTGGGCAGGCTCCTGGGCTCGGTGAGCAGCGCCCTGCCCGCACACGCCAAATGCCCCACCGTCACCGTCCCGTTGTTCTGTTCCGACCGGCTCGGCGAAACCACCGAGGATCGGCGCATCAAGGCTGAGCAGGCCAAAACCGGGCACCGGCAGGTGGAGAACGTCGTGGTGGTCGGCGTCGACGGCTCCGAACAGGCGCGCGTCGCCGTCCTGGAGGCCGCCGACCAGGCCGTGCGGCTCGGGGCCGCCCTCCGCGTTGTCTGCGCTGTGCCCCAGTACAGCGGCTCCCTCGCCTGGGTCCCCGCCCCGATGGACCGCAAGGCCCTGTTCGACGACATCCGGGTCACCCTGGACGCCGGCATGGCGTGGCTTCGAAGCCACTACCCGCGCCTCCAGGCCGACTACGAACTCAAGGACGGCTCACCAGTGGACGTGCTGGTGGAGGAAAGCCGGCACGTGGAACTCGTGGTGTTGGGCACCCGCGGCCGCGGCGGCTTCACCGGCATGCTCCTCGGCTCAACCTCCGACGGCGTCCTGCACCACGCCAAAGGCCCCGTCATGGTGGTCCCGGACCGCGAAGACCCGCGCCTTGCCGACCGCGCCCGCTTCGGGCCGATCCTCGGAGACGCGGCCTGACCCGCCCACGTTGAGGCCAGGAAACCGCGGACATGCAGCGGCACGGGACGCCCGGTGACGAGCCAGAGGGGCTTGTCCTGGATTTGCGCCGGCTCAACGCCGGCATGCTTGGGCTGGTGGGCGGCAAGGCAGCCAACCTGGGGGAACTGCTTGCCGCCGGGCTGCCCGTCCCGGACGGTTTCTGCCTGACGACCAGCGCGTACCGGCAGGCGGTCTCCGGTTCCGGAGCCTTGCTTCCCGGCCTGGCGCGCGTCTACGCCGCCCTGCACACCGGAACAGGTGCCGCCACAGAGATGCCCGACGTCGGGGCCCTGGCGGGGGCGGCCCGGGCCGCCATCCTCGCAGCCCCGTTTCCGGCGGCCGTTTCAGAGGCGGTGGCGCAGGCCTATGCGGCACTTGGGCACGATGTGCCGGTGGCGGTCCGGTCCTCCGCCACCGCCGAAGACCTGCCTTTTGCAAGCTTCGCCGGCCAGCAGGACACCTATCTCAACATCGTGGGCGTGCCTGCCCTGCTCGACGCCGTCCAGAAATGCTGGGCCTCGCTGTGGACGGACCGGGCCACCGCGTACCGGGCGAGCCTTGGGATCGATCCTGCCGGAGTAGCCCTTGCCGTCGTGGTCCAGCGGATGGTGGACGCGGACACGGCAGGCGTTATGTTCACGGCGAATCCGCTCACCGGCAGCCGGCGGCAGACCGTTATCGATGCCAGCCCTGGCCTGGGCGAAGCGGTAGTCTCCGGGGCGGTCAATCCTGACCATTTCGTGGTGGACGCACTCACCGGCAAGGTGCTGGAACGGAAAATCGGCGCCAAGGGCAGGGAAGTCCGCCCCCTTCCCGGGGGCGGGACGGAGGTCCGGGAGTCGCCGGGGGCCGGTGACGCTCCCTGCCTGGCCGATAGCCAGGTGGCAGGACTTGTGCGGCTCGGGCAGCAGGCCGAAGCGCACTTCGGTGCCCCGCAGGACACTGAGTGGGCCATCGACGGCGCCGGCACCCTGTGGCTTACCCAGTCCAGGCCGATCACCACGCTGTACCCGGTCCCCCAACGCAACGGGGCCGGGACCAACGGGGCCGGGAGCCATGGGTCCGCGGGCGGGACCAGGGCCTACCTCTGTTTCAGCCTCGCCCAGGGGCTCACCCGGCCGCTCACGCCCATGGGCCTCGCCGCTATCCGCCTCATTGCCTCCTCCGTCGCCACGGCGGCCGGTTTCCCGGTGCCGGATCCGCGCCGCGGACCGTCGCCCTACGCCGAGGCCGGGCAGCGGATCTATATCGACTTCACCACTCCGCTCCGCAGCGCAGTGGGCCGGCGGATCGTTCCCAGGGTTTTCGACATCATGGAGGCCCGGACGGCGGCGGTCATGCGGCAGCTCTTCGAGGACCCGGCCTTCTCGGTGACCAGCCGGACACCGTTCGGGCTGCTGCACCACGTGGGGCCGGTGGCGGCCCGCGCCAAAGTCCCGGCCACCCTCCTGCGCGCGCTGGCACGGCCCGAGGCTGCCCTCCGGCGGCTGGACCGCTTCACCCGGGACTTCGACGCTTCCCTGGCACTGGGCGGCGAAGCCGGCCCGCTGGCACGGCTCGACCACGCCGAATCACTGCTGGGGTCGCGCCTTTTCCAGATCATTCCGGCCATCCTTCCCCTGCCCGCCGCAGGGTTCGCGATGCTGGGCGTTGCGGGGAAACTGCTCGGCGGCCCGTGGGATGACCTGCAGCCGGTGATCCGGGGCCTGCCGAACAACATCACCACGCAGATGGACCTGGAGCTGTGGCACCTCGCTGAGGCAATCCGGGACGATGCCCAGTCACGCACCACCCTCATGTCCGGCGACCCCGCCCTCCTGGCGGAGGCTTTCCGGGCAGGGCAGCTGCCCGCCCGCCTGGATGCCGGGCTGACCCGGTTCCTGGAACGGTACGGCCACCGGGCGGTGGCCGAAATCGACGTCGGGCAGCCGCGCTGGTCGGAGGACCCAGCGCACATCCTGGGCATCCTGGCCAACTACCTGCGGCTGGACAACCCGGCCCTCGCGCCCGATGTCCAGTTCAGCAAGGCAGCCGAGGAAGCGGAAGCCCAGGTGGACCGGCTCGCCGCCCGTGCCGCCGCCCGCGGCAGGCTGCGTGGAATGTTGGTGCGGGGCGCGCTGCGCAGGGCGAGGCTGTTCGCGGGCCTCCGGGAGCTGCCCAAGTACCAGCTGGTGGGAGGCCTGGGGGAGGTCCGCCGGCAGATGCTGCTGGTGGGGCGGGCACTTGCGGACTCCGGCAGCCTCGAACAGCCGGATGACGTGTTCTTCCTGGGGTTCGACGAAGCCCGGCACGCGCTGACCGGGCCCTCCGGGGACTCGGGGAACTCCGCGAACGCGGGTACGGCGTTCCCGGACTTCCGGGCACTCGTGGCGGCGCGGCGGGAAGACTACGACCGCGAGCTCGGGCGCCGGCACATCCCCCGTGTGCTGCTCTCGGACGGAACGGAACCCGAAGCGGTGCGGACCGCCGTCGTAAGCGCAGCCGAAGGAACCCTCACCGGCAGCCCGGCCTCCGCAGGAACGGTGACCGGTGTTGCCCGCGTCATCCTGGACCCAGTGGGCGCGCGCCTGGAGCCGGGGGAAATCCTGGTTGCCCCGTCCACGGACCCCGGATGGACACCGCTGTTCCTGACCGCCGGGGGCCTGGTGATGGAGATGGGCGGGCCCAATTCGCACGGCGCGGTCGTGGCCCGGGAATACGGCATCCCTGCCGTCGTAGGCGTGGCGGACGCCACGATTGCCATAGCGACCGGACAAACAATAACGGTCGACGGCGGCTCCGGAACCGTGGTGCCGGAGCGCTCCGCCGCGCTCCAGGATTAGGGGCCTGGGGCGGGTATGGACCCGCCGGCACGGGCGTACGCTTGAGCTATGGGCTCCAACGGACCGGATTCCACTGATCGGCTTCAACAGGGCAGCGGCCCGGGCCGCCGGGCATGGCTGCGGTGGCTTCCTGCCGTCGCGGCGCCGGCGGTGATCGCCGCGGGTGTCCTGGCCGGCTCCATCCCCGCACGTGCCGGCGATCCCCTTCCCGCCAAGACCCCGGCGCAGGTGCTGGAACTGCTGGGAACCCACCAGGTGCGTTCCTTCTCCGGGACCGTGGAGCAGTCTTCCGAACTCGGCCTGCCCGAACTGCCGGCGGCCGGTAAGACGGCCGGGCCGGCCGCCACCGGCGGTGCAGCGTCGGTGATCGAGCTGCTGTCCGGCGACCACACGGCCCGCGTCTACGTGGACGGCAAGGACAACGCCCGGCTGCAGATGGTGGACCAGCTGGCCGAACGGGACGTCGTCCACCACGGCAACGACGTCTGGTTCTACTCATCGAAGGACAACAGCGCCGCCCACCTCACCCTCCCGGCGCACACCGCCGACCACGCCCGTCCGGACGGCGGCCGGGACATGCCTGCGATGCCCACACCCGGCGACCTGGCACAGCAGTTCCTGGCCAAGGTCGAGCCCACCACCTCCGTCACGGTGGGACCGGACGTAGCAGTCGCGGGCCGGGCTGCCTACAACCTGGTCCTTGAACCGCGCACGGATGCGACCCTCGTGGGCCGCGTGGCCATCGCCGTCGACGGGAGGAACGGCATGCCCCTCTCCGTCCAGGTGACCGCCCGCGGAGCGGACCAGCCCGCCTTCCGGACCGGCTTCAGCAGCCTCTCCCTGGAGGCCCCGGACCCGTCGCTGTTCACCTTCGCTCCACCGCCAGGCAGCAGCGTCAAGGAAATCCAGGTCCCGGACAAGCAGCACCTGCCCGCCAGCGTCCACGAACCCGGCATGGCCATCACGCCCGAACAACTCCTTGCGCAGATGACGGCCAAGGGCCACGTCGTGGTGACCGGCAAGGGCTGGGACACCGTGGTGGGCCTGCCCGCCCAAGCGTCATCCGGCTCACCGGCCGAGGCGCTGCTGCAGGATCCGCTCCTGTCCCAGGCCGCCGTCGTCGTTCCCGGCGGACACCTGCTCTCCACCGCCCTGCTGAACGTGCTCATTACCGACGACGGACGCATCTTCGCCGGGATGGTGCCGCCGGAGAGGCTGCAGGCCGCAGCGGCTGCGGCACAGTGAGCGCGGCACAGTGAGCGCCGCCGCGGACTCCGCCGGCCTGGCGATCGAGACACATGGCCTGAGCAAGCGGTTCGGGCAGCAGCTGGCAGTCGACGGCGTGGACCTTGCCGTCCCGCATGGAACCGTGTTCGGCTTCCTGGGACCCAACGGGTCAGGCAAGACCACCACCATCCGGATGCTGCTGGGCCTTGCGGGCGCCTCTGCCGGTACGGTGAGCCTGCTCGGCGTGGAGATGCCGCGCAGGCTCCATGAGGTGTTGCCACGCGTCGGCGCCTTGGTGGAGGGCCCCGCGTTCTATCCCTTCCTGTCCGGCGCGGCGAACCTCCACCGGCTGGACTCCGCCAGTCCGCACACCGTCCCGGCAACGCGCAAGGCGAGGGTGGACCGGGCCCTGGAACGGGTGGGCCTGGGACATGCAGCGGCCAAACGCGTGCATGCCTACTCCCTGGGGATGAAGCAGCGCCTGGGGATAGCAAACGCCCTGCTGTCACCACGGGACCTGCTGGTGCTGGACGAACCCACCAACGGACTGGACCCGCAGGGGACGCGGGAGGTGCGGAACCTGGTGCGGTCGCTGGCCCACGAAGGTACCACCGTGTTCGTTTCCAGCCACCTGCTCGCGGAGGTGGACCAGATGTGTACCCACGCGGCGGTGATGAGCGCCGGCAGGCTGGTGGCCCAGGGCCCGCTGGCCGGGCTGCGCCAGGCCGGTACGGCGCGGATCCGGCTGGTGACCCCCGACGGCGGCGCCGCACGGCAGGTGCTGGCAGGCCTCGGCCTGGACCCGCAGCCGGCAACTGGCGCGGGGGGCGGGGCTGCGACGGCGCCGGGGCAACCCGACGGCGAAAGCATTGTCGCGGCGCTGGACGGGATGAAAGCGCTGGGCAGGATGAGCGGGCAGGGCGGGATGGACAGGCCGGACGGCCAGGACGGCCGCGACCCGGGGGCCGTGGTCCTCCCGGAGGAAGTGGTGGCGCGCCTTGTCCGCGCCGGCGTCCGGGTCCGGGGCTTCGCCGTCGAACGCGAAAGCCTGGAGGACCGCTTTGTTGCCCTCACCGGGGAAGGATTCGACGTTGCCCAGTAGCGTACCCGCCGACACGCCGGATGCCGCGGCAGCGGCAACAACCCGATCCCCAGCCGCGCCCCGCCGCTCCGGGTTCTCACTGCTGGGCTCGGAACTGAAGGTCCTGTTCGGGCGGCGGCGGACCTGGGCCCTGCTGCTGGCGCTGGCCGCCATCCCTGTGCTCATCGCGGTTGCCGTGCGGGTTTCCTCCGGGGTGGCACCCGGCCGCGGCCCTGCGTTCCTCGACCGGATCACCCAAAACGGCCTGTTCGTGGCGTTCACAGCCATGCTGGTGTCCGTGCCGCTGTTCATGCCGCTCGCGGTGGGCGTGGTGGCCGGGGACACCATCGCGGGGGAGGCGAACCTGGGGACCCTGCGGTACCTGTTGGTGGCACCGGCCGGCCGGGTGCGGCTGCTCCTGGTCAAGTACGCCGGCGCGCTGGCCTTCTGCGTGGTGGCGCCCCTGACCGTGGGTGTCGCCGGGGCGGCCATCGGGGCGGCACTCTTCCCGGTGGGCCCGGTGACGCTTCTCTCCGGGGGAGTGGTCCAACCCTCCGAGGCCGCCCTGCGCATCGTGCTGATCGCCGCCTATCTTGCGGTGTCCCTGGCGGGCCTGTCGGCGGTGGGGCTCTTCCTGTCCACCTTGACGGTGGTTCCCGTGGGCGCGATGGCGGCCACGGTGGTGGTATCGGTGGTTTCGCAGGTACTGGACCAGTTGCCGCAGCTGGAGTGGCTGCATCCGTGGCTGTTCAGCCATTACTGGCTGGGGTTCGGCGACATGTTGCGCCAGCCCTTGCTGTGGGACTCGTTGGGCAGCAACGCCCTGCTCCAGGCGGGCTACATCGTGGTGTTCGGCACGCTCGCCTACGGCCGCTTCACCAGCAAGGACATCCTGAGCTGAGGGGCCGGTCCGGCGCGCCGTTACTGGGTTCAGCCGCCTGGTTACCGGGTTCAGTAGCGGGCCGCGTACGGGTAGAGGTCCATGCCCACCATCGAGCTGATGGCTGACACCGTGATGCCTTCCTGCGGATTCAGCGCCTGCACCACCTGCCCGTTCCCCAGGTAGATGGCCACGTGGTAGAAACTGCCGGGCGAACCCCATACCAGCAGGTCGCCGCGGCGGGCCTGGGAGATGGGGACGTGGACAGGTGCTGCGGCGTACTGCTGGGTGGCCGTGCGCGGCAGGTAGGTCCCGGCGGCGGCGAAGGCGTTCTGGACCAGCCCGGAGCAGTCAAAGCCGTACAGGCCCGTGCCGCCCCACTGGTAGAAGTACGGCGCCCCCACCTTGCCCATGGCAACTGAAATTGCCACCTCGTACGAGCCGCTGCCGGTCGACGGCGCGGGTGCAGGGGCCGGCGCGGGCGCGGGGGCGGGGGCCGGTGCGGGGGCAGGGGCCGGCGGGGGCGCGGGGGCGGGTGCGGCAGCGGGTGGGGCTGCCGGGGCGTCCGGCACCGGCGCAGCCGGAGCAGGTGCAGCAGGTGCCGGCGCAGCGCCTGAGCCGGTGGACTGTTGCGGCGCTGCTGCACGACCGCCCCTTTGGTCCTGCGCCGCCCTGTCGGCGGCCGCCGACAAGGCGGCCAGCCGCTCCTCTTCCCGCTGCCGGTCCAGGGCATCCACGCGGGCGGACTCCAGTGCCACCGTGGTGTTGCGAAGCTGTGCCAGCTGGTCCACCAGGACAGTACGCTGCGCCTTCGCATCGGCAACGGCCTTGGCCTGGGCGGCGTTGGCCTGCTCCGCCTGCGTCTTGCGCTGCTCCGCAGTCCTGGCGGCGTCGTCAGCGGCTTTGGTGGCGTCCTCGGCGGCGGCGGTGAGCGAGCGGTACGCCGCAGCCGCCGCGTCTGCGGTTTCAAAAGCACGGCTGCGGCTGGCAGAGAGCGCCTGGAGCGTGGCGGCCTGCTGCAGACTTTCGCCGCCGCTGGCAAGGGTCCCGAGGGTGGGATTGAGGCCGCCGTTGCGGTACAGGTCCCCGGCCAGCTGCCCTACCTGCTTCCGGGCTTTGTCCTGCTGCTCACGGGCAGTGGAAGCCCGCGCTGCAGCGAGCGAGGCCGCGTCGGTGCGCTGCTGCAGCTCCACCAGCGCCTCGCTGTAGGCGTTGTTGGCCTGCATCGCCACGGCAAAGGCGGCCTGCTGGCTGGCTGCTGCACCGGCCAGGATGCGCTCGATCTCCGTCACCTGGCCTGCCGTGGCGGCCTCGCTGGCCTTCGCTGCCGCAATGTCCTCCGGCGAAGGGATCTCGGGCGACGCCGGCACAGTCCGGGAAAAGAGCGGTCCCGGTACGGCCGCCGCGGGCGGTGCCACAGTTGCGAAGAGTACGACGGCGGCGCACAGCACGGCCGTCCTGCGTCCCGACCCGGGTAAAGCCATGTGAAGAGACCTCGCAACGGTAGAGGCTGGGAGGTCCTGGATGGGGCACACGTGTGCCCTGAGCTGCCCGCCAGCAGTCCGAGGTTACGTGAGCGTTTGCACTTTGGCAACAACAGTCACATCAATAACATAAACCACAAGCGTGTCATTAGCGCGGACGTAAGGGCAGCGTGTCGCGGCTCAGGCGTGCTGGTGCGCCTCGTGCTCGGAATGGCTGGCCGGCTCCAGCTGGAACGTGCAGTGGTCGGTGTCGAAATGGCTGCCCAGGCAGCTGACCAGTTTGTCCAGGAGCTGGTCGGCGCCCCGGGCATTGAGCACGCCATCCTCCACCACGACGTGGGCGGAGAAGACCGGGACCCCTGATGTGATGGTCCAGATGTGGATGTCATGGACGTCGGTGACGCCCTCGACGGACAGGATGTGCTCGCGGATCATCTGCACCTCCACACCCTTCGGGCTGGCCTCGAGCAGGACGTCCACCACATCCCGCAGCAGGCTCCAGGCCCGCGGCAGGATCAGCAGGGCAATCAGGACCGAAGCGATGGTGTCTGCCGCCTCGAAACCCGTGAGCATGATGACCACCGCGGCGACGATGACGGCGGCCGATCCCAGGAGGTCGCCGAGCACTTCGAGGTAGGCGCCCCGGACGTTCAAGCTTTCGTCCCGTGCCCCGCGCAGGATCAGCAGCGACGCCAGGTTGGCCACGGCGCCGAGGACTGCGGCAAAGAGCATGATGTCCGTCTGCACTTCCGGCGGTGCCCCGAAGCGCCGGATGGCCTCGGTGAAAATAACGACGGCGATCACGATCAGGATCAGCGCGTTGGCCAGCGCGGCGAGCACCTCGGCGCGCTGGTAGCCGTAGGTCCGCTGGTCGCTGGCCGGCCGGCCGGCGATCCACGCCGCCAGCAGGGCGATGGTGACGCCTGCCGCGTCGGAAAGCATGTGGCCGGCGTCCGCCAGCAGGGAAAGCGACCCGGACAGGACGGCGCCGGCAATCTGGATTACGACGACGCCCAGCGTGATCGACAGGACCGCCACCAGCCGCTTCCGGTGCCTGCCGGTGGCGGTGATGCCGTGCGCGTGGCTGTGGTCGTGTCCCATGCTTACAGGCTAGCCCCAGCCCAGCTGGTGGAGCCGCTCGTCCGAAATGCCGAAGTGGTGGGCGATCTCGTGGACCACTGTCACGGCCACTTCATGGATGACGTCATCCCGCGACGCGCAGATCTCCAGGACGGGTTCGCGGAAGATGGTGATGCGGTCCGGGAGGGAACCGGCGTCCCACCAGGAATCGCGTTCGGTCAGCGGGACCCCCTCGTACAGTCCCAACAGCACGGTATCGGGGTCCTCTCCAGGCCCCGCGACGTAGTCGTCCTCGATGAAGACGGCCACGTTGTCCATGGCGCGGGCCAGCTTCTCCGGGATGCTGTGGAGGGCGTCCCGGACGGCGGCTTCGAACTCGTCGGCTGACATGCTGAAAGCTGAGGGCTCGTGCGGACCGTCAGGAATGATGGGCAGGCCCGGCGGGAGGCTGGCTGGCATACCCCGACTCTAGCTCCGGATCTGCCGTTTGCGGGGTGTGCGTGCCCGCCGCCGGGTCAGTGCCACGCCGGCCAGGCACACCACACCGCCCACCAGGCCCCAGATGGTGGGGATCTCGCCCAGCAGAAGCCAGGAGATGAGGACCGTGGTTCCGGGAACCAGGTAGGTGGTGGCGGCCAGCCTGCCGGCGTCGACCAGGGACAGCGCGTAGGCCCAGGTGGTGAACGCGACGGCCGTCGGAAACACGCCCAGGTACACCAGCGCCCACGTCGCCTGCGGCGGTGCGGCCTGCACTTCGGAGGCAAGCTGGCCGGCGAAGGGGACGCAGCACAGGGCACCCACCAGGATCCCGTACCAGGTGGCCTGGGCGGCGGGGATCTTCCGCACCACAGGTTTCTGGATGATGACGCTCACGGCCGCGAGCACAGCGGCCAGGAGGCACAGCGCAACCCCCGCGAGGTCCGCCGTCGCGCTTTCCCCCGGGTTCCGGGGCCGGCCGGACCCCAGGGCGATCAGTGCCACCCCGGCAAAGGCCACGGTGCTGCCGATCAGCAGCCAGCGCGGAAAGCCTTCCTTGAGGAAGATGCCGGCCATGATGGCCACCAGGATCGGGTTCACGTTGATCAGCAAGGCGCTCGTCCCGGCGTCCAGGATGTGCTCGGCGGCGTTCAGCGCCACGTTGTAGCCGCCGAACCACATCACGCCGTAGGCGAGGATGGGCAGCCACTCCCGGCCCCGGGGCAGGTTCCGGCTGTTCCGCAGCTGCGGCAGGACCAGGAAAGCCAGGACGACGGCGGCGATCGCCAGGCGGCCAAGCGTCAGGGAACCGGGCGAGAAGTTGGGGCCGATGGCCCGGATGCCCACGAAGGCGGAAGCCCACAGCGCCACGGTGACCGCCATGGCGGCCACCCCCAGCGCCTTGGCGGGGGACGCCGGGGCGGCGGTCGCCGCAGTATGTGGCTGGCGGGAGGCGCTGGAGGAGGGCATAACGCCAATGTATCGGGGCGCGGAACCGCCCGCTGGCGGAAATCGGCCACCTCGTGGCACCAGCCGTTTCCGGGCCGCACGGGCGGTGGCTTCGCTACTGCGACGACGCCCAGTCGAGCAGCTTTTCCACGGGCCAGGTGGTGATGATCCGTTCCACGGGAACACCATTGCGGGCTGCGCGCTCGGCGCCGTACTGCAGGAAGTCCAGCTGGCCGGGTGCGTGGGCGTCGCTGTCGATCGAAAACAGGCAGCCGGCCTCCAAAGCCTGCTGGATCAGGACATCCGGCGGGTCCTGGCGCTCGGGCCGGGAATTGATCTCCACGGCCACGTTGTGTTCGGCGCATGCCGCGAATACTTCCTCGGCGTCGAATTCCGACGGCGGCCGGGTCCCGCGCCCGCCCTCCACCAGGCGCCCCGTGCAGTGTCCCAGGACGTTGGTCTGCGGGTCCGTGATGCCGCCCAACATGCGCCTGGTCATGGTCTTCCGGTCTGCGCGGAGCTTGGAATGGACGCTGGCCACCACGATGTCCAGGCGTGCCAGCAGGTCCGGCTCCTGGTCCAGTTCGCCGGATTCGAGGATGTCCACCTCGATGCCGGTCAGGAGTCGGGTGGGGTTGCCGTTGCTGTTGATGGCTTGCACAACGTCCAGCTGGTCAAGGAGCCGCCCGGCTGTCAGTCCGTTCGCGATCGTCAGGTTGGGGGAGTGGTCGGTCAGGGCCAGGTACTCCCGGCCCAGCACCCCGGCGGCGTCCACCATCAGCTCGATGGGGGAGCCGCCGTCGGACCACTCGCTGTGGCTGTGCAGGTCGCCGCGGAGGGCACCCAGGATCTCCCCGCCGCCGGACGCGAGCGGCTCGGCGCCCTTCTCGCGCAGGTCCGCCAGGTAGTCCGGTATTTCTCCCTCCACCGCCTGCCGGATGACCGAGAAAGTCCGGTCCCCGATGCCCTTCATGGATTTCAGCCGCCCGGTCCGGGCCCGCTCGGCCACTTCCTCCGGCGACAGCGCGCTGATGGCCGCCGCCGCTTTGCGGAAGGCCTGGACCTTGAAGGTGGCGGCGCGTCCGCGCTCCAGCCAGAAAGCAATCTCATTGAGTGCTGCAACGGCATCCATCCGTCCATCTTCACCCGAGGGGCCGTTTGCTGGCGGCAATTTTGGCCGATTTTGGAATATTCCCGCCTAGCCCCTATAGTTGTTGAGTCCCGTTCGGAGAAACGCAAAGGACAAAGACGCAAAGCCCCGCTTTACGCCTTTTATTTTGTTCCGGACAGGTTCTGGCCCCCATCGTCTAGCGGCCTAGGACACCGCCCTTTCACGGCGGCGGCACGGGTTCGAATCCCGTTGGGGGTACGCAAGGAACTGGTCAAACAGGCTGAAAAAGTCTGGTAGGCTGGAAGCCTTGAAAAAAGCGGTAGAGATACTGCGGAAGCAAGAAACGCAAGGCCCTGTAGCGCAGTTGGTTAGCGCGCCGCCCTGTCACGGCGGAGGTCGCGGGTTCAAGTCCCGTCAGGGTCGCTCTGATTGCCGGAAGCAATTCCGGCTCTCAAGGTGACTAGTCACCTAGGCTCTGTAGCTCAGTTGGTAGAGCGTTCGACTGAAAATCGAAAGGTCACCGGATCGACGCCGGTCGGAGCCACCACTGGGAAGCATCAGTTCTTCGGAACTGGTGCTTTTCTTCGTTTAACTCCGATTCTTCCGCCGCGTGGCTGCTCCGTGACGGCGGCGTTGTCGGGCGCCGCCGTCACGCCCGCGCCCTCAGCAGCCACGCCGGCAGGCCTGTCCGGACCTCCCCGTCATGGCCTCCCATCCTGTGGCGGAGGCAACAATTCATCGCCTGCTGATAAAAATTCCGGCAGCGCCCCGAAACATTTGACTCATGCCAAACCGTTGTGGCACGCGCGCGTGTTGGGTTGCGTAAGCGCTTGCGCAATGGAGTCCGGCTCGGTTTTCGACCCCTTGAAACATGGTTTGAAATGTCCCCCGGCGCCCGCCTAGCGTGGAGCGCGGCCCGGGATGGCATGTCCTTCCCGGAAGTCCCGGGGTCCTACCCAGACCCCGTTTCCCTCGATACACAACGGCGTCCTCGATGACGCCTGCGGTGTTGTCGGGCCGCCGGAGTGGCAGAGGACCAAGGGCATCCGCCCGTCTTCCCCGAACAGTTACCACTCCGCGAGAAGAGCAACAATGCACAAGCACCCCCAAACCTCCCGGTTGCTGCGGTGGCGTCCTGCCGCCGCAGCACTGGCGGCGGCCGTAGCGGCCTCGGCCTTCCTGGCCGTCCCCTCCGCCCAGGCCAACGAACCGTCGGATCCTCCGGCCAGCCAGGAACTGCCGGCCCCCACCCCCGGCTTCGCCCTCCCCACGGAACACACGCAGCAGGCGTTCGATCCGGCGTCGGACTTCACCTCCAAGTGGACCCGCGCCGACGCCAAGCAGATCATGGCGCAGAGCGACCCCACTGTCGCACCGGGCCAGAACTCCATGAGCCCGGACGTTTCCATGCCGGAAATCCCCCAGGATTTCCCGGCCATGAATGACGACGTCTGGGTCTGGGACACCTGGTCCCTGACCGACGAGAACGCCAACCAGATCAGCTACAAGGGCTGGGACGTCATCTTCTCCCTGGTGGCAGACCGGCACGCCGGCTACGGCTTCGACCAGCGCCACTGGAACGCCCGGATCGGCTACTTCTTCCGCAAGACCAACGCCGATCCGGCCAAGGACAAGTGGAACTACGGCGGACACCTGTTCCTGGACAACACCTCCATCGGCAACACCGAGTGGTCCGGCTCCACCCGCCTGATGCAGGGCAACCACGTCAACGTCTTCTACACCGCCACCACGTTCTACGACGTGGCAGAGCGCAACGCGGGCGGCGGCGGCATCGCACCGGACGCTGCGATCGCCAAGGCGCTCGGCAACATCCACGCCGACCAGAACGGTGTGACCTTCGACGGCTTCGAGCACACCAAGCTGCTGGAGCCGGACGGCAAGATGTACCAGACCAAGGCGCAGAACCCGGGCTTCGCGTTCCGCGACCCGTACACGTTCGCCGATCCCGCGCACCCGGGCAAGACCTTCATGGTCTTCGAAGGCAACACCGCCGGCAACCGCGGCGACTACCAGTGCAAGGGTGAAGACCTGGGCTACCAGGCTGGGGACCCGCAGGCCGAGAACGTCAATGATGTCCAGAACAGCGGAGCGAACTACCAGACCGCGAACGTGGGTCTGGCCGTGGCCGACAACAAGGACCTCACCAAGTGGTCCTTCCTGCCGCCAATCCTTTCCGCCAACTGCGTCAATGACCAGACTGAGCGTCCGCAGATCTTCATCCAGAACGAAAACGGCAAGAACAAGTACTACCTGTACACGATCAGCCACCAGTTCACCTACGCCGCCGGCATGCGCGGCCCCGACGGTGTCTACGGCTTCGTCGGCGACGGTGTCCGCTCCGACTTCCAGCCCGTCAACAACAGCGGCCTGGCCCTCGGTTCCCCCACGGACCTGAACCTCCCGGCGAACAACCCGAGCGGGACCATCTCGGGCCAGCAGAACGGACGCCAGTTCCAGGCCTACTCGCACTACGTGCAGCCCGGCGGCCTCGTTCAGTCGTTCATCGACAACGTCAACGGCGTGCGCGGTGGATCGCTGTCCCCGACCGTGAAGATCAACTTCAGGAACGGCGTGACCCAGGTTGACCGCGGCTTTGGCCAGAACGGCCTCGGCCCCTTCGGCTACCTGCCCACCAACGTCAGGGTCGGCGGCGAAGGCCTCTACAAGTAGGCCGCTGCTGACTGCTGCACCACACCGCTCAGGCGGGGATGTCCTTGGGGGCTTCCCCGCCTGAGTCCTTTTAACCGTCAGGTGCTCTTCGCCGTGCCACGCCCGCTGGGTTTCCAGTACATCTGTCGCGGGCTAGGGATAGGGTGGAAGCAACAGAAGGGGGAGTGCCTGATGGAATACCAGAACCCACAACCCGATGCCGTGGTGCCGCGCCATCCTGCCGGAAATCCGTTGGCTGGCCCGGGCCGCACCGTCATCGCCGAGACCGCAGTGGCGAAGGTGGCAGGAATAGCCGCCCGGGCCGTTCCCGGCGTTTATTCCCTGGGCTCGGGCCCGTCCCGTGCGTTGGGGGCCATCCGCGACGCCGTTGGAAGCTCAGACCATGCCGCGGGCGTCCGCGCCGAAGTCGGCGAAACCCAGGTGGCCGTGGACATCAGCCTGGTGGCAAGCTACGGCACACCCCTGCACTCCCTTGCGAATGAGGTCCGCGCCGCCGTCTACCGCGCGGTCGAGGAGCTGGTCGGGTTGCAGGTTATCGAGGTGAACGTCGAAATCACCGATGTCTACGTGCCGCCGGCCGTCAAAACCGCCTCCTCGGGGGCCCCCGAAAGGGAGGCGCTGCTGTGAACCTCACTGTGGCGGGCACGGCCCTCGGGGCCTTCGTCGCCTTCATGTCCCTGCAGTTCGGGCTCTGGGGCTTCCTTGTTTCGCTGCTCTTCATGGCCATCGGCGCCCTCCTGGGCCGCGCCGCGGAAGGGAAGCTGGACCTGCGCGGCGTCTTCGACGCCATAACTGGCCGGCGCTCGTCCTCATGAGCGCGCCCGCGCCGGCTGTCCGCGGGCAGGCGTTCAACGGCCACAACCGGATCAGCACCCAGGCTCTGACCAGCCTTGCCAAGGTGGCCGCGGCGCAGGCGCTTGGCGTGGAGCCACAGGACGTGCGGGCGGACTGGGCGGACGACGACGGCCTGCTGGCTTTGTCCCTCGTCACGCCGATCAGCATTCCGCCGCTGCAGTCCGTAGAACGTGATGCCTCGAAGGTCGCCGCTGCCGGCGGCTCCATCTGGGACCGGACCGTGGCCGCCAAGGCGCGCATCCTGGCAACTGTTTCGGAACTGAGCGGTTCCCGGTTGAGCAGGGTGGACATCCGCATCAGCGGGGCCAGGATCAGCCAGGGAGGCCGGGTGCAATGAGCAGCAGCGTCGACAACCGTCCGCCGGACACCCGCCGCCGGAAAGACCCGGCGCCGGACATGCGCCGGATCCTGTACCGCGAAACCCACTCGTCCCGGGCAGCGGTGGCAACGGCTGCCGCCATCCTGGTCATCGTGTTCGCCGCCTACGGGGTGCTGGAAGCCGGGGTCCACGCCGTCGGACAGCCCGCCTGGCTGATCGAGCCGCAGGTCGCGGCGCAGCGCATCATTGATCTTCCGGCCGGGATGCCGGCGTTGCTCCTGGCCGCGATCGGGGCAGTGCTGGCCATGCTGGGACTGATCTTTCTCCTCAACGGCATCCTGCCCGGAAGGCGGGCCCGCCACCGGCTGCTCGGCGCACAGGGGGAGGGCCTGCCGGTCGTCGTCGTGGATGACGAAGTCGTTGCTTCGTCCCTGGCGCGCCGCGCGAGGCTGGCCGCCAACGTGACCCCGGAACAGGTCATGGTGGTGGTTTCCCAACGGCAGGTGCTCGTGAATGTGCGCCCCACATCCGGGGTGCCGGTGAACCAGGACGTGGTGCTGGCTGCCGTCCGCGACGAACTGGACCAGATGCTGCTCGATCCCGATCCGGAAGTCCGCGTCAACGTAACCCCCTCGGGGGTGATCGGCGCATGAACAGCACACCTGCCCTGCTCAACCGGATACTCCTCGCAGCCCTGGGCGTGATCCTGCTGGCTGTGGGCGTCCTGTTGCTGCTGCTGGCAACCGTGCCTGCCGTGGGGCCCTGGTGGCACCACTGGGCAGCGGGCAGCTGGGAGGGAATCAACCAGGCCTTCAATTCCACGCGGTTCCCCGGCCGGAGTGAAAGCTGGCTGTGGATCATCGTTGCGTTGGCGCTGCTCGTACTGATGGGGCTGGTGGTGGCGTGGATCGCCCAGCAGGGCAAGGGCCGCTCGAACCTGCTGGCAGCTGAATTCGACCCAGGTGAAGTTCCCGGCGATGTGCGGATCGGCGGGGGCGTCGCGGAACAGGCCCTCAAGCAGGCACTCGAGGGCCGGCCGGATCTCGCCGGTGCTGCCGTCACCACGTATGACGTCAAAGGCTCGCCTGCCTTGAAGGTGCGGCTGATGCCGCGGCAGGGAGTGGCGCCGCACCTGCTCGCCGCCGAGGTTTCCGGGCTTGTTGCGGCCTTGGAATCCGTGGTGGGCAAGGAGACACCCGTCCTGATCCATATCGGAGCGGGTGCGCGGACACGCTTCAGCAGGGCTGAGCGCGTCCGCTGACCCGGTTACCGCCGCTGCAGGTAGACGGTGCAGTCCACGGGTACCTCCTGCATGCTGTCCCAGTCTTCTGCCGGTTCGGGACCGCTTGAGAGCACCACGGAATATCCCCCGGGCACGGGCGCCGATGCGAATCCCATGTTGGCGACCACCAGGATGTCCCCGTTCCGGAACGCCAGCAGGCCGCTGTCCGGCGCGTGCTCGTCGGTCCATTCCACCATCCCCAGCCCCAGGCGCTGCGACGACCGGAACCTGAGGGCGGCCCGGTACAGCTCCAGTGTTGAGCCTTCCTCGCCGTCCTGCTGGTCGGCGGCCAAGGGGCCGAAACTGTCCGGCTGCGGAAGCCAGGGCTGCGCCGCGGGACCGCCGTGCGTGACGGAGAAGCCGAACCCGGGCTGGTCCTCGACCCACGGCAGCGGAACCCGGCATCCGTCCCGTCCGGTTTCCGCGCCCTTGGTGCGGAAGAAGGTGGGGTCCTGCCGTGCCTCGGCGGGGAGCGTGGTGTGCTCCGGAAGCCCCAGTTCCTCGCCCTGGTAGACGTAGGCGGAGCCGGGGAGTGCCAGCGAGACGAGTGTGGCGGCGCGGGCCCGCGCAAGGCCCAGGGCGGCGTCGGGCTGTTCGTCGTTTGCCGCGATGCCTTTCGGGAAGGTGGTGGGGTCCTTGAGCCCGAACCGGGAGGCGTGCCGGACGGTGTCGTGGTTGCTCAACACCCAGGTGCAGGGAGCGCCCACCGACGCCGCCGCTGCCAGGGACGCCTCAATGGCCTCCGCCATGCGTTCGGCGTCCCAGCCGGCGAGCAGGAAATCGAAATTGAAGGCCTGCTGCATCTCATCCGGCCGGACATACCGTGCCAGCCGTTCCGCCGGCTCCACCCAGGCTTCAGCCACCATCATCCGGTGGCCGCCGTATTCGTCCAGGACCCGGCGCCAGTCCCGGTAGATCTCGTGCACGCCGTCCTGGTCGAAGAACGGTGAGGGCGGGTACATCGGAGACACGGCGCGGTGCGGTTCCTCGGAATCCGTGTGGGCGCCGGGGGCATCGCCTGGCTGATGGCCGTCCGCCGGTGGCTTGGACGTGCCTTCCACCATGGCGGCAACCCCGTCCCAGTCGGGGAGCCCGGCTTCCTTCACCATGCCGTGGGCAACGTCCACCCGGAACCCGTCGGCTCCCCGGTCCAGCCAAAAACGCAGCACCGACCGCATCTCTTCCTGTACCTCGGCGTTTTCCCAGTTCAGGTCCGGCTGCTTGGTGTCGAAAAGGTGGAGGTACCACTGGCCGGGGGAGCCGTCCGCCTCAGTCACCCGGCTCCACGCCGGGCCGCCAAACACCGATTTCCAGTTGTTGGGCGGCCGCTTGCCATCCCCCGAGCCGGGCACCTCATCCCTGCCGTCCCGGAACATGTACCGGTCCCGTTCGGGGCTTCCCGGCCCCGCCGCGAGGGCCGCCTGGAACCAGGCGTGCTCGTCCGACGTGTGGTTGGGAACCAGGTCCACGATGACTTTCAGGCCGCGGCGGTGAGCGTCCTGCAACATGGCGTCGAAGTCGTCCAACGAGCCAAAGAGGGGATCCACCTGGCGGTAGTCCGCTACGTCGTACCCGCCGTCGGCCTGCGGAGACTTGTAAAAGGGAGACAGCCAGATGGCGTCGACGCCCAGTTGCTCAAGGTAGGGGAGCCGGTCCATGACGCCGCGCAGATCCCCCATCCCGTCGCCGTTCCCGTCCGCGAAGGACCGGGGGTAGATCTGGTAGACGACGGCGTCTGCCCACCACTCAGCGGAAGGCCCGGACGGGGCGGGAACGGACGGGTTGGACATTTGGTTCCCCTCAGATAACTTTTTGATGTAAACGCTTGCATCGGCGGTAGCAACCTTACTAGTGTGATGGTCACCACATCAACCTCACCTAGCAAGCGCACTGTCGACTTACTTGTCACTCAGCGAGGAGCTTCAAGCTAATGAAAACCCGTAGATTCCTGCTTCCGGCTGCCACTGCCGGCATTCTGGCCCTGACATTGTCCGCCTGTGGCGGCGGAGGTGGAGGGGGCACCACGGGTGGCGGTGGAGGCAGCGATGCTGACGCCAACCTCGACGGCCGCGGCCCCATCACCTACGTCCAGGGCAAGGACAACAGCAACGTCGTCCGGCCCCTCGTGGATAAGTGGAATGCTGCCCACCCCAACGAGAAGGTCACCTTCAAGGAACAAACCGACCAGGCCGACCAGCAGCACGACGACCTCGTCCAGCATTTCCAGGCCAAGCAGCCCGACTACGACGTCGTCGATGTGGACGTAGTCTGGACCGCCGAATTCGCCGCCAAGGGCTGGCTGCAGCCGCTCAAGGACAAGATGGCGATCGACACCAGCGCCATGCTCAAGCCGACGGTGGACAGCGCAACCTACAAAGGCACCCTCTACGCGGCACCGCAAACCTCCGACGGTGGAATCCTCTACTACCGCAAGGACCTCGTGCCCACCCCGCCCAAGACCTGGGACGAGATGATGGGCATGTGCTCCATCGCCAAGGCCAATAACATCGGATGCTACGCAGGCCAGTTCAGCAAGTACGAGGGCCTCACCGTGAACGCTTCGGAAGCCATCAACTCCGCCGGCGGTTCGGTCCTGAACAAGGACGGCAAGCCCGACCTGAACACCGCGGAAGCCAAGGCCGGCCTCGGGAACCTGGCCAAGGCCTACGCTGACGGCAACATCCCCAAGGAAGCCATTACCTACAAGGAAGAGGACAGCCGCCAGGCCTTCCAGAGCGGCAAGCTCCTGTTCCTGCGCAACTGGCCTTACGCCTTCAACCTGATCACGACTGAAGGCTCCTCCGCAGTGAAGGACAAGACCGGCCTCGCGGCCCTGCCCGGCAAGAGCGGTCCCGGTGCCTCCTCGCTGGGCGGCCACAACCTCGCCACAAGCGTGTACTCCAAGAACAAGGCCACCGCTCTTGACTTCATGAAGTTCATGACCTCGGCCGAAACCGAGAAGTTCTACGCGACGCAGGGTTCCCTGGCCCCGGTGCTTGGTTCGCTCTATGAGGACCAGGAACTCGTTGCCAAGCTGCCCTACCTGCCGGTCCTGAAGACGTCCATCGAGAACGCCGTTCCGCGTCCCGTAACGCCTTTCTACCCGGCTGTCACCAAGGCAATCCAAGAGAACGCCTACTCCGCTATCAAGGGAGAGAAGACAGTGGAAACAGCACTTTCCGACATGCAGAAGTCCATCGAATCCGCCGGTGCGGGATCGTAGTTCTGCCATGGCAACCGAACTAGGCCCGACGCCGGTCAAGGCACCGGCGTCGGGCGGCACCCCCGTCCATCACGGCCCCAAGGGCGTAGGGGAGGACAACAGGATCGCCAGCCAGGGACGCTGGGCGTCCTGGCTGCTCGCCCCCACCATCGTCGCCCTGGGCATCGTGATCGTTTACCCGATCATCAGTGCCGTCGTCATGTCCTTCCAGAAGGACGCCGGCCTGGATCCCGCCACCGGCCTCTTTACCGCAGGCGGCTCCGCCGGCATCCAGAACTACGTGAACTGGCTCGCGCAGCAGTGTTCGGCACCGGCCGGCGGAACCGTTGCCTGCCCGCCCGGTACGCTGGGCGGCCAGTTCTGGTCCGCCACCGCCACCACGTTCTTCTTCACCGTCGTGACGGTGGCCCTGGAAACGGTCCTGGGCTTCTGGATGGCCATGATCATGGCCCGTGAATTCCGCGGCCGCAGCATGGTCCGGGCAGCAGTCCTGGTGCCGTGGGCCATCCCCACGGCAGTCACGGCCAAGCTCTGGTTCTTCATCTTCGCTTTCGAGGGCATCGCCAACAAGCTCTTCAACACCACCATCCTGTGGACCGGCAGCGAGTGGCCGGCCAAGTGGGCTGTGATCATCGCCGACGTCTGGAAGACCACGCCCTTCATGGCGCTGCTCATCCTCGCCGGCCTGCAGATGATCCCGGCAGAGGTCTATGAAGCAGCAAAGGTGGACGGCGCCTCCGCATGGCAGCGGTTCCGGATGATCACCCTGCCGCTGGTCAAGCCGGCGCTGATGGTGGCAGTCCTGTTCCGCACCCTGGATGCGCTGCGCATGTTCGACCTCCCCTACATCCTCACCGGCGGTGCGAACAACACCACAACGCTGTCCATCCTGGTCATCAACCAGATCCGGCAAGGCTTCAACTCTGCAGCCGCGTTGTCCACCATTACCTTCATCATCATCTTCCTCGTCGCTTTCATCTTCGTCCGCTTCCTCGGGGCAAACGTGGTTGAGCAGAGCGGCGCCACAGGAAAGGCGAAGAAATGACCGCGGCAACAGCTGACGCCACAGCGCTTCGCGCCCGCCAGGACAAGGGCCGCAAGGCTGCGCAGAACCGCGAGAAATGGGCGCAGGGCAGGACCTACATCAGCGCCGTCGTCATCCTGATCTGGTGCCTGGCGCCGGCCTACTGGATGGTGGTAACCGCGTTCCGGGAGGTCGGATTCACCTACGACACCTCGATCCTTCCCACGCACGTCACGATGGACAACTTCATCACCGCGTTCGACACCTCGTTTGGCAACAGATTTGGTGCCGCACTGCTGAACAGCGTGTTCATCGGCGGCGTGGTGACGGTCGTGTCACTGCTGATCGGTGTGTTCGCAGCCTACGCCCTGGCCCGCTTGAACTTCCGGTTCAAGTACCTGGTGCTCGGCTTCATCCTGGGGGCCTCGATGTTCCCCGGCGTCGCCCTGATCACCCCGCTGTTCCAGCTGTTCACCAACATCGGCTGGATGGGCACCTACCAGGCGCTGATCATTCCGAACATCTCGTTCGTGCTCCCGCTGACCGTGTACACCATGACCTCCTTCTTCCGTGAAATGCCATGGGAACTGGAGGAATCGGCACGCGTGGATGGCTGCACGCAGGGCCAGGCATTCCGGAAGGTGATCATGCCGCTGGCAGCGCCGGCGATCTTCACCACCGCGATCCTGGCATTCATTTCCTCGTGGAATGAGTTCCTGATCGCCAGCCAGCTCTCCAGCGACGCGACGCAGCCGGTAACGGTGGCCATCGCGAACTTCGCCGGGGCGCAGCCCAACCAGATTCCCTACACCGCCATCATGGCTGCCGGCACCATCGTCACCATCCCCCTGGTGATCCTGGTGCTGGTGTTCCAGCGCAAGATTGTCGCCGGCCTCACGGCAGGTGCAGTCAAGTGACGGACAACGGTTCCCGCCCCCAGCGAACGAAGGGGGCGGGAAACCGGAGCCGGCTGGTCCGGTCTGGCGAGGATTTTGACATCATCATCGGGTTTCTTGGCTTCTGGGCCGTTGTGCTCCTGGTGGTAACCGTCTGGATGGAAGTGACGGCCCAGCCGGCGCTCGGCTGGGCGCTGGGACTGCTGGCCACCCTGCTGGCCCTGTACGGCATGGTGCGGCTGCGGCGAAAGCTCCCCGCCCGCAACAGTTAGTACTGCCCGGCCGCGGAATGAAAAGATACAAAGCTCGGGGATAAGCGGGGCATCTGGCCCTGCGCGGCAAGGGAGCGGATGAGGGGACACGGTGGCACGGACAACAGAAAGGTCCCAGCGGGGCGGCCATAACGGCGTCAGCATCGAGGATGTGGCGGCGGCCGCCGGCGTATCAACCGCTACTGTGTCACGGGCTGTTCGTGGACTGCCAAGGGTTTCTCCGGCCACCCGGGAGAAGATCCTGGAAGTGGCCGGAAACCTGGGCTACGTTGCCTCTTCATCGGCATCGGGCCTGGCCACCGGCCGTACCAGGACAGTAGGCGTGCTTGCGCCGTACGTTGACAGGTGGTTCTTCTTCAAGGCCATCGAGGGCGTGGACCGCGAACTCCACAAGCGGGGCTACAACCTGTCCCTCTTCAACCTCGGCGGCCAGCGTGGGGCCCGGGAGCGGCTCTTCAGCAAGACCATGGTCTACAAGCAGATCGATGCGCTCCTGGTGCTGTGCATGTCCCTCACGTACGAAGAGATTGAAGACCTCCAGCGCATCGATATCCCGCTGATCATCGTGGGCGGACCGGTCGAGGACTGCCCCAGCATCGGTATTGACGACTACGCGGCCGCGGCCGAGGCCACCTCCCACTTGATCGGGCTTGGACACCGCAAAGTTGCCCTCCTGCACGGCCAGGACGACTCCGACCTGAACTTCACGGTCCCGCGGCTGCGCGTGGAAGGGTTCGAGGAAACCATGGCCAAGGCCGGCGCGACGATGCCGCCGGAATGGGACATTTTCGGAAACTTCACGGTCGGCAGCGGGCAGGAAGGCTTCGATACGCTCTGGTCAAAGCCCGGCCCCAAACCGACCGCTATCCTGTGCGCGTCCGATGAGATGGCGATCGGGGCAATGCTCCAGGCACGGCGCCGGGGTGTCCGCGTACCCGAAGAGCTCTCCATCATTGGCATCGACAACCACGAATTCTCCGAAGCCATGGGGCTGACCACAGTGGCCCAGGATCCCGTGGAACAGGGACAGCAGGGCACTCGCATGCTCCTCGACGAACTCGCCGGTTCCCATGGCGCCGTGCAAACGATGGTGGCACCGCACCATCTGATTGTGCGGGAATCGACGGCGCCACCGGCGCACTGACAGTACCCGCAGCTGGCTCCCGCCGTCAGGCCTCCCGGTTCAGGACGCCTGTGTTCAGGATGCGCGGGCCAGCTGCCGGATGGGGATCCAGCGCGACGCAAGCCTCCGGTAGGCCGCGGCCGCACCGGTCATGTCGCCTTCGGCCAGGCATTCGATGCCCAGCCTGATATCCATGGGCGACTCGTCCGGGTACACCTTGTCAGCCACGGCGCCGTAGTCCAGTTCCACCATCGACTCCACGTGGAAGAGCTCCAGCCACTCCGTCAGCTGCGCCAGGTCATCGAGCATGTCCAGGTCCGGGGCGGCCAGGGCCAGGTTGGCCACCGCATACCGGGCCCGCTCCAGCGCTTCGGTGATGGGCGCCCAGATCCGCACCGTGAGGATCCGCCCGGCGGACTCCACCACGTCCTTGTGGTCCGATTCCATGAACAGCGAAAACCAGCTGAACGGGATTCCCCATGTGGATGCCCGCGTGTGGACCCGGATGGAACCGTCCCTGGCCTTAACCAGGTCGATCCGTTCCTGGTGCCGGTCCCGCTGCTCCTCGGGGATGAGCAGTTCGGCCAGCGGGCCGTGGATGCCTTCCATCAGGGCATTGGCGGCCAGTCCGGCGCGCAGGACCAGCTGGCTGGGACAGTAGAGCAGCACCTGCCCGGCCTCGCCGTCGTCGGCCGTTCCGCTTTCCGGCGCCGGGGCAGTGGTGACGCGCACCAGGTCGGTGCGGCCGGTGGGGAACGGGTCGCCGCCGGAGCGGGTGATCCGTCCCAGCGAGGCCAGCAGTTCGGCGTTTTCGACGGCGGCACGCGAGGCCGCGCGGGCCCCCGCTGCCTGGATCGCGGAACGCTGCTCCTCCGGGAAGGCTTCCAGGGGTTCGTAGACGCGCAGCGTGGAGGAAAATGGCAGGCCTGCCTGGCCCCGGTAGAGGCTGCCCGTCATGACGGTCTCCTTGAATGGGTCCAGGACGCTGCCATCAGTCCGCCAGGTCCACCAGCACGGGGGCGTGGTCCGAGGCGCCCTTGCCCTTGCGTTCCTCGCGGTCGATCGACGCGCCCGTGACCCGGGCAGCCAGGGCGGGGGAGGCAAGGACGAAGTCGATGCGCATGCCTTCCTTCTTGGGGAAGCGCAACTGGGTGTAGTCCCAGTAGGTGTAGACGCCAGGGCCCGGGGTGTAGGGGCGGACCACGTCCGTGAACCCGGCGGACTCGAAGGCATGGAACGCCGCCCGCTCCGGCGGACTGACGTGGGTGTAGCGGTTATTGACGAACAGGTCGATGTCCCAGACGTCCTCATCGAAGGGCGCGATGTTCCAGTCGCCCATCAGTGCAACCTGCGCCGCGGGGTTTTCCGCCACGAGTCCCTGCGCGTGCGTTTTGAGGCTTTCCAGCCACTTGAGCTTGTATGGCATGTGCTCGTCATCGAGGGACCGTCCGTTCGGGACATACAGGCTCCAGATCCGGACGCCTGCGCACGTGGCGGCCATCGCGCGGGCCTCCTGCACGGGGTCCTTCCCTGCCTTGCCGAACGAGGGCTGGTCCAGGAACGTCCGCTCCACGTCCTCGAGGCCAACCCGGGAGGCGATGGCCACGCCGTTCCACTGGTTCACACCGAAATGCGCAACCTCATAGCCCATCCGCTCAAAGAGCTCCCACGGGAAGTTCTCGTCCTTGCACTTGGTCTCCTGGATGGCCAGCACGTCACAGTCGCTGCGCTGGAGCCAGGCCTCAACACGGTCGGCGCGGGCGCGGAGCGAATTCACATTCCAGGTAGCTATCTTCACGGTTCCTAACTTACCTTGGCTCCCGCTCACCGGGTAAAGCCGCAGGGGACCGTGCAGGGGGTGGGACAGCCGGGACGGGATGGGGGACTTCGGTGGGAAGGACGGGTATATTCGCACACACAGAATGACCCTGGACCACCCACCCGGGCATGCGAAGGAGCACCAGCCATGCGCGAACTCTCCCACTACGTCGGCGGACACCACGTGCAGGGCCGGTCCGGCCGTTTCTCCGATGTCTTCGACCCCTGCACCGGCCGGGTCCAGGCGCGGGTGCCGCTCGCTGGAGACGATGAGGTGGGGGAAGCTGTTGCCGCGGCCGCGAAGGCCCAGCCGGAATGGGCGGCCATGAACCCCCAGCGCCGCGCCAGGGTCCTGCTGCGGTTCGTGGACCTGGTCAACCGGAATATGGATGAACTCGCCCGGCTGCTGTCCTCCGAACACGGCAAGACGCTGGCGGACTCCAGGGGAGACATCCAGCGCGGCCTGGAAGTGGTGGAATTTTGCGCGGCGGCCCCGCACCTGCTCAAGGGCGAGTTCTCCAGTGACGCCGGTCCCGGCATCGACATCCACTCGCTGCGCCAGCCGCTGGGCGTGGTAGCGGGCATCACGCCCTTCAACTTCCCCGCCATGATTCCGCTGTGGAAGTCCGGGCCGGCGCTGGCTGCCGGCAACGCCTTCATCCTCAAGCCCTCCGAATGGGACCCGTCCGTGCCGCTGCGGCTGGCCGAGTTGTACAGCGAGGCCGGCGTCCCGGACGGCGTGTTCAACGTGGTCAACGGGGACAAGGCAGCCGTGGACGCCCTGCTGGCGGACCCGGCGGTCAGGGCAGTCGGCTTCGTCGGCTCCACCCCCATCGCCGAATACATTTACGCGACGGCGGCTGCCGCAGGAAAGCGGGCACAATGCTTCGGCGGGGCCAAGAACCACATGGTGGTCATGCCCGACGCCGACCTCGACCAGGCCGCGGACGCCCTCATCGGCTCCGGGTACGGGTCCGCGGGGGAGCGCTGCATGGCGGTCTCCGTGGCCGTGCCCGTGGGCCGGGAAACGGCCGACCGGCTGGTCGCCGGGCTCCAGGAAAGGATCAAGGCGCTGAAGGTCGGGCCCGGAACCGACCCGGACGTGGACTTCGGCCCCGTGGTTTCCGCGGCGGCCAGGCAGCGGATCGAGGGGTACATCAAGGCCGGCGAAGAGGCGGGAGCCACCCTCGTTGCGGACGGCCGCGGCCTCACCGTAGACGCCCACCCCGGCGGGTTCTGGCTCGGGCCCACCCTCTTCGACCACGTCACCACGGACATGGCCATCTACCGCGACGAAATTTTCGGGCCCGTCCTGGTGGTGGTCCGGGCTGA
Organism: Arthrobacter sp. C152; assembly: GCF_054890965.1. Taxonomy (NCBI): domain Bacteria; kingdom Bacillati; phylum Actinomycetota; class Actinomycetes; order Micrococcales; family Micrococcaceae; genus Arthrobacter; species Arthrobacter sp. C152. The sequence goes on from NZ_JBTZSU010000021.1 coordinate 42,548, forward strand.
GGACTACGAACAAGCCCTCCGGCTCTGCAGCGAGAACCCCTTCGGCAACGGCGTGGCGGTCTTCACCCGGGACGGCGACGCCGCCAGGGACTTTGCCACCCGGGTGGACGTTGGCATGGTGGGTATCAACGTCCCCATTCCAGTGCCGCTGGCCTACTACACCTTCGGCGGCTGGAAGGCCTCCGGCTTCGGGGACCTGAACCAGCACGGCGCCGATGCTTTCCGTTTCTACACCAAGACCAAGACGGTCACCACCCGGTGGCCCTCGGGAATACGCCACGGAGCAAGCTTCGTGATGCCGGAAGGAAGCTGATGACCGCAGGCCCTGGCAACCCACCGGACAACGCGGATGTGCTCTTTGAGCGCCGCGGCCGCCTCGGCGTCTGCACCCTCAACCGGCCCAGGGCGGTCAACGCCCTCACCGCCGGGATGGTCGGCATGCTCCTGCAGCAGCTCACCGAGTGGGCAACGGACGACGACGTCTCCACCGTCCTGGTCCAGGGCGCCGGAGAGCGGGGCCTCTGCGCGGGCGGCGACATCGTGGCCATCTACGAGGACATGCTGCGGGGCGGGAGCGCGACAGCCGGTTTCTGGCAGACGGAGTACCGGGTCAATGCCCTGATTGCCCGGTATCCCAAGCCCTACGTGGCCCTGATGGACGGCCTGGTCCTGGGCGGCGGCGTAGGGATATCCGCCCACGGGAGCATCCGCGTCGTCACCGAGCGGACCCGGACGGGGATGCCGGAAACCACCATCGGGTTCGCGCCCGACGTCGGCGGTACTTTCCTGCTCGCCCGCGCGCCCGGGGAAACCGGAACACACGCTGCCCTCACCGGGGCGCACCTGGATGCCGCGGACGCGCTGTTCCTGGGCCTTGCCGACCACTACGTCCCCTCCCAAGCGCTGCCGCGCCTTGTGGACGCGCTGGTGGAGCAAAGCGCGGAAGACGCCGTCGTGCACTACACGCAGCAGGCACCCGGCTCCGCCCTCGAGGCGCAGCGGGAGTGGATTAACGCCTGTTACGCGCCGGACGACGCCGAAGGCATTGTCCGCCGCCTCCGGGCCTGGGACGGCCCAGGCAGCCGCGAGGCAGCCGCGGCCGCGGACACCATCGAGTCCAAGTCACCCACGTCGGTGAAGGTGACCCTCGCGTCGCTGCGCCGTGCGAAAAACCTGACCCTGGATGGGGCACTCGCCCAGGAGTACCGCGCGGGACTGCATTTCCTGGCGGGACCGGACTTCAGGGAGGGTATCCGGGCGCAGGTAGTGGACAAGGACAGGAAACCGCGGTGGAAGCCGGCAACGCTGGGCGAGGTCACCCCGGCCCAGGTGGACCGGTTCTTCCAGCCGCTGGAGGGCCCGGAACCGGACCTGCAGCCAACCCTGGAACTGGTGGAGAAGGAGACGGGCCATGCCTGACATGCACACAGTAGCTTTCCTGGGCCTCGGGCACATGGGTGCACCGATGGCCGCAAACCTGGTCCGGGCCGGTTACCAGGTTGCCGGTTTCGACGTGGTGCCCGCAGCGGTGGACGCCGCCCGGGAGCGGGGAGTGCACGCCGCCGGCAACGCGGCCGAGGCGGCGGCGGGTGCCGGCGTCGTCCTGACCATGTTCCAGACCGGCCAGCAGGTGCTCGATGCCTACCGCGGCACGGATGGGCAGCGGGGGCTGCTGCAGGCGGCCGCTCCGGGAACCATGTTCCTGGACTGCTCCACCATCAACGTCGATGAAGCCCGGGAAGCGGCAGGCCTTGCCGTGCAGGCCGGCCACCGGTCGGTGGATGCTCCTGTTTCCGGCGGCGTGGTGGGTGCCGAGGCCGGGACCCTGACGTTCATGGTGGGCGGTGACGCCGCTGACTTCGAGGAAGTCCGGCCGCTCCTGGAAGCCATGGGCAAACGGGTGGTCCACTGCGGCGCGCACGGCGCCGGCCAGGCCGCCAAGGTCTGCAACAACCTCATCCTGGGCGTCTCCATGATCGCGGTCAGCGAAGCGTTTGTGCTCGGCGAAAAGCTGGGCCTGAGCCACCAGGCCCTGTTCGATGTGGCGTCCGCCGCCTCCGGCCAATGCTGGGCCCTGACCACCAACTGCCCCGTCCCCGGCCCGGTCCCCGGCAGCCCCGCCAACCGGGACTACCAGCCCGGGTTCGCCGGAGCCCTCATGGCCAAGGACCTCAACCTCGCCGTCAACGCGCTGCGCAGTACCAGCGTGGCCGGCCGGATGGGCCCGCTGGCGGCCGAAATCTACGATAGGTTTGCCGCGGAAGGCGGCTCCGGCCTGGACTTTTCCGCCATCATCACGGACATCCGGAACAAGTCGGAGCAACAGGCCGCAGCGGCAGGGGACACCTCCAGCGATGGCCCCGCAGCCAAACGCCCCGCCACCACCGCACACGACGACGGGAGTCCTGAATGACCGAGTACGCCAACATCCTGGTGGAGCAACGGGACAGGGTGGGGCTGGTGACGCTGAACCGGCCCTCCGCGCTGAACGCGCTGAACAAAGCCACCATGGAAGAAGTGGTGTCCGCCGTGTCCGCCATGGACGCCGATCCCGGAGTGGGAGCCGTTGTCATCACCGGATCGGGGAAGGCGTTCGCCGCGGGGGCGGACATCAAGGAGATGGCGGACCAGGGCTACATGGACATGTATGCCGCGGACTGGTTCCGCGGCTGGGAGGATTTCACCCGCCTGCGGATACCCACGGTTGCCGCGGTGGCCGGGTTCGCCCTGGGCGGCGGCTGCGAACTGGCGATGATGTGCGATCTCATCATCGCCGGCGACAACGCCAAATTCGGGCAGCCTGAAATCAACCTTGGCGTGCTCCCGGGCATGGGCGGATCCCAGCGGCTCACCAGGGCAGTGGGTAAGGCGAAAGCCATGGACCTGATCCTGACCGGCAGGTTCATCGGCGCGGAGGAGGCCGAACGCTGCGGCCTGGTATCGCGGGTGGTTCCTGCCGAGGATACGGTTGACGAGGCACTCAAGGCCGCCGCGGTCATCGCCGGCAAGTCCAAGCCTGTGGCGATGGCGGCCAAGGAGGCCGTGAACGCCGCCTTTGAAACCGGGCTGGCCCAGGGAGTGCTGTTCGAACGCAGGCTGTTCCATTCGTTGTTCGCCACCGAGGACCAGAAGGAAGGCATGACGGCTTTCACGCAGAAGCGGGAGCCGGACTTCAAGCACCGTTAGGGGACGCGCGTATGTGGACGGCAATGACCGGTGCGGCGAACCCCACTGAAGGCCTGACCGGGATCGTGGGAGTGGCGGCGAGGGTGATCGACACCCTGGGCGAGTGGGGCGTGGGGGCCTTCACGCTGGCGGAAACCGTGGTGCCCCCGGTCCCGAGCGAGGTGATCCTGCCCCTTGCCGGCTACCTGGCCAAACAGGGGTCGCTGAACCTGCTCCTTGTGTTCGCCACCAGTACCCTCGGCGCCTACCTGGGCGCCCTGTTCCTGTATTGGCTGGGCGCCAAACTCGGCCTTGAGCGCTCGACCCGGGGACTGTCGAAGCTACCCCTGGTGGACCGGGAGGACTTCGAGAACGCCGCCGCGTGGTTCCGCCGCCACGGCAGATCCTCCATTTTCTTCGGCCGGCTCCTGCCCGGGGTGCGGAGCCTCATCTCGCTCCCTGCAGGGGCTGCGTCGATGCCGCTTGGCACCTTCAGCGTGTTCACCATGGCCGGCAGCGGGCTGTGGAACGCGGCGCTCATCGGGCTGGGATACCTCCTCGGCACCCAGTACCGGCTGATCGAGGAATACTCCCGGTTCCTCAACTACGCGGTGTACGCGGCCCTTGCCGTCGCGCTGGGCCTGCTGGTGGTCCGGCGGGCCAGGCGCGTCAAGGCGCGGCGCTGAGGACGCGGGGCCTGCCTTGACCCGCCAGGAACCTGCCGGAAGCCCGCCGTTCAGTGACGCCGACCTGATGCATGTGACGGACCTCCTGGCCGGCCCGGAACGGGAACGCTACCTCCGGACCCGGCAATTCCTGCAATCCTCCGTCCGGGACCAGTCAACCGGGTACTGGAACCGTGAGGAGTTTCCGTTCGACCTGGTGGCCGGGCTGGGACGGCAGGGGCTGGGGGCGCTGCAGCTGGACGGCAGTTCAACCCTGTTCAAGGGCCTGATGTACGTGGAGCTGGCCCGCGCGGACGTTTCCCTGTCCGCGCTGGCGGGGATCCATAACGAATTGATCGTGGGCATGATCAGCCAGCTGGGATCCGACGGGCAGAAGCGCCGCTGGCTGCCGGGGCTGCGGGATTTCAGCGCGTTGGGAGCTTTTGCGCTGACGGAGCCGGACCATGGATCGGATATCTCCCGTGCGCTCGGGACCACCGCCACCCGGGACGGCGGGCAGTGGGTCCTCAACGGTGCCAACGCTGGATTGGCGCCGGAACCATTGCCGATTTCGCCCTCGTGTGGGCGCGGGACACAGCGGACGGCGACATCAAGGGCTTTCTCGTGGAAACGGACCGCCCCGGGTACACGGCAACCAAGATTTCCAACAAGATCGGCCTGCGGATCATGCAGAACGCCGATATCACCCTGGCGGATGTGCGCATCCCCGCGGAGAACCTGCTGCCCGGGGCAGACCGTTTCGCAGCCGCACAAAGCCTGCTCCGCGACTCCCGCGCCTGGGTGGGTTGGCAGGCGGCGGGCATCCAGTTGGCCGCGTTCGATGTGGCCCGGGGCTACTCGCTGGCCCGGAGCCAGTTCGGCCGGAAGCTTGCCGGGTTCCAGCTGGTCCAGCAGCAGCTCGCCGACATGCTGGGCAACGCCTCGGCATCCCTGGCCCTGATGGTCGAACTGGCGCGCATCCAGGAGGCGGGAAAACTGGAAATGGCGCAGGCGGCCATGGCCAAGGCAACCACCACGCGCCTGGCCCGCTCGACGGTGGCTATGGGCCGTTCCCTGCTGGGCGGCAACGGCATCAGCACCGACTATGGCATGGCCAAGCTGTTTGGCGACGCCGAGATCCTTTACACCTATGAAGGCAGCTACGAGATCAACTCGCTGCTGGTGGGCCGCGCCGTCACCGGCGTTCCGGCGTTCACCGAGTCCGGCTAAAGGTGCCTGTCCGCGAAGCTGCGCAGGGCGTCCCGCACGAAGCCCGCGTTGGCTTCCCCGCCGTAGTTGGCGGCAAACCGGGGATCGGCCACATACATGTCCGCCAGGCCCCTGACATATCCCTTGATGTCGCCGCCGGGATCGGCGGCAGGAGCCCCGGGGATGGAACGCAGCCAGTCGACGTGCCTCCTGGCCAGGTCCTGCGCCGCAGGGCCGTCTGCGGGTGCTCCGGCGCCGGCGGCGGCGATCCAGTCCCTGCCCAGCTGTTCGGCCCGTGACTTCCATTCCTTCCGCGCGGCGTCGTCCATGCCGCGCCACCACGCGTCGCCCTGTGCGTAGGCGTCCTTGCCCCACCGTTCCTCAACCTCATCCTTGTACTGGGTGTGGTCGAAGCCGGCAAACATGTCCTCTGCCATGAGTTGGCCTCCTGCCTTTACCGTTTCGATTGTGTGGCGGACGGACTGCATCTGGACCGTCAGCCGGTGTTGTTCCTGTTCGAGCCACCGCAGGTGGCGGGTCAGAGCGGTGACTGGATCCGTTTGCCGCCCGAACACGTCGGCGATGGCGGGCAGCCCCAGGCCCAGCTCCCGAAGGAGGAGGATGCGCTGCAGCTGCAGGAGGGCGGCGGCGTCGTAATAGCGGTAGCCGTTGCTGCCCACCCGCGTTGGCTTCAGCAGCCCGATGTCGTCGTAGTGCCGCAGGGTGCGGCTGGTGGTGCCGGCAATCCGGGCCACGTCCTGGATGGACCAGCTCCTCCCGCCGGGGATTTCTTCCATGCCACGAGCGTACGGGTTGACGCTGCGTCAAGGTCAAGGGTGTCCGCTTACTTGGCTGGACCGTTTGGCGGTGTCCGGTGCCGGGCCTGGGCCACAAGCCGCGTGAAGGCGAAGACAAAGACGGATTCGAACATCAGCATCAGGCCCACGAGCAGCCACTGCTGCCGGGCGATGAACACGATGTATCCGGTCAGGGCCAGGATGGTGCCCAGGGCCAGGGCGTAGACGGCAAAGCCGACGGCGACCCGCGCGCTGCGGACGCCGGTGCGGAACCCGAAGCCGTGGGGTTCACCGCCCGGCTGCCCCGGAACGCGGTCCGGTGCGGCCGGACCGAGCGCGTCGAACTCCACCCACGGATCCTTGTCCTGGTCCTGTCCGGTCATGAGTCAATTATCCCAAACCCGCGGTGCCGCGGAAAAACCGTGCCGCAAAAAACAGCGGCCCCGCCAACTCTCGTTGGCGGGGCCGCTGGATGGGGTCCCGGCGTGTGCCGGAGGCCTCCGAAGACTTAGAGCGGGCGGATGTTCTCTGCCTGCGGACCCTTCGGTCCCTGGGTCACATCGAATTCGACCTTCTGGTTCTCGTCCAATGAGCGGTAGCCGCTGGTGGCGATTGCCGAGTAGTGGGCGAAAACGTCAGCGGACCCGTCATCGGGGGCAATGAAGCCAAAACCCTTTTCGGCGTTGAACCATTTAACTGTGCCTGTTGCCATGGCTGCATTCCTTCATGTGACTCTGATTCTCTCCCCAGGGATCATCCCGGAGTGCGCGGGAGTTCGTCCCCCACTGTCCCCAAAGTACGGGGCGCGGGGCCGCTGTGCAAGGGTAAGCGCCATAAACCGCTGTTACCGCATGCCTTCCCGGCGGATGGCGGTCGCAATCGCGGCCGCCCGGGTGTCCACACCCAGCTTGGCGTAGATGTGCGCCAGGTGGGTTTTGACGGTGGCCTCGGAGATGAAGAGCCGCTTGCCGAGCTCGCGGTTGCTGAGTCCTTCGGTGAGCAGGCTGAGCAGCTCCGCTTCCCGCGGTGTCAGGATGGCGTCCGGGTTCCTCAGCTGCTGGAAGAGCCTGGATGCAACCGGCGGGCTCATGACGCTTTTGCCCTGGACAGCGCCCCGGACCGCCGCGAAGATCTCCTCCGGGGCGGCGTCCTTCAGCAGGTAGCCCATCGCCCCGGCATCCACCGCGCGGACGATGTCGGCGTCGGAATCGTAGGTGGTGAACACCAGGACCGCCTGGCCGCCGTCGTCTTCGCGCAACCGCCGGATTGTCCCGATCCCGTCCAGTCCCGGGCCCATGGCGAGGTCCATGACCACCACGGCGGGCCTGTGCTGCCGTACCAGTTCCAGCGCCTCCTCGCCGGAGGACGCCTCGGCGACCACCTCAATATCCGGCTGGGTGCCCAGCAGGGCGCGCAATCCGCTCCGCACCACCAGGTGGTCATCAGCCAACAGCACGGTGATGGGGTTCATGCGGCATCCTCCAGGGGAAGCTGCGCTGCCACGATCGTTCCTTCCCCGGGCGCGCTCTCCACCGAAAACAGTCCGCCCAGCTGCTCCACCCGCTGCCGCATGGCCCGCAGGCCGTACCCTCCGGCGTCCGACGGCGGTGCTGCCGCCGCCGGGTCAAAGCCCGCGCCGTCGTCGTAAACATCCAAGGTGACGGCGTCCGGAAGGAATCCCAGCGTCACGGTGGCCACTGACGCGCCGGCATGCAACCGGATATTGGCTGCCGCGCTCTGCACCACGCGGAGCAGGGCGTGCCGGACTTCCGGCGACACGGGCCGCGGCTCGCCGGTGACCAGGAGCGTTGCGTCGGGCATGTACTGCCGCGCGGCAAGCAGCACAGCCTCGGGCAGCGGTGAGGTCTCCAGCCCGGGGGAGGCCAGTTCGTGGACCAGGCTGCGGGTCTCCGACAGGCTGGCGCGCAGCAGGCCGGTGGCTTGCCGGATGTCGTCATGTGCCGCCCCGGCGGGCCATGCCCGTTCCGCGGCTTCAAGCAGGAGCAGGCTGCTGGCGAGGCCCTGGGTCACGGTGTCGTGGATTTCCCGGGAGACCCGCTCACGCTCCGCGATGGTGCCGGCCCTGCGTTCACTGGCCGCCAACTGCCCCTGCGCGCTGGTGACCTCCGCGTGCAGGCGGCGCTGTTCTTCGGCGTCGCGCTGGATGCGGTCGTAGATGAGGGTCAGCATGGTCCCCACGGCCAGCGGTCCCAGGAGCATCGCCACATCCGTGCCGCCGCCGAGCCGGAACAGCCCGGCGGCGGTAGCAAGCGTGATGGCCCCCGCCAGGACGTAGGCGGCTGTTCCGCGCAGGGCGCTGCGGCACAGGAAGAACAGGGCGAAGGAACACCAGGCGAAGCTTGGCGCCGCCACCACCAGCACCGACCAGACCACCACCAGGACCACCACCCACGGCGCCCCGGCCCGGTCCTGTGCGGACAAGAGGGCCACGACGGCGTAGAGCAGGGAGGCGGCAGCGGCCAGGGCCAGGACCACGAGGTTGTCGGCGGGGCTGTGGCGCATGACGTAACGGACCGCCGAGGCCACCAGGAGCAGGGCGAAGCCGGCATGGACGGCCAGGCCGATGCTGCCCAACGGCCCGGTGCGGGTGAACAAATGCATGCGCAAGCGGCGGCCGCTGGCGGCAGGGGTTGCGGCGGGGCCGGGGTCTGGACGGGTTTCTGCGGCGGGCATGGGAATCCGGATCTGCTGGGGAGCGCTGCCTTTCATGCTAGGGCTCCCGTGCCGTTCCGGGCCTCAGCCTTTTGGCTGATACCGCCGGCCTGTTGGCGGAGCTGGGATCCGACCGACGCCCGATGGCAGGCGCCGCCCGTCCCGGAAGGATGGAAACAACAGTCCCGACCAAACGTAAGGAACAACCATGAAGAAGTCCCACAAGGTATTCGCCGCCGCAGCAGCCGGAGCCCTCCTGGTCACCGCCGGTGCCACCGCCGCCGCCAACGCCGGAACCGCCACCGACGGCGGCGCGCAGGTTCCCGCCGTCGTCCCCGCCGTGGATGTGCAACCGGCCCCGGAAACGGTGGTGCAGCAGAGCCGCATCGCCGTGGGGGCATCGGCCCAGGCCGTCACTGCCGCGCTCGCCAAATGCCAGGCGGACAAGCTGCCGTTCGTCACCGTGGCCCTTGTGGACAGGTTCGGCACTGTCCAGGCGCTGCTGCGCGGAGACAACGCCGCCGAGCACACCATCGAAGCAGCCAAGCAGAAGGCGTACACGGCGGCAGCCTTCGGCGCGCCCACCAGCGAGTTGGCCAAACGGGTTACCGGAAACGGACCCTCCATCGCGGACCTCCCCGGCACCCTGTTCCTGGCCGGCGGCGTCCCGCTGAAGGTCAACGGCGTTTCGGTGGCAGGCATCGGCGTCGGCGGAGCTCCCGACGGCGCCCTGGACGAAGCCTGCGCCACCGCCGGTGCCGAGGCCATCGCGGGCGCTACTAAGTAGGGCAGGAGGTGGTCCGGCCCGCTGGAATTCCCCACCTTTGGCGAATAATGACGGCGGCGCGCCGCACTTTTGGTGCGACGCGCCGCCGTCGTGGTCTGAACGTGGGGAAACTCAGCGGCGCTAAACAGCTTCGAGGATGCTGACGTAGTTGGCGATGCCCACGCCGCCCATGTTCTGGACGGCGGCGCGGCGGGGGCTGGCCAGCTGCATGGCGCCGGCGGTCCCGGTGAGCTGCATGGCGGCGAGGACGTGCTGCGAGACGCCGGTGGCGCCCACGGGGTGGCCCTTGGATTTGAGGCCGCCGGAGACGTTGACCGGCAGTTTCCCGTCTTTGTACACCCAGCCTTCCGTGAGGGCGCGGGCGCCCTGGCCGGGTTCGGTCAGGCCCATGGCCTCGTACATGATGAGTTCGGCGATGGTGAAGCAGTCGTGCACTTCGGCGAGGTCAAGGTCGTCGAGTCCGACGCCAGCCATCGCCAGGGCGCGCCGCCACGACACGCGTGTGGCTTCGAAGGCGGTGGGGTCGCGGCGGTCGGCCGGGAAGAAGTCGTTGGCGTGGCCGAACCCGGCGAGCCGGACCGGGGCGTTGGTGCCTCCCGTGGGGGAGGTGGAGAGCACGACGGCGGCGGCCCCGTCCGAGACAGGGGAGCAGTCGGTGCGGCGCAGGGGATCGGCGACCATCGGGTTCTTGTCCGACACGGTCCGGCAGAATTCCTCGCCGAGGTCCTTCCGGAGCTGGGCGTACGGGTTGTCCACGCCGTTGCGGTGGTTCTTCGCCGCGATGCTGCCCAGGACGTCGCCCAGGCGGCCGGCGGGGTCGTAGCGCTTGGCGTAGTGCTTGGCGACTTCGGCGAAAAGCCCGGTGAAGCCGGTGGTGGAGGGCTTGCCGGCCATGTCGTAGTCCGCCCCCAGGAGCCCGGCGCCCACCACGTCCGCGCCGGCGTGGGTCATCTTCTCCGCACCGATCACCAGGACGGTCTTCGCTGTGCCCGCGAGCAGGGACTTGGTGCCCTGCTGGAACGCGGCCGACCCGGAAGCGCAGGCGTTCTCCACCCGGGTGGACGGGACGTTGGCCAGGTCCGGGGAGACCTGCAGCGCCAGCGAGGACGGGAACGCCAGCGGCATCATGCCGGAGTTGAACTGGCCCACATAGACCTCGTCGACCTGGCCGGGCTCGATGCCTGCGGTGCTGATGGCGTCCGTGGCGACCTGCACGATCAGCGATTCCAGGGTGTCGTCGGTGAGTTTGCCGAACCGGCTGTGTCCCCAGCCGGTGATCAGGACATCCTTGCCGAACTGGTCCTTCAGGCTCATGCTGCCACTTCCTCATTCTCGAGCCGGACTTCGAAGCCGGCTTCGGTCTTTTCGCGGATCTCCTCTTCGGTGACCCCGGGTGCCAGGCGGGTCAGCGTGAGCTGCCGCCCGCCGTCGTCGTCCTTCACCAGGTCGAACACGGCGAGGTCGCTGATGATCCTGTCCACGCAGGCCAGCCCGGTCAAAGGCAGGGTGCATTCGCGCACGATCTTGGCTGTGCCGTCCTTGGCGTTGTGCTCGGTCAGGACCACCACCCGCGGGGTGCCGGCCACCAGGTCCATGGCCCCGCCCATGCCCTTGACCATCTTGCCCGGGATGGTCCAGTTGGCCAGGTCGCCGTTGCCCGAAACCTGCATGGCACCGAGGATGGCAACCTTCACGTGGCCGCCCCGGATCATCCCGAAGGACGTGGCGGAATCGAAGATGCTGCCGCCGGGAAGCACCGTGACCGTCTGCTTCCCGGCATTGATCAGGTCGGCGTCCTCCTCGCCCTCGTACGGGAAGGGGCCCATGCCCAGCAGCCCGTTCTCGCTCTGCAGGACCACCCGCACGCCCTCGGGCAGGTTGTTGGCCACCAGCGTGGGAATCCCGATGCCCAGGTTCACGTAATCGCCGTCGTTCAATTCCTCGGCCGCAATCGCAGCCATTTCATCCCTGGTCCATCCCATGGGGTTTCTCCTTAATCTCGTTGGCTGTACTCAGTTGGGTATTACCGGTGGCACGAACTCAAAGGTCATCCCGAGCAGCCAGGCCAGCAGGAGGACCACCGGAAGGTGGAACAGGAACTGCTGGAAGGTGAAGCCCACCAGGTCCCTGGCCCGCAGGCCCAGCACCGCCAGCAGTGGCAGCATGAAGAACGGGTTGATGAGGTTTGGCAGTGCCTCGGCCATGTTGTAGATCTGGACGGTCCAGCCAAGGTTCATGTTCACGTCCGTGGCGGACTGCATGACGTAGGGCGCCTCCACCAGCCATTTGCCGCCGCCGGACGGGACGAACATGCCGAGGAAGGCCGTGTAGATGGCGATGATGACGGCAAACGCCCCGTTGCCGCCGATGCTGGTGAAGAAGTGCGCCAGGTGTTCGGAGACCGAGAGGCCGCCCGCGCCCGTGGCCTTGGTCAGGATTGCCGCCATCGCCGCGTACAGCGGGAACTGCACCAGGATTCCGGCGGTGGCGGGCACAGCCTTCGACACGGACTGGAGGAACCTGCGCGGCGTCCCGTGCAGCACGAGGCCCAGCATGAGGAAAACCAACAGGTACCCGTTGAGGGAACTGACCACGCTCAGGATGGGCAGCGTTAGCAGCTGCGACACCAGCCAGCCCAAGGTCAGGACGCCGGCGAGGATGGGCAGTAAGCGGCTGTATTCCAGCCATTCGCCCGGCCGCGACTGTTCCGCGGCTGGTTCGGGCTCGTCATTGAGGTCGACGCCGAGGTCCGCGGCCGTCCTGATCGCGCTGCCGGTGGGGGCGGAGAAGTGCGCGATGACGGTGGTCAGCAGCATGAGGATGGCCAGCGTGAGCAGGGACTGCCACGTGAAGATGGTGGTGCCGAAGTCCAGGACACCCGTGATCTTCAGCAGTGCCGGCGGAATGGACTGTTTTGTCGCCTGGAGCTGGGCCGCCGAGGAGGACATCCCCAGCGCCCAGACCGCGCCCAGGCCCATGAACGCCGCCGCACCGAGTGCCCGGTAGTCCACCTGGAGATCCCGGCGGCGGGCGATGGCGCGGGCCAGGAGTCCGCCGAAGATCAGGCTCAGCCCCCAGTTGACGAAGGAAACAGACATCGCCAGCACGGCAACAAAGCTCACGGCAGTCCGTGCGGATCCAGGAACCTGGGCCAACCGTTCGATCAGCCGGGCCATCGGGGGTGCCGTCGCCACCACATAGCCGGTCAGCACCACCATGGCCATCTGCAGGGTGAAGGCCGTCAGGTCCCAGAACCCGTTGCCGAACGAATCCACCACGGCCTTGGGCGAGGCCCCGATGGCCAGCGCCGCGATGGCAACCAGCAGGACCCCTGCCAGGGCGAAGATGTACGCGTCCGGGAACCATTTCTGGGTCCACCCGGCGAGGCTTTCGGCCATCCGGGCCAGGCCCTTCTGCCGGACGTCCTGGTGGTTGAGTTGCGTGGTGATCATGGGGATTTGTTCTCCGTTGAGTTGCTGCTGCGGACGGTGGCTGCTCAGGCGGGCACAAGGCCGGTGCGCTGCCGGACCGTCCGCTGTTCGATGTCCTTGACCCGGTCCGTTGCCTTCACCAGCCGCTGGACGAAGACGCCCGGGGTGACGATGTGGTTCGGGTCCATGCCGCCGGGCTGCACGACCACCTCGGCCTCGGCGATGGTCAGCCGGCCTGCCGTGGCCACCACCGGGTTGAAGTTCCGGGCGGTGTAGCGGTAGGCCAGGTTTCCGTCCGTGTCCGCGGTGTGCGCGTGGACCAGGGCGACGTCGGCCAGGATGGCACGCTCCCGGACGTACGTTTCGCCGTCGAACACCTCGTGCGGCTTGCCCTCGGCCACCAGCGTGCCCACGCCGGTTTTCGTGTAGAAGGCCGGGATGCCGGCACCGCCGGCGCGCAGCCGCTCCGCGAGGGTGCCCTGCGGGGTGAACTCCACCTCCAGCTTCCCGGCGAGATACTGCTCGGCGAACAGCTTGTTTTCGCCCACGTAGGAGGCGATCACCTTGCGGACCTGGCCGGCCTCGATCAGGACGCCCAGGCCCTTGCCGTCCACGCCCATGTTGTTGGACACCACCGTGAGGTCCGTGACGCCTGAATCGCGGACGGCTTCGATGAGGTCGGCGGGAATGCCGCTCAGGCCAAATCCGCCGACAGCCAGCGTGATGCCGTCCCGGAGTGCCCCTTCGAGGGCAGCGGGGGCGGAGGACTGCAGTTTCTTCATGACGTCTCCTCATTGAGCGTTCGACTGGTCCACCTTGTGGACTACAGGTTCTCGCAGTGGAGACTACGGGTGTGCTGTTTGCCCTGTCAAGCAGGCAAATAGGCCTGTTTTACAGTGTGGACGGTAGGATTAGAAGCATCCACAATATGGACAATCGAGGAGGTTGTATGGCTACGGTGCCAGTACAGGGTGCCCAGGTGGTGGCCCGGATAGCAGGGCTGCTGCGGCTGGTGGGCCGCAGCCCGGAGGGCATGCCCCTGGCTGGCCTGGTCCGGGAATCCGGGCTGACGCGGCCCACGGTCCACCGGCTCCTGTCCTCCCTGGCGTCGGAAGGGCTGCTGGACCACGACCCCGCCACCGGCAATTGGGTGCTGGGGCCGGAAATCCTGCTGATGGGTTCGGTGGCATCCGCGCGCTTCCCCATGGAGGACATCGCCCGGCCCAGCCTGCGACGGCTTGCCGAGGCGACGGGGGAGAGCGCCTTCTTTTCCATCCGGCGCGGCGCAGAGACGGTATGCCTGCTGCGGGAAGAGGGCAGCTTCCCGGTGCGGTCCTTCGTGCTGCACGAGGGCGTCCGCTTCCCCTTGGGTGTGGCGTCGGCGGGGACCGCCATCATGGCCTTCCTGCCGGAGGCTGAGCAGGAGGAACTGCTGACCCGGTGGCCGGAGCACGCGGGGGCGTTCGCGGCGAACCACACCCCCGCCCGAGTGCGGGAAAACCTGGCGCGCACCCGGCAGGCCGGATACTCGGTCAACCCCGGGATGGTGCTGGAGGGCAGCTGGGGGATGGGGGCGGCGGTGTTCGACCGGGCCGGTAAGCCGGCCTGGGCGCTGTCCCTGACCGGCATCGAACCGCGCTTCAAACCTGGGCGGCAGCCTGAACTGGGCGCCCTGCTGCTGGCGGAGGCGCACCGGATCACGCAGCAGCTGGGCGGCGAGGCTTCGCCGCCAAAGTAGCCCGGCTTTGCCCGGAAACGACGACGGCGCGCCGCCCCTTTACGGTGCGTCGCGCCGTCGTGCTTCCCAAAAGTGGGCTGCTTCGGCTGGCTAGAGTCCTGCCCGGGGTTCCTCCGGGCCCTCGTGCTTCCACCAGGTATCGAAAATGGTGACCGGGACGGTGCGCTTGTGGCGGGTGCGCAGGTACTTCTGTTCGATCGATTCGGCCACCTCGTCCGGAACGTCGCGGCCCTCGAGGTAGTCGTCAATCTGGTCGTAGGTCAGGCCCAGTTCGTCCTCGTCGGTGCGGCCCGGCCGGTCATCGAGAAGATCGGCGGTGGGCACCTTCCCCCAGACCCGCTCAGGCGCGCCAAGCTCAGCCAGCAGGGCGCGGTTCTGCCGTTTGTTCAGGCCGAACAGGGGCAGGATGTCCGCGCCTCCGTCGCCGTACTTGGTGAAGAAGCCGGTCACGGACTCGGCGCCGTGATCGGTTCCGATCACCAGGTAGTTGTGCTCGCCGGCCAGCGCATACTGGGCGATCATGCGGGTCCGGGCCTTGGTGTTGCCCTTGTGGAAGTCGGAAATCTCCGAGCCCACGGTCTTTTCGAACTCTTCCTCGAAACCGTCCACGGCCGCGGAGATGTTGAACGTCCATTCCGTCTTGGCCTTGATGAAGTCCAGGGCCGCCTGGGCGTCCTCTTCATCGTGCTGCACGCCGTAGGGCAGGCGGACGGCCACGAAATTCGCGTCCACGCCCTCGGCTTCCAGCTCCTCCACTGCCAGCTGTGCCAGCCTTCCGGCCAGGGAGGAATCGAGCCCGCCGGAGATGCCCAGGACAAAGCCCTTGGTGTGGGTGGCCTTCAGGTATTCCTTGAGGAACGCGACGCGTTTGCGCACCTCCCCTGCGGGATCGATCCGGGGCTGGACGCCCATTTCTTCAATGATCTTGGCCTGGAGTTCGCGCATGTGGTCCAGACTAGCCAGCGCTGTCAACAACCCTCAACTGTTCCGGCCGGACGTTGCGCGGCGTACCGTACAGGCATGGAGCAGACGGGGTGTGCTGTTGTGGGTGGCGGGCCGGCGGGCATGATGCTGGGACTGCTGCTGGCCAGGGCGGGGGTGCAGGTTGCGGTCCTGGAAAAGCACAGTGACTTCCTGCGCGACTTCCGCGGCGACACCGTCCATGCGTCCACCATCCGGCTGATTGACGAGCTTGGACTCGGAGGGGGATTCCGCAACCTGCCACAGAGCCGCCTGAACAATGTCGCCGTCCCGGTCCCCGGTGCAGGCCTGGTCACGCTGGCGGCCTTCGACACCCTCAAACCGCCCTACAACTACGTGGCGATGATGCCCCAGTGGGACTTCCTCGACTTCCTCGCCTCCGCTGCCGCGGCGGAACCGACGTTTACGCTGCTGATGGACAGCGAGGCCACGGGCTTGGAGTTCGACGGCGGACGCGTCACCGGTGTGCGTTACCGGGCGGCCGGGATGGACGGGGAGCAGGTGCTTCGTGCCGAGGTCGTGGTGGCCGCCGATGGCCGCAAATCGGTGCTGCGGCAGACCGCCGGGCTGCATCCGAAAGAGTATCCGGTGCCGTTCGACACCTGGTGGTTCAGGCTTCCCCGCCGCGCCTCCGAGAAAGGCGAGGTGGCCGGAGTCGTGCCTTCACTGGGGGACCGGGACGCCATGATCGCGCTCAACCGCACGGACTATTACCAGATGGGGTACCTCGCGCCGAAAGGCTCCGATGCCAGGATCCGGTCCAACGGCGTGGAATGGTTCCGGCAGCGCGTGGCGGCCCTCCGTCCGGACCTCGCCGACCGCGTTGGGTCGATCCGCAGCCTCGGCGACCTGCACTTCCTGGACGTCAGGCTGAACCGCCTGCCCCGCTGGTATGTGGACGGTTTCCTGTGCATCGGCGATGCCGCGCACGCGATGTCCCCTGCCGGCGGGGTGGGGATCAACCTCGCGATCCAGGACGCCGTGGCGGCCGCCGAACGGCTGGCGCCCGACCTGCGCCAGGGGCAAGTACGGACCAGGACGCTTGCGGCGATCCAGCGCCGCCGGGGGATGCCGACCGTGGTGGTGCAGGCGGTGCAGCGCATCCTGCACCGGCTGGTGTTCGTCCCGCTCTTCGCCGGGAGACTGTCCGGTGACATGCTCGCCGGCCACGGAGGCGGGGCCAAAGCCGCCTTCCCGCGCGCCGGCTTCTTCATCCTGCGCCACAATCCACTGGTGAAGCGTGTCCTCCCGCGGATGATCGCCCTCGGACCGCGCCCCGAGCATGCGCCAGGTTTTGCCCGCCCGCTCACGGCCAACCCACCCACTAAACTTGGGTCCATGACTTCCCCCACTGACACGGCTGTAGACACTGCCGCTGCCCGCGCCCGACTGCTCGAACTGATCAAGGAACTCGCCGTGGTCCGCGGCAAGGTGATCCTCTCCAGCGGGGCCGAGGCAGACTACTACATCGACCTGCGCCGCATCACCCTGCACCATGAAGCGTCCAAGCTGGTGGGCCAGGTGATGCTGGCGCTGGCGGACGAGGCCGGGATCGGGTTCGACTGCGCCGGCGGCCTCACCATGGGCGCGGACCCGGTTGGCACCGCCGTCATGCACGCTGCCGTTGACGCCGGCCGCACCGTCGACGCGTTCGTGGTGCGGAAGGCCCAGAAGTCCTACGGCATGGGGCGCCAGGTGGAGGGACCGTCCGTTGAAGGGCGCAAGGTGCTGGTCCTGGAAGACACCTCCACCACAGGTGGTTCGGCGCTGACGGCGGTGGAGGGCGTCCGGAAAGCCGGCGGCAACGTGGTGGCGGTGGCAGTCATCGTTGACCGCGATACCGGCGCCAAGGAGAAGATCGAAGCCGAAACCGGCGTGCCCTACCTGTTCGCCTTCGGCAAGGACGAGCTGGGGCTCGCCTAGCCTGGCCCGTTGTGATGGTTGCAGCCCCGGGCGCCGGCACTTGGACCGGTCCCCGGGGCTGTCTTATCATGAGCCTTACCCCCATCAGTACTCTTGGAGACCTTGCACAATGCTCCCTCCTCAACAGGCCCTAAGCGCAACCGACCAGGTCCAGAACCTCATCCTGGAAAGCGCCGATTTCGAGGAGTTCCTCAACGAGTTGGCGCGATTCTCCGCGCACCAGATGGCGGGCGACGGCGACGACGCCCTGTGCGGCATTACGCTGCTCCGCGACCGCAAGGCTGCCACCATCGGCTGGAGCAGCGAGTCGGCGCGGGAGGTGGACGAGATCCAGTACTCCCTGGCCCAGGGGCCCTGCCTCACCGCGGCGAAGGAAGAGCGCGAAGTCTACGTTCCGGACCTGTTCAAGGAGGACCGGTGGGGGCCGGACTACGCCGCGGCGGTGGCCTCACATGGTCTGCGCTCGGTGCTCTCCCTGCCCTTCAACCTCCAAGGCGAGGCCAAAGCCGCGCTGAATCTGTACTCGGACGTCCCGCACAAGTTCGATGGCTTCGCGGCCGTCAGGGCACGGGGCTTCACCCGGGAAATCTCCGAAGCGCTGCGCCTGGCCGTCCGGTTTTCGCTGCATGCGGACAGCGCCACCAACCTTCGCGCCACCCTGGAATCGCGGACCATTATCGATATCGCGATCGGCATCGTCATGGCGCAGAACCGCTGCAGCCAGGAAGCCGCCGTCGAGATCCTCACGGAGGCCTCCAGCAACAGCAACACCAAGCTGCGTGACATCGCAAAGTCGCTGGTGGACTCGGTAGGCGGGAGCGGCGCCCGCACCCACTACCAGGAACCGTCCAAGGTGAGGCCAAGCGGGACCGCCTGAAGTGCGGCTTGTGTGCCCCCTCCCTGCGGGTTACGCTTGGCGAGGTTGAGCCGTCGGCCATAGACCCTCTTTTGGAGTACCTATGGACCGCGCGCTAGACGCACTAGTTAACCTTGATGTCCCCGGGGACATCGTCCGGATCGAAGTCCGGGGGACGCTTCACCACCACAGCCGTGCTGAACTCGTCCACATCATCAGACGCGTCAGGCGGATGGGCATCCGCTGCCATATCTGCGTTGACCTGTCACAGGCCGCCCTTGTTGAGTCCTCAGCCCTGGCCGGGCTGCGCAGCGACCTGAACGCCATGGACATCAACTCATTGCCGGGCGCCGCGCGGGCCGCGGTGTCCCTGCAGCTGACGCCGGCCAGCCATGACTGGGCTGCCGAAGCATCCTCCGGCGCCCAGCGGATCCACCTGGACGGCGACGTCACGGAGCTTTTCGCCGACAACGACTTCGGCGAGGGCCGGCGGCAGCCGCCGGAAATCCTCCTGGCGGAGCTGTACGGACGGCCGCTGGCCGAATTTTCCGACGAAGAGCTGCTGGCGGCCAGTGACTCCCTCTTCGCCCTGCTGGATATCCCGCAGGCGTTCGACGGCGCCGATCTGCTGGGGCGCTACAACGACATCGGGCTGGAAATGCGCCGCCGGCAGCAGGAACCCGAAGCACCCTTCCCGGCGACGGAGGGCCAGGCGGCCAGCTGATCCGGCGTCGCCGAATGGTTACGCCCCGCTTCTTGCGGCGGCGTCTTTCGGTGTGCCTACGTTAGTAGTGTGCCGTTTGAGGGAGAAGTGAATCCGCAGGACCGCCGCGGGACTCCGCAGGCCCGGCTCCTGGCGGAGGCGGCTGCCCTCAAACGCTTCTCGCGCCGGTCCTTCCTCGGCGCTGCGGGGGCAGCCTCCCTGCTGGCCGCAGACATGCTGCTCACCCGGCAGGTGCAGTCGGAGCGCCGCACCACCCGGATCCTGCCGGTCGCCGACGACTTCGCCGACGCGTACTACCCGGACGCCAGCTGGTTCCTGTTCCCGGGCTACAAGACCAGCTGGGAAGAGGCGCAGTGGATCCTCAACACCCTCCGCGGCTCGCTGAACAAGCGGGCCCGGCTGGCCGCCGTCGGCTATTCCAACCTGGGCCTGAACATCAACGAGGTAGTCAACGCCATCGCCGACTACGTCTCCGCCGGGAAGATTACCAAACTGTTCTTTTACGGGCACAGTTTCGGCGGCATGCTGGCCACCCAGGTGGCCGCCAGGCTCCTTGCCGTCCACGGCCTGGAAGTCCAGTTCATCCTCCTGGACTCAAGCCCCTACAGCGCCCATGACGTGCTGGACCAGAGCTGGTTCGACGGCGTCGTGTTCCTTTACGAACGCGGGTTCCGGTTTCCGTCCACCCTGCGCGGAGGGTACGAGCTGGGGGAGCGGATCATCCACAAGGATGAACGGAGCTGGCGCCAGATCATGGACCAGACGCTGGAACAGCTGTCCCCGATTGCCCCGTCCAGCGTGCTCATCCAGACCGAGTCCGCCTACATCTACCACTTCGACGGAAGCCAGTACGCGGGCAGGATCGGGAAGGCGAAGATGGCGTACCTGGGCAACCCGAAAGACCGCACCGTGGACTACGAGACCGCCGTGGAAACCTGGGCCGTGGTCTTCAAGGACAACATGGTCTCCAGCAACCTGCAGACCGTGGGTGCCGCCCCGGCGCATGCCAGCCCTGGCTGGAACCCCCAGATCTACCGGCCGCTGCTGACGGACCTGCTGGACGAGTTCGTGCCGCTGCCCCGGGGCGGTTCACGGGTGAGTATCTTCTAGATCTGGTTCTTCAGGTCCGCCACCGAGTTCAGCACCTGGTTGGGGCGGAACGGGTAGGCCGCGATGTCGTCCTTGTGCGTGATGCCGCTCAGGACCAGGACCGTGTGCAGGCCCGCTTCCATGCCTGCAATGATGTCCGTGTCCATCCGGTCACCGATCATGGCTGTGGTTTCGGAGT
Organism: Arthrobacter sp. C152; assembly: GCF_054890965.1. Lineage (NCBI taxonomy): Bacteria > Bacillati > Actinomycetota > Actinomycetes > Micrococcales > Micrococcaceae > Arthrobacter > Arthrobacter sp. C152. Next base: position 62,785 of record NZ_JBTZSU010000021.1, read on the forward strand.
GGGCGTCGATCTGGTTCATGGCGCTGCGGAACATCATGGGATTCGGCTTGCCCACGATGTACGGCTCGCGGCCCGTGGCCTTGCTGATCAGGGCCGCGATGGCCCCGGTGGCCGGCATCGGGCCATCCTTGGACGGGCCGGTGGCGTCCGGGTTGGTGGCGATGAAGCGGGCGCCGGCCAGGATCAGCCGGATGGCCGTGGTGATCGCCTCGAACGAGTAGGTCCTGGTCTCGCCGAGCACCACGAAGTCCGGGTTCTGGTCGGTGAGGATGAAGCCGGCCTCGTGCAGCGCCGTCGTCAACCCCGCCTCACCAATCGTGTAGGCGCGGTTGCCCGATTCCGAGCCCCCGGCGGACACCTGGTCCTTGAGGAACTGCGCGGTGGCCAGGGCGGAGGTCCAGATGTTCTCCTCGGGGACCTCCAGGCCGGAAGCGCGCAGGCGGGCGGCGAGGTCGCGGGGCGTGAAAATCGAGTTGTTGGTCAGCACCAGGAAGCGCTTGGACGTGTCCACCCAGCGCTGGATCAGTTCGGCCGCTCCCGGGATGGGCTGGTTCTCGTGGACCAGAACGCCGTCCATGTCCGTCAGCCAGCACTCGATCTCCTGGCCGCTGCGGTACACCGCCGGGTTGCCTGCTACCTGGTCTGCTTCTGCCATGCCTGTCCTCCACGTGATGAATGCGCCCGTGCTGAAAGCCCGAAAGGTCCAGTCTAGTGTTGAGGGGTGAACCAAACGCCCGGCATGACAGACGAACCCGACCACGCGCCCGCGGAGGGTGCGCCGGAAAAGGCGGAGGTCGGCGTCGGGCCTTGGGAAGGTGAACTGCCCGAAGGCGACCACTGGGATCCCGACCTCCTGGCCGACGGGGACCGCCGCAACGTCCTGGACAAGTACCGCTACTGGAAGCACGAGGCGATCGTTGCCGAACTGGACTCCCGCCGGCACAGCTTCCACGTGGCCATCGAGAACTGGCAGCACGACCTGAACATCGGCACCGTGGTGCGCACCGCCAACGCCTTCCTCGCCAAGGAAGTGCACATCATCGGCCGGCGGCGGTGGAACCGGCGGGGTGCGATGGTTACCGACCGCTACCAGCACGTCCGCCACCACGCCACCGTGGAGGACTTCGTCCAGTGGGCGCAGGGGGAGGGGCTGGCGATCATCGGGGTCGACATCTTCCCGGACTCGGTCCCGCTGGAGACCTACGATCTGCCGCGCGACTGCGTGCTGGTCTTCGGCCAGGAAGGCCCGGGCCTGACCCCGGAAGTCCACCAGGCCGCCGTCGCCACGTTGTCCATTGAGCAATTCGGCTCCACCCGCTCCATCAACGCCGCCTCGGCCGCCGCCATCGCCATGCACGCCTGGGTGCGGCGGCACGTGTTCAACCAGCACGTCTGATCCCGCGAGATGGCATTTGACGGCAGTTGCCGCCGGGCAACTGCCGTCAAATGCCATCTCGCGTGGTCGTCGGTGTCCCAGCCTGTGGATAACCCCCTAGCGAGACCGCCAGCGGGCCAGAATGGGGCATGCGCAGGAGAGCACTTCCCGACCACCTGACCACAGGTTCCTTCTCACTCCGCGCCTCAGATAAGGCTGGTGTGACGCGTACCCGGACGGCTGCGAAGGACCTGGTGACCGTGTCGCGGGGAATCCGGGTGCCGGTCCAGTCAAAGGCGGCCGGCGCAGCAGCTTTGCGTGCCTACACGGACCTGGACGACACCTCCATCCTTGCCTCGTTGTCCGCCGCTCGGGTGTGGGAGGCGCCGTTGGCGGCTGGGCCGGGGAGCGACTGGCGGATCCATCTTGCCCGTCGGCGGGGTTTCAGTTTTCCGCGGCGAGCCAACGTGGTGGGGCACCTGCTGACCTTCCTGCCGGATGAAGTGGTGGAGTACGACGGCGTCCGGCTCACCTCGCCTGCGCGGACATGGCTGGATCTTGCCTCGGTGCTGGCCTTGGAGGACCTCGTTGCCGTGGGCGACCATATGGTCTGCTTCCACGGGCCTGCGTTTCCCCATCCCCGGGCGGCATTGTGCGGGTTGGACGACCTCAACCGCATGACTGCGCGCCATCCGGGGATGCGTGGCGTGAAAAGTGCCCGGGCAGCCCTCGAGCTCATTCGGGTGGGTGCCGATTCGGCGCCGGAAACGCACATGCGGCTGGCCCTCGTTGGAGGCGGCCTGCCGGAGCCGGTCCTCAACCACGTGGTCCGGAATTCCCACGGCATCCCCACTTTATGGCCGGATGCCGCCTATCCGCAGTGGGGCATCGCGCTCCAGTACGACGGCCGGCACCATGCAGATCACGATCAGCACGTCCGGGACATGGAACGGCACGACCGGACCCTGGCGCTGGGCTGGCTGGAAGTGCGCGTCGGCAGGCAACACCTCGACGGCGACCGGCCCGCCGTCGTGCGTAAAGTGCGGGAGGCGCTGGAGGGCCGCGGCTGGACGCGAGGTGGCAGTTGACGGCAATCCCGGGCCGCGCCACTGCCGTCAAGTGCCATCTCGCGCTGCGGGTGCGGGTGGGGCGTAACCCGGAGCACACCCGGTCCCGGAATGGCTAGGATGGTGCCAAGCCGTAAGCGGTCTACTTGAGGGTCATCCACCCACAGACGAAACTCAGCAGAGGAGCCAGCATGCCCATTGCAACCCCAGAGATCTATTCCGAAATGATCGACCGCGCAAAGGCCGGCGGCTTCGCGTTTCCGGCCGTGAACGTCACGTCCTCGCAGACGCTGAACGCTGCGCTGCGCGGTTTCGCCGAGGCGGAGTCCGACGGCATCGTGCAGGTTTCCACCGGCGGCGCAGCCTACTGGTCCGGCGCGTCAACCAAGGACATGGTTGCCGGTTCCCTGGGTTTCGCGGCTTTCGCCCGCGAAGTGGCCAAGAACTATGGCGTGAACATCGCCCTGCACACGGACCACTGCCCCAAGGACAAGCTGGACGGCTTCGTCCTGCCGCTGCTGGCTGCCTCCGAAGCCGAGGTCAAGGCCGGCCGCAACCCGCTGTTCAACTCCCACATGTGGGACGGCTCCGCCGAGACCCTGCAGGACAACCTGCGCATCGCCCGCGAGCTGCTGGCCCGTACCGCTGCAGCGAAGATCATCCTTGAGGTGGAGATCGGCACCGTCGGCGGCGAAGAGGATGGCGTTGAGAACGAAATCAACGAAAAGCTGTACACCACCGTCGAAGACGCCCTGGCCACAGTCGAGGCCCTGGGCGCCGGTGAGAACGGCCGCTACATCACCGCGCTGACCTTCGGCAACGTTCACGGCGTCTACAAGCCCGGTGGCGTGAAGCTGCGCCCGGAGATCCTCAAGGACATCCAGGCGCAGGTGGGCGCCAGGATCGGCAAGGAGAACCCGTTCGACCTGGTGTTCCACGGCGGTTCCGGTTCTTCCGACCAGGAGATCGCGGACGCCGTCTCCTACGGCACCATCAAGATGAACATCGACACCGACACGCAGTACGCCTACACGCGTCCGGTGGCGGACCACATGTTCAAGAACTACGACGGCGTCCTGAAGGTTGACGGCGAAGTGGGCAACAAGAAGACCTACGACCCCCGCGTCTGGGGCGCCTCCGCCGAAGCCGGCCTGGCAGCCCGCGTGGTGGAAGCCACCAAGCAGCTCGGTTCGGCCGGAAAGACCTTCTAGGTGTCGGACGAATTCCGCCGGAACCTGATGGGCCCCGAGCCCACCCTGCTGCCTGCGGAAACCGAGGTCAACGGGCAGTTGGCGGGCGGCCACGAGGCGCTGGACCTGGTGGCCAGGCACCCCACGTCCTCGCTGCTCTGGGCCATCCTGGCCGAGGAAGCATGGGCCGAGGGGCGCACCATCGACTCCTACGCGTATGCCCGGGTGGGCTACCACCGGGGACTGGATGCGCTGCGCCGTAACGGCTGGCGCGGCGTTGGCCCCATTCCGTGGGAGCACGAGCCCAACCGCGGATTCCTGCGTGCGCTGTACTCCCTGGGCCGGGCCTCATCGGCCATCGGGGAAGCGGAGGAGCCGGAGCGGATCGAGAAGTTCCTCAACGACTCCGACCCCGCGGCCAAGGCAGCTATCGAGGGCAAGTAAAGGTCCCCATCGCCTCCCTGGCTTCGCTTCGCTCAGCCGGGGAACCCTCGGCGGCGGAGGCCCCTATATACGACGGCGGCGGCTGGTGACTTTCACGTGAAAGTCACCAGCC
>NZ_JBTZSU010000022.1:0-66916 GCF_054890965.1 Arthrobacter sp. C152
CCCCCGGCACCGGGGAACTGGTGGCGATGGACTCCAAGGCCAGGCTCTTCCCGCCGGGATTGAAGCGCTTCCTGCAGGTCCGGGACGACACCTGCCGCACCCCCTACTGTGACGCGCCCATCCGGCACCACGACCACATCATGTCCTGGCAGAACGGCGGCCCCACCACAGCCGTCAACGGCCAAGGCCTCTGCGAAGCCTGCAACCACACCAAAGAAACCCCCGGCTGGACCGCCAAGCCCGTTCCCGGCCTGCGCCACACCATGGAAACCACCACCACAACCGGACACACCTACCACTCGATGTCGCCGCCCCTGCCAGGAACACCACTACTGCCGGGAACTGCACATGCCGGGATAGATCAATATCGATACGCCGCGCGCCCATCCCCGGCCGAACAAGCCCAGCCTCCCAATGCCGTCCAGATTTTGGGAAGGGTGATAGCGCCACGCACTCATGGGCACCCCCCGCTTTCCCAGCAGGCAGCTTCCGTAAAGGGCGGAGCAGCCAGGAAGGGCGGCACATCCAGGAGGGGCGGAGCAGCCAGACAGCGTGCTCTGTCCAGGAAGCGTGCCACGGCACGAAGGACCGGCGTACCGTAGCGGTGCTGGAGATCAACACTGAAGCCGGCAACGACACAGCTCCGCCCCGGAAGGAACCCGCGGTTCCCGCCGGGGCGGAGCTGCCACCCGCCGTCGGACGCCTGGAAGGAGGTTTCCTTCCCGACTGTCCGGAGCCGTGTTGGCGGGGTGAAGACGAACTGCCAGAGGACTAGCTGGCGATGGCCGACTTCATCTCGTCGGTTGCCTTCTTGCCGGCTTCCTCGGGCGAGAGCCGCTCGAAGAGGACCTCCGATGTGTAGCGCTTGATGATTTCCTGGATGGCACCTGCGCCCTTCGGCGGCGGTGCCGGAGCCTCGCCGAGTTCGTCCTTGATCTGGTCGATGAAGGACACCACCTTGACGTCGGCCGGGGTCAGCTTGGACTGGATGGCCGCCCGGACCTCAGAGTTCGGGTAGACGCCGCGGTCGGCCAGCAGGGCTTCACCGGCTTTGACGTTGTTGGTGAGGAAGTTGATGAACTTGGCGGTTTCCTGGGGGTGCTTGGTCCGCGAGGAGGCCGACCAGAACTGGGAAGCCTTGTACCAAAGCCCGGCGTCGGCAGCGGAACCGGTCTTGGTGGGGAACCGCAGGATCTTCAGGTCTCCGCCGGATGCCTTTTCCAGCGCCGGGGCCTGGTTGGACCACCAGAAGGCCATGGCGTTCTTGCCGGTGGCCAGTCCGCTTTGGTCCAGCGGAGCCGCCTCGGCCTCGACCACCTCGGAAGCGGACGGCACCGCCTTGTCCTGGCTGAGCTTCTTCAGGAAGGCCCACCACTCGGCGATGTCGGCCGGCTCGAAGCCGAGCTTGCCGTCCGAGGTGTAGAGCGATTTGCCGTTCTGCCGCAGCCATACGCCCAGGGAAGCTTCGTCCGTTCCATAGGCGGCCGCCCCGTAGGTGCCCTTGGGCGACTTGGCCGTGATCTCGGCGGCGATGCGTCCGAAGTCTTCCCACGTCCATTTCGTGTCGTCCGGGAGGGGGACGCCGGCAGCCTTGAAGACGGCAGGATTGGCCAGGATCGTGGCCGCGTTGATGCCGGCGGCGATGCCCGTCAGCCCCTTCTCGCCCTTGCCCGCATTGAGGGCTTTCTCGTCGAGCTTGGAGGTGTCAATGTCGTATTTGGACAGGTCCAGGAGGGCACCGCGGCTGGAGTACTCCGTGATGTATTTCTCGTCCATCTGGATGATGTCCGGGGCGTCATTGGCCGCCACCTGCGTGGCCAGCTTGTCCCAGTAGCCGCTCCAGTCGCCGAATTCCGGCTTGATCTTGATCTTGGGGTTCTCGGCCTCGAACTGCTTGATGGCCTCCTGGGTCAGCTGGGCGCGCTTATCGCCGCCCCACCAGGAGAAGCGCAATTCAACGGTGCCGTCCGCGCTCTGCGGGGCCGCTCCCCCGCCGCAGGCGCTGAGGGCCATGACGGCGGCGACGGCAGCGGCAACTGCGCCGGCTTTACGGGTGCGGCGCGTGGTTCTCGATGGGGAATTTCCTGCTGGCTGCTTTGTTGCAGACGCAGGTCGGGGAAAAAGCGGCACTGAGTACTCCGATCTTCGTTGATCTTGGGGATTGTGGGTGGAGTTTGGTGTAGGCGACGCCATCGTGGAAAGCGCTTTCTGGCATTAAGACTACAAGTTCAATACTTGTAATACAAGACGTGCGCGGTGCTGAAATTATCCCGTCGGAACACACCAGCGGCCCGCCTCCAGGGCGGGCCGCTGGCACGAACGTGTGGGCTACTTGATGCCGGTGGTGGCGATGCCCTTGATGAGGAACCTCTGTCCGAAGAGGAAGACGAGGAAGACGGGCAGCAGGGACACGATGGACATGGCGAACAGTGAACCCCAGCTGGTGGCTGACTGGGAGTCCACGAAGGCCCGCAGCGCAACCGGAACCGTGAACATGTCGGGGTCCGTCAGGTAGATCAGGGCGCCGAAGAAGTCGTTCCAGGTCCAGATGAAGGTGAAGATCGTGGTGGTGGCCAGCGCCGGCACCATCAGGGGCAGGATGACGCGCAGGAAGATCCGCGGGTGCCCGGCGCCGTCAATCCGTGCGGCTTCATCCAGCTCCCGGGGAATGCCGCGGATGAACTGGACCATGAGGAACACGAAGAACGCGTCCGTGGCCAGCAGTTTGGGGACCAGCAGCGGCCAGAAGGTGTTCACCCAGCCGATCTGCGAGAACAGGATGTACTGCGGCACGATCACCACGTGGAAGGGCAGCATGATGGTCAGCAGCATGATGCCGAAGAAGAGCTTCTTGCCCGTGAACTGCAGCCGGGCGAAGGCGTAGGCGGCCATCGAGCACGAGACCAGGTTGCCCAGGATTGAGCCGATGACCACGATGGCCGAGTTCAGCATGTAGTGGCCGAACGGATGCGTCAGCGCGGACCAGCCGGACGTGTAGTTGCTCATCTCCAGGCTGTTGAGCCACAGGCCGGGCTCGCGGAAGATCAGCTCGTTGGGCCGCAGCGAGGAGACCACCATCCACAGCAGCGGATAGATCATCAGGCCGCCGGCCAGGATGAGGATGCCGTGCTTCATCAGCGCCTTGCCCCGCTGGGCCCGGCTGAAGGCCAGCGTTCCACGGGACTCGCGGACCCGGGGCTTGCGGTTCGTAGGCTTGCCGGCCCCCGCGGACTTCCTGTCCGGGGCGGGCAGCGTCTCCAGCTTAGTCGTCATAGAAAACCCAATACTTAGAAGCGATGAAGTTGATGGCGGTGAACACGCCGATGATGAGCAGCAGCACCCACGCCATGGCGGAGGCGTAGCCCATGTCGAACTGGCCGAAGCCCTTTTGGTAGAGGTACAGCGTGAAGAACATGGTGGAGTCGGAGGGGCCCCCGTTGCCGCCGGAGACGATGAACGCCTGCGTGAACGACTGGAACGAACCAATAATCTGCAGCACCAGGTTGAAGAAGATGATCGGGCTCAGCATGGGCAGCGTGATCCGCCAGAACTGCTGGAGCGTGGTGGCGCCGTCCACTCTGGCGGCCTCGTAGTACATGGTGGGGATCTGGCGCAGACCCGCCAGGAAGATGATCATCGGAGCGCCGAACGTCCAGACGTGCAGCAGGATGATCGACCCGAGCGCTGTGCTGGGGTCCGAAATCCAGCCGGGTCCCTGGATGCCGAACATGGCCAGCACCTGGTTCACCAGGCCGGTGGTGCCGAAGATCTGCTTCCACAGGATGGCGACGGCCACCGAGCCGCCCAGCAGGGAGGGCAGGTAGAACACGGAACGGTAGAACGGCAGCCCGCGCAGCCCCTTGTCCAGGACGAGCGCGATCAGCAGTGCCACGGCCAGCTGCAGCGGAACGCCGATGAAGACGTACGTGAAGGTGACCCGCAGCGAGTTGTGGAGCCGGGCGTCGCTGAGCATCCGGGTGAAGTTGTGCAGGCCGGTCCATTCGGGCGGCTGCAGCAGGTTGTAATCGGTGAAGGAAAGGTAGAGGGACATCAGCATCGGACCGATGGTGATGGCCACCAGGCCAACCAGCCACGGCAGCAGGAAGATGTAGGCAGCCTTGTTGTCGCGGCTGTTGGCCTTCTTTTCTTCGGCGGTGGCTTTGCCCTTCCGCCGGCTCAAAGAGGAAAGTTCGCTGATGGCACTCACGCGGGCTGCTCCATCCGTTGTGTCAGGCCCGCGGCCGGCGTTGCTGCCGGCGGGGGCGTCCCGGGAATTGGGTGTGCGGCCATGTGGTCTCCTTTGGTCATCGTGGCCTCCAAGTTGTGGCCACCGCCTGGGCGATGGGTCCAGCTGCTTCCCGGATGATGGCTCCTCCGCAACCGGTAAGCTGCGGAGTGGTCCAGTACCGCCGGGAAGGCTGTCGAAAAAGCGGCTCCGTACCAAAGTAAACGGTTTCTTGACTCCTGTATAGCCCTTTGTTAGTTTTTGAGAAAACGCTTTCTGTTACGCGCCGGACTTGCGCGGAACAACTCACGATGAGGGGCACGACAATGAAGTTTGGTCTCAGCAGATCCGCAAGGGGCCTGGCCGCCGCGGCCGCAGCACTGGCACTGGCCCTGACCGGCTGCGGCAACAGCCAGCCGGCCGCCAAAGTGGGCACGGCGGAGGACCCTGTAACCATCCGCTTCGCCTGGTGGGGCAACGACTCCCGGGCGAAAACCACCATGGAAGTCATCAAGGCTTTCGAAGCAGCCAACCCCACCATCAAGGTCCAGGGCGAAAACACCGAATACAGCTCCTACTGGGACAAGATGGCCACCCAGATCGCCGGCGGCACGACGCCGGACGTGTTTGCGATGAGCGGCGCCTATCCCGGCGAATACGCCAGCCGGGGCGTGCTGCTGGACCTGGACAGGGTCAAGGAGCAGATCGATACCTCCAAATTCGCGGAAGGCACCGTGGACCTGGGCAAGATCGAGGGCAAGCAGTACACCCTCACGGCGGGCGTCAACTCGATGTCCATGGTCGTCGATCCCAAGGTCTTCGAGGCCGCGGGCGTGCCCCTGCCCAACGATGAAACCTGGACGTGGGACGACTACGCCACCATTGCCGCCGAGCTCACCAGGAAATCACCGGCCGGGACGTTCGGCACCACGCCGATGTCCAACGACTCCTTCCTCGCCGTATGGGCCCGGCAGAACGGCGAGGAGCTCTACACCGGCGACGGCAGGAAGATGGGCATCAGTGAGGACACCCTCACCCGGTGGTTTGAACTCAACAAGAAACTGATGGACACCGGCGGCGCCCCGTCCGCGTCGCAGACCGTGGAGGACGGCTCCGCGCAGCCGGAGATGACGCTGATGGGCCAGGGCAAGCAGGGCATGAAGATCTCCTGGAGCAACCAGATGACGTCCTATTCCGGCTCGCCGCTGGTGATGATGAAGCTTCCGGGCGAAAGCAAGCAGCCGGGCGCCTGGCTCCGCTCCTCCATGGAATACGCCATTTCCGCCAAGTCGTCCCAGCCCAAGGAAGCGGCACTCTTCATCAACTACCTGGTCAACAACCTTGACGCCGCCAAGCTCATCAAGAGCGACCGCGGCATGCCGGCCAACACGGACATGAAGGCCGCCATCACCCCGCTGCTGAAGGAGACGCAGCAAAAGGAGGCTGCCTACCTGGACCGGATCGCGGAACTGGATGTCGAAGCCCCGAAGCCTTTCCCGGCAGGGTCATCGGCCACCATGGAAGTTTTGAACCGTTACAACACGGATGTACTCTTCGGAAAGATCTCACCGCGGGACGCCGCCAAGGGCCTGATTTCCGAGGTCAACCAAAATCTCGCATAACCCGTCCGGGAACAACGCAGCTGGACGAAAGGAGGCAGCCACATGGGTGGAACAGCACGGCCCAGCGCCATCGCCGGCTACGAAGACTGGCCCGCCTACATGCGCAGCCATCCGCGCCACACGGCTGCAGACCCCCGCGCCCAGGAACTGGCGGACGTCCTGGGCGTCCCCGGGTCCTGCGGGCCGGTGGATGTGAGCGTCCATTGGGAGGAAACGTACGACGGCGCCACCACCTCCCAGCTCAGCTGGCAGTTGGGTTTCGGGCCGCGCACCACGGGCTGGCTGGTCCGTCCGGCCGGAAGTTCCGGTCCACTGCCGGGCGTCCTGGCCCTCCACTGCCACGGCGGAAACAAGTTCGGCGGCGCCGACCGGCTGGTGGAACTGCCGGATACCCACCCGTCGGCTGGCGCCGCCCGGGCCGGCCACTATGACGGACGGGCCCTGGCCAGCGGCGTTGCGCGCCGCGGCTTTGCCGTCCTGGCCCACGACTCCTTTGCGTGGGGCAGCCGCAAATTCGATCTCTCCACTCCCCCCTGGCGCACCGCCTCCGCGCTGGAGGCGCGGCGCGCGCAATGGCGGCAGGACGGCGTCGTACCTTCCGAAGCCGATGACTACAACGCCGCGGCGGGCTTCCACGAGGACACCGTTGCCAAGACCGCCGGGCTGCTTGGCACCAGCTTGGCCGGCATGGTGGCCTGCGACGACCTCGCAGCACTGGAGATCCTCGCAACCATGCCTGGCGTGGACAGCTCACGGCTGGGCTGCATCGGTTTCTCGGGTGGCGGCGGCCGTTCACTGGCCCTGGCCGCGCTGAGTCCCCGGATCCGCGCCGCGGTGGTCACCTGCATGATGACCACCTTCGAGTCCCTGCTGCCGGCCTACCTCGATGCCCACTCGTGGCTCCTGCAGACGCCAGGGCTCTGGAAACTTGGTGACTGGCCGGAGCTCACCACCCGCACGGACACCGCCAGGTTCCTGGTGCAGTACGCCCTCGCGGACGAACTCTTCCCCGAAGACGGCATGCGGCAGGCCCACGCGATGCTGGAATCCCTGCACGCCGGCACGGCCCGCTACACCGGCAGCTTCTGGCCCGGTGGCCACATCTTCACATCCCCCATGCAGGACGAAGCCCTGGACTTCCTGGCCGCAACACTGGACCCCCCGGCGCCCGACTCCAACCGACACCTCCTAGGAACCCCGTGACCACTCAGCATTTCGCCGCTTCCGACCCCGGCCGTATGGCGGGCAGCGGCACACCTCCCGCCGCCGTTCCCCGGATTGCCCTGGTCGGCGTCCACGGCTTCGGCGAACGGCACCTGGCCAACCTGGCACGGCTGCAGGAAGCCGGCAGACTGGAACTGGTTGCGGTCGCCGATCCCAACCCGCCCGCGCCCGGCACTCTCGCCGAATCCGTGGCGGTGTTCCCGGACCTTGCCGCCCTGCTGGCCGCCCAACCGGGCGCCGACGTCGTCATCCTCGCCACTCCCATCCAGACGCACGCCCCGCTGGCCGCCGCTGCACTGTCCGCGGGCATGGATGTCTATGTGGAGAAGCCCCCGGTGGCCTCCCTGGCCCAGTTCGAGGACGTCCTGGCGGCGGCCAGGAACAATGGCCGCCTGGTCCAGGCGGGCTTCCAAAGCCTGGGGTCCGCAGCCCTGCCGGCCATAGCCGGCCTGGTGGCGTCCGGAGGAATCGGGGACATCCTGGGCATCAGCGCCACCGGCCAGTGGGTACGCAGCAAGGCCTACTTCAAACGCTCACGCTGGGCCGGCAGGCGCAGCCTGGACGGCGTGGACGTAGTGGACGGGGTGGCCACCAATGCGCTGGCCCACGCCGTGGCAACCGCGCTGCACGTTGCCGGAGCCCGCACGCTCGCCGATGTCGCGTCCGTGGAGACGGACCTGTACCGGGCGCACGACACCGAAAGCGACGACACCTCCGTCCTCCGGATCCGCACCGCCCAGGGGGCCACGCTGCTGTGCGCCATGACACTGTGCGCCCCCGGGCAGCTGGACCCGTCCGTGACAGTGCACGGCACCCTCGGGGAGATCACCCTCTACTACACGCGGGACGAGGTGGTCGTCAGCACCCCCGACGGCGAGCGCCGCGAAACGTTCGGCCGCACCGATCTGCTGGAGAACCTCCTGGACGCCAGGTCCACGGGGGCGCCGCTGCTCTGCGCCCTGGAGGACACCGGCGCGTTCACCGCTGTCCTGGAAGCCATCCGCACGTCGCCCGCGCCGGCCCCGATCGACGCTGCGCACATCAGTTGGGAAGGGGAGGGCGACGACGCCCACCCAGTAGTGCACGGCATCAGTGACGTGATGGGCCGCGCCGCCAAGGCGCAGGCAACCTTCGCCGAACTCGGTGTCCCCTGGGCCCGGCAGCTTCCCCCCTCCCGCACCCTCACCCTGGACGGCCGCCCGGTGGCCGGGTACCAGGACGGCAGCCGCATCCGCGCCGTCTCCTCGCCGCGGCCCTACCTCCACCCGGTCCGGACGCTGAACGGCACCGTGGTGACCGACCACCTGCCGCTGGACCACGTCTGGCACCTCGGGGCCGGGGTCGCCCTGCAGGACGTGGACGGCGTCAACTTCTGGGGCGGCAGGACGTACACCCGCGACGCCGGGCAGTACATTTGGCGTCCGGACCACGGCAGCATCGAAGTCACCGCCACCGCTGTTGAGGACACCGACGCCGGGCCCGCCACCACCGGAAAGCTGCAGGAGACCCTGAGCTGGAACGGTCCCGACGGCGCCCCGCTCCTTCGGGAGGAACGCACCTGGGCGTGGTCCGGCGTCGCGCCCTCCATCTGGCGCCTGTCGCTTGACTTCGCACTCTCCCCGGCCGGCGACAGCCCGGTCAGCCTGGGCAGCCCCGGGTCCAACGGCCGATTCGAAGGCGGCTACGGCGGCTTCTTCTGGCGGCTGCCCGCCTGCGCGGACGCCACCGTGTGGACAGCGTCCGGCAGCGGCGAGGCGGAGACGCACGGCAGCGCCACGCGCTGGCTCGCGTGGTCGGGAAAGTTCGACGGCGGCCCGGCCACCCTGGTGTTCGTGGCGCCGGAAGGGTCCACGGACCCGTGGTTCGTCCGCGTGGACGGGTATCCGGGCGTGGGCCAGTCACTGGCGTGGGACACTCCCGTCATCGCCGCACCGGGCCGCCCGGTACGGCGGCAGATCACCGTTTTCGTGGCCGACGGCAGCCTGGCCACCACCGACATCGAAGCTTTGATCAACCAGCAGGGGGACCCGTCATGACGCAGACAGCAGCCACAGCACTTCCACAGCTCCGGGCACGGCAGGCTCCGGCGTCCCCGGCCGACCGTGCCGTCAAGCGCCGGCGCGTCCTGGACATCCTCGACGCGGCAGGCCGGGACTCCGTGCTCCTGGCCACCCACACGGCTCTGACCTGGTACCTGGACGGCAGCCGGGTCCACATCAGCCTGGCCGGGGACCCGATCGCCGCGTTGCTGGTGGACCGCAACGGCGACCACCTGGTGACGTTCAACAACGAGGCCGGCCGGATCGCTGCCGAGGAGCTCCCTGCCGGGGTCACCCTGCACACCGTGCCCTGGTACGGGAACCTGCACCAGGAGGCCGCCGCCCTCGGGACCGGTGCGCAGGCTCCGTTGCCGGAAGCCGAAGTGGCTGCCGAGCTGCGCGCCGCACGCCAGCAGCTGCTCCCGGCCGAAAGCGCCAGATACGCCCGGCTGTGTTCGGAGCTGGCGGAGATCATGACGGACGTGCTGTCCGCCACGGCCCCGGAGACCACGGAGTTTGAGGTGGCCTCGGCCGTGGCGGCCCGGGTGGTAGCTGCGGGCGCGGAGCCACTGGTACTCCTGTGCAACGGCAGCTCCCGCAGCGGATTCCGGCACCCCCTGGCCACCCACTCCCCGCTGGGCCGGCGTGCCATGGCCGTGGTCTGCGCCCGCCGGGACGGACTGGTGGCCAACATCACCCGGTGGGTGAGGTTCGACGGCGGGACTGCCGAAGAGCTCGACGCCGAGGCACGCATCGCGGCCGTGGAAGCGGACATCCTTGACGCCACGGTCCCCGGCGCCCGGCTGGACGGGATCTTCGCCGGGATCAAGGTCTCCTACCAGCGGCACGGGTTCGGCGCGGACCAGTGGGAACAGCACCACCAGGGCGGACCGGCCGGTTACGCGGGACGTGACCCCCGGGTCACGGCCTCCGTCACGGACACGGTGGTCCAGGGCCAGACGTTCACGTGGAACCCGTCGGGGCCCGGCGTGAAGATCGAGGACACGGTGCAGCTCACGGAGTCCGGCCTGCAGGTCCTGACAGTGGATCCGCGCTGGCCCACCACCACCGTGAACGGCCTGCAGCGGCCGGTCACGCTGCAGCTGTAGGACCAAGGCGCAAAGAAAACCCCGGGACCGCGCAGTCCCGGGGTTTTCTTGGCTGTTTCCAGCTTTTTTGGTTTACGGAAGCTGCAGTTCCCCGTCCACCCGGCGCGGGATGCCCAGCGGGTTGCTGTCGTGCAGGCCCGGATGCAGCACCGTTTCCGGAGCGTCCTGGTAGGCGACGGGGCGCTGGAAGCGGCGGACCGCCGTCGCGCCCACCGAGGTGAACAGCGACGTGGTGGCCGGGTACGGACCGCCGTGCTGCTGGGCCCAGTTAACGGCGACGCCGGTGGGCCAGCCCTGGAACAGGACCCGGCCGGCGAGGCCGGAGAGCTGCTGCACCAGGTCCCCGATGTCCTCGCCCGGCTGGGCGTGCAGGGTGGCCGTGAGGCTGCCGGGTACCTTGGCCAGGACCGCGGACAGTTCGGCCTGGTCCCTGTATTCGATGAGCATGGTGGTGGGGCCGAAGCACTCTTCCAGCAGCTGTTCCGGGCGCTCGAGCACCTTGGCCGCGGTGGTGGCGAACACCACGGGCGCGGCCCCGTTGGCCGCCGCGTCCTGGTCGATGCTGCCGCTGACGATGTTCACGCCGTCCACGGCCGCGAAGCTGCGCAGCCCGTCCGGGTACGCCTCCGCGATCCGGCCGGTCAGCATGCCGTGGGCCGGCTTGTCCTTGCTGGCTTCTGCCACCTCCGCTGCAAAGCCCGTTCCTGCGGGGATGAACACCAGGCCGGGCTTGGTGCAGAACTGGCCGGCACCCAAAGTAAAGGACCCTGCGAGCCCGGCGGCGAGTTCAGCGGAGCGTGCATCCAGTGCTGCCGCGGTGATGACCACCGGGTTGAGGCTGCCCAGCTCGCCGTAGAACGGGATGGGATCGGGCCGGGAGGTGGCGAGGTCGAACAGGGCGCGGCCGCCGGGGATGGAACCGGTGAAGCCCACGGCCTTGATGGCGGGATCCTGGACGAGCGCCTTTCCCACCTCGCGCCCGCTGACGAGCGCGAACAGCCCGTCCGGGGCGCCGGCGCTGTGCAGGGCGTCCGCGACGATCTCCGCGGTCCGTTCCGAGAGCCGCAGGTGGCCGGAATGGGCTTTGACCACCACGGAGCAGCCGACGGCGAGCGCCGAGGCGGTGTCGCCGCCGGCCACGGAGAACGCGAAGGGGAAGTTCGACGCCGAGAACACGGCCACCGGGCCGATGGGCCGCAGGATGCGGCGCAGGTCGGGCCTGGGCGGGGTGGCACCGGGGTCCGCGTGGTCGATGATGGCCTCGAGGTAGGAGCCCTCGGTGACCACGCGGGCGAACAGGCGCAGCTGCCCGGTGGTCCGGGCCACCTCACCGGTCAGGCGGGGAGCGCCGAGGCTGGTCTCGGCATCGGCGATTTCCACCAGCTCCGCGGCATGTGCATCCAGTGCGTCGGCCACGGCGGTGAGCCAGGCGGCACGCTCGGCATCGGACGCGGCGGCGGAAACCCGGGCCGCTTCCGTGGCTGCGGCAGTGAGGTCGGACAGGGATAGCGTTGCAGTTGTCACGTCAGGAACCTGTTCGTTGTTGGAATGTGTGGTCAGGGCGCGTCCCGGAAGCGGAAACCGAGGCCCGGCTGGTCCGTTAGGGTCACCCGGCTGTTGCCGAACCGCACCGGTGCCGGTCCGTCCAGGATCCCCAGCTGCTCGAAGGACGCCTCCTCGACGTCCTCCACCAGCGTGGGCTCGGCCAGGGTCAGTGCCAGTTGCCCGGACAGTTCGGGGAGCAGGTGGGGCATCACCTTGATGCTGTGGGTCCGCGCCAGCTCCACGATCCGCCGGAACGGGGTAATCCCGCCTACCCGGATGATGTTCGGCTGGATGATGTCCACCGCCTCCGCCTCAATAAAGTCGCGGAACCGGTAGATGGTATGTAGGTTTTCGCCAAGGGCGATGGGTACCGGCGAGTGCTTGCGCAGCCGGCGGTAAGCCCACAGGTCGTCCGCCCGGAGAGGTTCCTCCAGCCATTCCAGCCCGTATTCGGAGAGTACGTCCAGGGCGCGGAAGGTGGTGGGCAGGTCCCAGCGTTGGTTGGCGTCGATCATAAGCCTGCGGTGCGGACCCAGGACGGAGCGGACGGCGGCCACCCGCTCCGCGTCCTCGCGGAGGTCGGGCTTGCCCACCTTGATTTTCACGGCCTGGTGGCCGGCGGCGACCCACCGTTCGGTCTGCCCTACGAGCTCCTCCAGCGTGTAATGCAGGTTCACGCCGGACCCGTAGACTTCGGCGGATTCCTGCCGCTGGCCGAGGAGTCCGGTCACCGAGGTGCCGGCGTGGCGGGCCTGCAGGTCCCACAAGGCGAGGTCGATTCCTGCCATCGCGATGGTGGTGAGCCCGCCGCCGCCTGCCTCGTGGAGCCGCTTCCACAGCGCGTCCCAGACTGCGTCGGGCGCGGCCGGAAGGCCGGTGACGAACGGGGCGATGTCGTAGTCGAGGAGTGCCTTCACGGCCTGCGGGCCGATGGTGGGCGTCCAGGAGAAGCCGTGCCCCGCGCCGCCGTCGTCCGTGTGGATCTGCGTGGCGATCACGTGGTTCTCCGGTGCCTCCGCGCCCCAGTTCCGCCGCAGCGGAACGGTGATGAGGCGGGTGGACAGCCCCGTGATGCGGGGTGTTGTACGGACCGCTGCGGCGGCCGGTGCGCCCATCAGCGGCCGGCCAGCTCGTAGCCCTTGGCGAGGATGGCCTTGAGCTGCACCAGCTGTTCCTCGGTGGGGTCCACCAGCGGCGCACGAACGGAACCTACGGGAAGGCCGCCCAGCCGCAGGCCGGCCTTGATCAGCGAAACGCCGAAGCCGGGGGTCTGGTCGCGCAGCCGGACCAGGGGTGCGTAGAAGCCTTCGAGGAGGGCGTTGCGGCGGTCCTCGTCCCCGGAGACGTAGGCGTCGTAGTAGGCCTTGGCGATCTCTGGCGCCATGGCGAACGCGGCCGAGGAGTACAGCGGGATGCCCAGGCCGCGGTAGGCGCCCTGCGTCAGTTCCGCGGTGAGCAGGCCGTTGAAGAAGGCGAAGTCCTCCCGCCCGGCGGCCTTGACGGCGGTCACGATTTCCTGGGCCAGGCCCACGTCGCCCAGCCCGTCCTTGAAGCCGATGACCTTGGGGTTGGCAGCGAGCCGGGCCATGGAGGCAGCGGTGAATTTGGCGTTCCCGCGGTGGTAGACAATCACGGGGAGGCTGCTGGCGTTGGCCACCGCCTCGATATAGGCCACGAGCCCGTCGGTGGGCCCGGTGACCAGGTAGGGCGGCAGCACCAGGAGGGCGTCGGCACCGGCTTCCTCGGCCGCACGGGCTGCGGCGAGGGCATGGCCGAGGGGGCCACCCGCGCCGGCCACCACCGGGACCTTCCCGGCCACTACCTCGACGGCGGCCGCCACCACGGTGCGGACCTCGTCGATGCTGAGGGCATGGAATTCACCGGTGCCGCAGGCCGGGAACACGCCGCCCGGGCCGAACGGGAGCCGGGAGCCGATGTGCTCCTTGAGCAGGTCCACGTCCACGGCGCCTTGGGTAGTGAACGGGGTGACGGGGAAGAACAGTACGCCGTCGAATTTCATGGTGTCTCCTTGGGTCCGCTGCCGGCTGCCACCAGCGCGGAGGTCTCGTCGTTGAGCATGGATTTAAGTTCGGTGCGCCAGCTGCGCTTCGGCTGCCAGCCGAGCAGTTCCTGGGCCTTGGCGATGGAGAACGCCGGGCTGGTACCGCCGAGACCGCCGCTGATGGCGTCGCTGCCGGGCAGGAATCCGGGCATCAGTTCCGCCAGCGGCGCCGTGGCCAGGGCATCGGCGGCGCCAACGAAGAAGGTCTCGCCGTTGGGGATTGACTCCATCTTCTGCAGCAGCAGGTCCAGGAAATCCGCCACGTCCCGGGCGTCCACGTAGTTGAACAGCGCCGGGGCGGACAGGGCCGGATCGGCGAGGCGCTCCGCCAGGGTGTGGCCCTGCTGGGTGGGGGCACCGTCCCATTCCTCAGGAGAGATGACGAAGCAGGGCCGGAACGCGGCGTAGCGGATCTTCTCCCCCTGGGCTGCGGCGAACATCTGCATGGTCTGCTCGGCGATGAGCTTGGACAGTGCGTAGGCATTCCAGGGCTTGGGCGGCGTCCGTTCGTCCAGCGGGAACGACGGCGGCAGCCAGCCTGCGGGCGACCCGTAACCCAGGACGGTGGGGCTGCTCGCGGTGATGATTTTCGGCACTTCCAGTTCCGTCGCTGCACTGATGACGGCGAAGGCGAGCCGGGTGTTGGTGGCGAAAATGACGTCCTCGGGTGCGCTGAACGGGACGGCGATCGCGGCAAGGTGGATGACGGCGTCGGGCCTTGTTTCCCCGATCAGTCGCAGCGCCTCCCCTGGAGCCAGGAGGTCCGCGGTTTCCTCGACCACCCCGGCCGGCACCTGCCCGGCCGGAATGGCGTCGCGGTCCACGGAGACCACCTCGTGGCCGGCCTGGGCCAGCCCCGCCACCACGCTCCTGCCCAGCCGGCCGGAGCCGCCGGTGACAAATATCCTGCTCATGGTTTTTCCTTTACTTGCCGCGGCGAAGGTCGACGCCGAGGTCCAGGTCAGCGATGCGGACGGGCAGGGTGGATTCGAGCGACTCGTTGCCGGCGATGCCCACGGACACGGACCGCAGCCCGTCCAGGTAACCGGACGGCCGGCCCAGCGGATCCTCGCCCGGGCCGTTGAAGAGGTCCGAAAGCAGGAGCGCGTCGCCGCCGCCGTGGCCGCCTTCACCGTTGACGATGGGCACCTCGTAGGCAGCCTCCCAGTGGCGCTGGACCACCAGGCGCTCACCGTTGCGGCGCACGGCGTCCTCTTCTTCCACGGGCGTGGCGCTCGGGTCCACCACGGTCTTCTTGTCGGTGCTGTGCAGGACGGCGGCGCGCTCCACCACTTCAAGCTCGGCGCGGCCTTCGGTGCCGTTGACGGCCACCCGGTAGCCCTCCCAGGGGCTGTGGGCGTTCAGGGAATAGCTCAGGCGCGGGCCGCCCTGGTACTCCACCACCAGGGCAAGGTTGTCCTCGATCGTGATGCCGCCGGTGAAGACGTCCTGGTCGCGGCGGTAACCGTCGTAATGCTCGTTGTCCAGGAACAGGGCCTTGAGCCGCTCGTCCTCCCTCAGGTCCAGCGCGAACGGGTCCCTTTCCGCGGCGGGCGCATCGGCGTCGGGCGTTCCGCGTTCGGGCCGGGGACCCAGGCCACGCTCCGCGGCGTTCTTGTCGCCGTAGAACTTCAGGCCGCCGGAGGCGAAGACGCGTTCGGGGACGTCGTCGATCCACCAGTTGACCAGGTCGAAGTGGTGGGATGCCTTGTGGATCAGCAGGCCGCCGGAGTTCTTCTTCTCACGGTGCCAGCGGCGGAAGTAGTCCGCGCCGTGAACCGTGTCCAGGACCCAGCTGAAGTCGATGGAGGTGACCTTGCCGATCACTCCGCTCTGGATGATTTCCTTGAGCGCGCTGTTGCGGGGCGAATAGCGGTAGTTGAAGGTGACCACCACGTTGCGGCCGGTCTCGTGCACCGCCTGGGTGATGCGGCGGCAGCCCTCGGCGTTGATGGTGAGGGGCTTTTCGACGACGACGTCCGCGCCGGCCCGGAGCCCCTCGACGATGTAGTCGGCATGGGTGTAGTCCGGCGTGGTGACGATGACCCGGTCAATGCTGTGGGCATGGATGAAGGCGGTGAGGTCGGCCGGGTCGAATGAAGCGACCGGCCCGGGGGCGCCGAGGTCCTGGATGAGCTTCTGGTAAAACTCCACCCGCCCCGGGTTCACATCGGAAAAGGCCACCAGCTCGGCCGTGTCCGCGTGCTCGCCGTAGATGGCGCGGATGTACATCTCGGACCGGCCGCCGGTGCCGATCAGGGCGATGCGCGCCCTGCCGGCGGCCGTTCCGGGCGTGGGGGCAGCTGCGGCCGAAGTGGTCTCGGCTGTGTTGACCATGGGGTCCCTTTCGAAGGCTTGCCCGGCCGTTGGGACGGCCGTTGTCATTGAGGCGGCGGCACTCTGCTGCACCGTTGTGAGAAAGCGTTTTCTTGGATCGCTATATGATTTGTACCAACCCCGGCACCCATCCGTCAACCGTTTCCAGCACTGGAGGAAACCGTTTTCTGGGACTGACGGTCCGCGGCCCTCCGCGCTGGCCGGAAAAGGGGCGGGAAAACACGGGAAAACAGTAGAAATCGGTTTCCCATCCCGGTATATGCTGTGATCCAGAGTTCAACGAAGGGTTCCCCATGGTCAGGAAATCGGCAAGCGGCCGGATCGGCATCGCTGATGTCGCAATTAAGGCCGGCGTTTCGCATGCCACGGTTTCCCGGGTGATGAACGGCAACTTCACGGTGGACCCGGATATCGCCGCCCGTGTCCGCGCGGCCGCTGCCGAGCTGAAGTACCAGCCGAACCCGGTGGGCCGCAGCCTCGCCCTGGGCAAGACCGACACCATCGGGATCGTGGTGCCGGACCTGGCCAACCCCACGTTCCAGGCGATCCTCCGCGGCCTGAGCCGGGCGGCCGCCCAGGACGGCTACCGTGTGCTGATCGCCGACTCCTTCGAGGTCTCCAGCGAGGAGACCATCCTGGCCGGCGAGGCCAGGCGGCGCTGCGACGGTCTGGTGCTTTGCGCGCCGCGCATGAGTGACGCGGAACTGGAGGAAATCGCACCATCGCTGCACCCGCTGGTGCTGATCAACCGCACCACCTCCACCCCGGGCGTCCCCAGCCTGGTGGTGGACTACGGGCAGGGCGTGCAGGACATCGCCGGGCACCTGGTGGAACTGGGCCACACCCGCCTGGCCTTCCTGGCGGGTCCGCCGCGCAGCGCCTCCAACGGGATGCGACTCAAGGGGCTGGAGGCCTTTCGGGCCGAACACCCCCAGGTGGACGTCACCATGCTGGAAGGTGGCTCGGATTTCGACACCGGCCATGAAGCCGTGGATGCCGTGCTGGCGAGCGGCGCCACCGGAATCCTGGCCTTCAACGACCTGGTGGCCATGGGCCTCATGAGCGGCCTGCACGAGCGGGGCCTGGACGTTCCCGGCGATATCTCAGTGACCGGCTTCGACGACATCCCTTTTGCCAAGTATACGACGCCGGCACTCACCACGGCGGCCGTGCCGATTACCGAACTGGGCGAGCAGGCCTGGCACCAGCTGCGTGCGCTGATCCGCAAGGAAGGCAACGAGGCCCCGGGCAGGTACCAGCCGCGGCTGGAAGTCCGCGCCAGCACCGGCCCGGCCAAGGCACCGCGAAGCACGGTCCACGGCTGAGCGCCGCTACGCGGCCGGGGGCTTCAGCAGCACGTCAATGAACCCGCGCAGTCCGTCCGCCACGTCCACGTCCTTGTCGTACAGCCACTGAAGCTGCAGGCCGTCGGACACCGCCACCACCAGCCGGGCCAGGTCCCTCGGCGGGAGGTCGGCGCGCGCTTCCCCGGCCGACTGGCGGTGTTCAATGTCCGCCGCCAGGACGTCAACGACCTCGGCGTACCGTTCCTTGAAGTAAGCATGCGAGTCATGCTCCGGGTCATTGGCGGTGGCTGAGGCCACGGCGTACAGGGTGGTCAGCCCCGGCTCACGACGGTTGCGTTCGGCGGAGCGCACCATCAGCGCAAGGCCGGCCTCCTCCGCCCCCATGGCCGAGAGGCTGCGGCGGTCCCTCTCGGCCAGGACCGCGGTCAGCAGTTCCTGCTTGCCCCGGAAATAGTGAAAGAGGGTGGCCTCCCTGACCCCGACCAGCTCCGCCACCCGCTTGAGGGCAGTGCCTTCGAAACCCTCGGTGGCAAAAACATCCGTCGCCGTCTGGATGATCTGTTCGCGGCGTTCCGCTCCCTTTGCGTACTGGCCACGGGGCTTTGATGAAGGCATCCGACCAGTCTATTTCACGCCGGATCCATAAAACCTAGTCAGACTTGATTTTTACCGCTACTATCTTCTGCAGGACCCAACGGAGGGTCGCTTTTCGTCAGGAGGCACCGTGGCCGTCAAGACCATCACCGAGGATTCCGCCGGGCTGCCGGCCGGCGGAACCTCACCCAGCACCGTTCAAACCGCTCCCGCAGGAGCAGCCGCCCGCACCCCGCGGGCCTATGTCATCGGCATGCCGATCGCGAGCGCCGGCCTCTGGATGGCCGTCCTGGCACCGGCGCTGGTCGTCCTGGCCATCAAGGTTTCGGAGATCACCACGCCGGAAACCCGCGCCGGGGCACTGAGCCTGGTTGCCGGCGTCGGCGCCCTGATCGCCCTGCTCGCCAACCCGTTCTTCGGCCGGTTGAGTGACCGCACAACGTCCCGCTTCGGCATGCGCAAGCCCTGGATCGTGGGCGGTTCCCTGGCAGGAATGGCGTCCCTGGTACTGCTGGGCACCGCGGACAACGTGGCAGGAGTACTGGCCGCCTGGGTCATCGCCCAGCTCGGTTTCAACGCGGCACTGGCCGCGCTGGTGGCCACCCTGCCGGACCAGACGGCACCCGCCGAACGCGGCCGCCTCTCCGGCCTGATCGGGATGACGCTGCCCGTTGGCCTCGTCGCCGCCGCATACTTCGCCCAGCTGTTCGACAACGCCTTCCAGATGGCGGTGGTTCCGGGGGCGGTAGGCACCGTCGTAACGCTCGCCTTCGCCTTCACCTTCAAGGACCGCGTCCTTGCCGAAAAGCCGGCGCCGCTCAGCCTGAAGGAAATTGCCGGTTCCTTCTACTTCAACCCGCGCCGCTACCCGGGGCTGGGCTGGGCGTGGTTCACCAAGTTCCTGGTCTACGTCGGCTACTGCGCGGGCCTGCTGTACCTGCCCTACTTCTTCGCAGACCACCTGCACGTCGCCGAAACGCAGGTCCCTGCGCTGGTCTTCCAGGCGACCCTGGTCAGTTCGGCGGGCACCGTGGTCACGAGCCTAGCCGGCGGCTGGATCAGCGACCGGATCGGCAAGCGCAAGGCGATGGTGATCGCGTCCGCCATCATCATGATGGCCGGCCTCGTGGTGATCGCCACCAGCAGCAGCACCGACCAGGTCCTGGTGGGCCAGGCGCTGGCGGGCCTTGGCCTGGGCTGCTTCGGAGCTGTCGACGTCGCCCTCATCACCGACCTGCTGCCCGGAAGCCAGAGCGAGAACGCCAAGACGTTCGGCGTCTTCAACATCGCCCAGGCGCTGCCCCAGTCCCTCGTTCCCGCCCTCGCGTTCCCCGTCATCACCCTCGGCGGCTACCCCGCACTCTTCATCGGCGGCGCCGTCGTCGGCATCATCGGCGCGGTCCTCGTCACCCGCATCAAAGGAGTCAAGTAGATGAACCCCGCACTTTCCCCCGCCGTCACGGCGCCCGCCGCCGGCTCGCCGGATGCCGAGGCGCGCATCCGTGAGCTTGCCGACAGCCTCAGCCTCGAACAGCAGATCCAGCTGCTGACGGGTGCTGATGTCTGGGCCACGCACGCCCTGCCTTCCATCGGCCTGTCCCGCGTGGTCATGTCCGACGGCCCCTCCGGCGTCCGCGGCGAAGACTTTGACGAGCGGCACGACTCGGTGTCGCTGCCGTCGTCGTCCGCCCTGTCCGCCACCTGGAGCGTGGAAACCGCGCACCGCTACGGCCAGGTCCTGGGCCAGGAGGCGCGCCGCAAGGGCGTGCACGCCGTCCTGGGCCCCACCATCAACCTGCACCGCTCCCCGCTGGGCGGCAGGCACTTCGAGTGCATGAGCGAGGACCCGCGGCTGACCGCCACGATGGCCGCCGGATATGTGGCCGGCGTGCAGTCCATGGGCGTTGGGGCAACCCCCAAGCACTACCTGGCCAACGAGGCCGAAACGGAGCGTTTCACCTCCAACTCGGTGGTGGATGAGCGCCCGCTGCGCGAGCTGTACCTGGCCGCCTTCGAAGACGCCATCACGGAAGCCCGTGCCTGGCTGGTCATGAGCTCCTACAACTCCATCAACGGCACCACCGCCAGCGAGAACAGCCTCCTGGAGACGCCGCTGTCCACCGAGTGGGGCTTCGACGGCGTCGTCGTCTCCGACTGGACCGGCGTCCGCTCGGTCGAGGCGGCCAACGCCCACCAGGACCTGGAGATGCCGGGGCCGGTCGGCCACTGGGGGCCCAAGCTGCTCGCGGCGGTCAATGACGGCCGCGTCAGCAGGTCCGCCATCGTCGAGAAAGTGGTCCGCATCCTGCGGCTCGCCGCCCGCGTGGGCTCGCTCGACGGCGTCTCCCCCGCCGTGGCGGACCTTCCGGCACAGCTCAACGCCGCCGCCGTCGCCCGCGAAGTGGCAGTCCGCGGCGCAGTCCTGGTCCGCAACAAGGAGAACCTGCTCCCCCTGAACCCGGCAGCGCTGGGAAGCGTGGCCGTCAGCGGACACAACGCCGACGAAGCACGCACCCAGGGCGGCGGCAGCGCCACCGTCATGCCCAAATACACCGTCTCGCCCCTGCAGGGCCTGCGCGAAGCGCTCCCCGGCGGCGTCCGCGTCTCCTACTCCCGCGGCGCCAAGGTGGCAGAGGGACTGCAGGCGTTCCCCCGCACCTCGCTGCACAACCCGGTGTCGGATGTGCCCGGCATGCGCGTCACCTTCCTGGCCGGCGACGGGACGGAAATCTCGGGCGAGGACCGGCTGGCCTCGCACCTGATCTGGTTCGGCGTCGGCATTCCCGAGGGCGCCGCAGCCATCCGGATGGAGGCTGACTGGACGGCCCCGACGGCGGGCATCCACCACCTCGGCGTCGGCACCGTGGGCCGGATCCGCCTGTCGCTGAACGGCGAGGAAGTGTTCAACGGCGAGATCGAGGACGATACCGATGTCCTCGGCGCGGCCCTGTTCGATCCGCCCAAGACCGTCCACCCCGTAACCACGGCCGCCGGCGATGCTGTCCGGATCGAGGCGGTGTACCACCTGCCCCGGGAGCAGGCCATTCCCTTCACCGCCATCCTCCTGGGCGAGGAAACCGTGGTCGAGGACCCGCAGGCCGAAATCGACGCGGCGGTGGAAGCGGCACGGGGCGCCGATGTGGCGGTCGTGGTGGTGGGAACCAGCGCAGCCATCGAGTCCGAGGGCTTCGACCGCAAGGACCTGGACCTCCCCGGCCACCAGAACCGGCTCGTCGAGGCCGTGGCCGCCGTGAACCCGCGCACCGTGGTGGTCGTCAACTCCGGTTCACCGGTCCTGATGCCGTGGCTGGACCGGGTGGGCGCGGTCCTGCTGGGCTGGTTCGGCGGCCAGGAGTTCGGCCGCGCGCTGGCCGACATCCTGCTGGGCACCGAGGAACCGGGCGGCCGGCTTCCGACCACCTGGCCCGCGGCGCTGGCGGACGTGCCCGTGCTGGACACCACCCCCGTTGACGGCAAGGTGGTCTATTCCGAGGGCATCCACGTCGGCTACCGCGCCTGGCTCAAGCAGCAGGCCGCAGGCGGCGCCGCACCGGCCCTGCCCTTCGGCTACGGACTGGGCTACACCACGTTCGAACTGGGTGCCCCGCACGCGCGGCAGTCGGTTCCGGCCGGTTCCGACGTCGTGGTCCACATCCCGGTCCGCAACACCGGGAACCGCTCAGGCCGCGAAGTGGTGCAGGTGTACCTGGACCGCCCGGAATCGGCCATCGAGCGTCCCGTCCGGTGGCTTGCCGGGTACGCCGGCACGCACCTTGCGCCCGGCGGCACCGAGAGCGTGGAGGTCCGGATCCCGGCCCGCTCGTTCGCGCATTACGACGGCGGCTGGCAGTTTGAGCGCGGAACGTTCCGGATCCTGGTGGGCCGGCACGCCGAAGACGACTTCCAGGTGCTGGAGATCGAGGTCCGCTAGCTTCCGTGGCCGGGCTGGGCCGGGTTATCCCCGCCCAGCCCGGCTTCGTTGTAGTACCCCTCGATATGTGCGGCCACGAGCGACGCCGCCCGGCCGCCGTCGCCCTCCCTGACCGCGGCGAGGATGTCCCGGTGCTCCGACCGCAGCCGCGACGCCGTGGCCTCCCAGTCCGGAAGATTGGCGGTCAGGTCGGCGGCATAGCCCTGGATGGCTTCGCGGAGCGAGCCCATCATGGCGCTGACCACGGCATTGCCTGCCGCGTTCGCGAGGGCAAAGTGGAAGCGGACGTCCAGGGCCAGGAAGTCGTTGACGGCAAGGCCCCCGGGAGCGTCCATGGCCCGCAGCAGGTCCGCCGCCTCGTCCAGTTCGGGGGCGTCCGGCCGGGCTTTGGCGGCAGCCCAGGATTCGAGCAGGATCCGCGTTTCCACGATGTCCGCCACCGGCAGGTGCTGGGTGGCCACATGGAGCCGCAGCGCCGAGCCCAGCGCCGCCGCCGGGTCCGAAATCACCACCGTTCCGGCCTCGGGCCCCGAACCCACTCCAGCGCGCACCACCCCCATCGCCTCCAGGATCCGGATGGCCTCCCGCACCGACGTGCGCGATACCTTGAGCCGTTCAGCCAGGCTGCGTTCGGCAGGAAGCCGGCCGCCCAGGGCCAGCCGTCCAGCGGAGAGCTCATTCTCGATCCAGGACAGGACAAGCTGGTGGGTGCGCATGGGTACATGGTAGTTGATGTGGTTGGACCACATGCCCTAGAGTGTGGTTGGACCACAGGAGGACGCATGACCCACACCATCCAACCCGGCAACCCCGAGGCGACCCCCGCGCCGGACACCACGGACATCCCCGCCGCTTCCGCACCTGCCGCGGCTCCGGCGTCGTCCGCCCAGCGTGGCGCCGTGCCTCCGGCACTCAGGCGCCGCGTCCCCAAGTACTCGGACCTGGCGCCGCTGATGCAGTTCAAGAAGCCGGAGTTCAGCAAGGAAGCGCGGCTGAAGCGGGCGAGCACCATCTGGGAGCTCCGGGACATCGCCAAGCGCCGCACCCCCAAGGCCCCCTTCGACTACACCGACGGCGCCGCGGAAGACGAGATCACCCTCCGCCGTGCGCGGCAGGCCTTCCTGGACATCGAGTTCCGGCCCGGCATCCTGCGCAACGTCTCCAGCATCGACCTGGGCACGGAGATCCTGGGCAGGCCCTCCCGGCTGCCCGTGGGCATCGCGCCCACCGGCTTCACCCGCATGATGCAGTCCGAGGGCGAATACGCCGGCTCGCAGGCCGCCGAAGCCGCCGGAATCCCCTACACGCTCTCCACGATGGGCACCGCGTCCATTGAGGACGTGGCCGCCGCCGCCCCGAACGGACGCAACTGGTTCCAGCTGTACCTCTGGACCGACCGCGACCGCTCCCTGGAACTGATCGAGCGCGCCGCCAAGGCCGGCAACGACACCCTCATGGTCACCGTGGACACCGCCGTGGCCGGCGCGCGCCTGCGCGACGTCCGAAACGGCATGACCATCCCACCAGCGCTGACCCTCAAGACCGTCCTCGACGCCTCCTACCGGCCCGCCTGGTGGTTCAACTTCCTTACGCACGAACCACTGACCTTCGCGTCGCTCTCCCGCTATACCGGGACGGTGGCCGACCTGATCAACTCGATGTTCGACCCCACCCTCACGTTCGAGGACCTCGACTGGCTGCGCGAAACCTGGAAGGGAAAGCTGGTAGTCAAGGGCATCCAGACCGTGGAGGACGCCCGCCGCGTGGTGGACCACGGCGCCGACGGCGTAATCCTGTCCAACCACGGCGGACGGCAGCTGGACCGGGCACCCATTCCGTTCCACCTGCTGCCCGAGGTCAAGCAGGCCTTCGCCGCGGACAACACGGACGCCGCGATCATGCTGGACACTGGCATCATGAGCGGCGCGGACATCGTGGCCGCCCTGGCCCTCGGCGCCGATTTCACGCTGATCGGCCGGGCCTACCTGTACGGGCTCATGGCCGGAGGCCGCGCCGGCGTGGACCGCACCCTGCAAATCCTGGAAAAGGACATGGCCCGCACCATGGCCCTGCTGGGTGTCAGCAAGGTTTCCGAGCTGGCCCCGGACCACGTGCGGCTGCTGGGGAAGTAGGCCGCTGCTGCCTGCGGCCAGCCTTTACTTCTTGCGTCCGAATTTCGGCAACGTGGGAAGGTTGGCCAGCAGGTCGGCTGCCTTGGTGGCCGCCCGGCCCACCGTGCGGCCGATCTGCTGGGGAACGCTGTCGTCGCTCAGCGGGGCGGAGGTTCCGCCGGGAATGACGACGGCGGGACTCAGCTCGGCCCCTTCGCGCACCAGCACGTCGGCGCGGGCTTCCTCGGGTGCCGGCTGGGTGGGTTCCACGACCCGCGGGGCCGGTGACCCGGCCGCGGCGGCGACGCCTTCCCGCAGGTGCGCGGGGACGCCCTGGTCCACCCCGGTGGGTGACGTGGCTGCTTTGGCGCCGGTGCCGACGTCGAACGTCTCGAGCCAGCTGGCGATGCCCTCAAGCGGCCCGCGGTTCAGCGCGTAGTAGCGTTTCTGCCCCTGCGCCCGCATGCTCACCAGCTGCGCTTCGCGCAGGACCTTCAGGTGCTTGGAAATGGTGGGCTGGCTCGCCGCCAGTTCCTCCACCAGTTCGCCCACGGCCTTGTCTCCGGAACGGAGGGACACCAGGATGTCGCGCCGGGTCGATTCCGCAATGACGGCAAATACGTCGTCTGTCACCATGCCTCCCACCCTAGCGACATATACGCCGAAAGGCATCAACTATTTCGCCCAGGCCGGAGCCGTTGCCGCGATTCTCCCGCGGTGCTACAACAGTCTCACCATTGCCGCGGACTGACCGGACAATGGCCCCCGTGAGGTGAAGGGTGGGTGATGATGGATTTCCTCCGGCAGCAGCTGTTCAACATCATCGCGCTTGTGTTTCTTGGCCTTTTCGTGGCGGTATGGGGCACCGTCCTGCTGCGCGTGGGGTTCTGGGTGCCCGACGGCAGAACCGCTGCCCCGCCCCTTAACGGAGCCCTGGTGACGGCTGCCGGTGTGCTGGCGACATCACTGAGTTCGCTGACGGCCTCTGCCCTGGGTTTCACCATTGCCGAGGTCCGCCGCGGCGAACCGGGCAGTGGGGACAGTGCCCCCGCGGGAGCCCCCGCAGGAGGACGTGGGCGCGGCAGCGCCACCATGGTCAGTCCTTCCGACGTCATGGCCAGTCTGTCCGGGCGTGTTGTCGCAGCCATCGTGGTGTACCTCGCGGTGGGCCTGCTGGTCCTGCTGCTGTGGCTCGTCAAGGGAACCGCCTCCACCGACCTGATCGGCGCCTTCGCCCTATCGCTGCTGGGCTGGCTTATCGGCGCTGCAGGTGTGGTGTTCCAGACGGAGAAGCCGTCCGGCTGATCTCCCGGGCCCGAAGAATCGGGGCCTTTAGTCGAACCAGGGATCCAGGCCGTGCAGCGGGAACACTGCCTTGCGGGTGGCCATGACGGTCCGGTCCACGGCATCGTTGGGATCGAAGCCGACTTCCCACGAGCGCCACCACAGCTCCACGTCGTCGCCCATCAGCCCCGGGGCAGCGGTGCCAAATTTCTCCTCGACATAGCCCCGCCAGTCCTCCGGGACGGGCGTCCGCAGCGGCACGGGCCGGCCGGCGGCGATCGCCACCAGGTGGCTCCAGGCCCGCGGGACCACGTCCAGGACGTTGTATCCGCCCCCGCCGGTGGCGATCCAGCGCCCGCCGCAATAGCGCTCAGCGAGGTTTCCGACGGCGCTGGCGGCCTCGCGCTGCCCGTCCACGCTGAGGTTCAGGTGCGTGAGGGGGTCGGTGCGGTGCGAATCGCAGCCGTGCTGGCTCACGATCACCCCGGGCTGGAAGGCCCCCACCAGCTGCGGCACCACGGCATGGAACGCCCGCAGCCAGCCGGCGTCCGCCGTTCCGGCGGGCAGGGCCACGTTGACCGCCGTGCCCTCCGCGCCGGCGCCCCCGAGTTCATTGGCGAACCCGGTCCCGGGAAACAGCGTGAGTCCGCTTTCGTGCAGTGACACGGTCAGGACGCGGGGGTCGTCCCAAAAGATGTTCTGCGTCCCGTCCCCGTGGTGCGCGTCGACGTCGATATAGGCCACTTTGCCCACGCCGCCGTCAAGCAGTGCCTGCACGGCGAGGGCGGCGTCGTTGTAGATGCAGAACCCGCTGGCCCGCTCACGGGAGGCGTGGTGCATGCCGCCGCCGAAGTTGACGGCGTGCAGGGCGGTGCCGTCCAGGACGCTGCGTGCCGCGAGCAGCGAACCGCCGGCGAGCCGCGCGGCGGCCTCATGCATGCCGGCGAACGCGGGGTCGTCCTCCGTTCCCAGGCCCCGGCCTTCGTCGGGGCGGGACGGGTCGGCGCTGACCTGGCGGACCGCCGCCACGTACCCGGCCGAGTGCACCGACTGCAGCTCGTCATCGGAGGCCACACCCGGTTCCCGCACCGCGACGTGCTCCAGGTCGAAGAGCCCCAGGCTCCGCGCCAGGCGGGCGGTCAGGTCCATCCGCTCCGGCGCCATGGGGTGGCCCGGGCCGAAGTTGTACGCGGTCATGGCCGGACTCCACGCGACCATCGTTGGCGGCGCGGGCTTGCTGAGACCGGGCAGGTATGTCATCAATCACAGGCTACCCGAGCGCGGGCCGCCGCCCGCCCGGCCATTACGCCGGCATTAGTGGTTTACTACTGGGGGAAGAAGTTTCGACCGAGGAATAGCCACACATGACGCAGAGCCAGTCGAGGCCCCGTACCCAGGCCACCTGGCACCCCCCGGCGCAGGAGCGGGAGGGCCTCTGGATCTTCACCCGGCTGCGCGACTTCATCGACGACATCGCCAACACCACCCCGGCCAGGCTGGCCCTGACGGCATTCGCCGCGGTGTGCGTGGTGTTCACCTTCCTGCTCTCGCTACCGGTCTCTTCCGCCGACGGAACAGCCACGCCCATCCACCAGGCCCTGTTCACGGCCGTCTCGGCCGTCTGCGTCACCGGGCTGACGGTGGTGTCGACGGCGATCCACTGGTCCTTCTTCGGCCAGCTGGTCATCCTGGTGGGCATCTTCATCGGCGGCCTCGGCACGCTGACCCTCGCCTCGCTGCTGGCGCTGATGGTGAGCAAGCGGCTGGGTGTGCGGGGCAAGATCATCGCGGCGGAGTCCATGAACAACGCCGGCCGGCTGGGCGAAGTGGGTACGCTGCTGCGGATCGTCATCAGCACGTCGGTGGTCATCGAAGGCATCCTGGCGCTGGTCCTGGTCCCGCGGTTCCTCACGCTCGGCGAGCCGTTCTGGCAGTCCGTGTGGCACGGCATCTTCTACTCCATTTCGTCGTTCAACAACGCCGGCTTCACTCCGCATTCGGACGGGATCGTGCCCTACGAGACGGACCTGTGGATCCTCGTTCCCCTGATGGTGGGCGTGTTCATGGGCAGCCTCGGGTTCCCGGTGGTCATGGTCCTGCAGCAGAACGGCCTGAACTATAGGAAATGGAACCTGCACACCAAGCTCACCATCCAGGTCTCGCTCATCCTCCTGATGGCCGGTGCCCTCCTGTGGGCGCTGATGGAATGGGACAACACCCGGACCATCGGTTCGATGAGCATTGGCGACAAGGTCACCCATGCGTTCTTCGCCTCGGTCATGACCCGGTCGGGCGGCTTCAACCTGGTGGACCAGAACCAGATGGAATCCACCACCATGCTGCTCACCGACGCCCTGATGTTTGCCGGCGGCGGGTCCGCCTCGACGGCCGGCGGCATCAAGGTGACCACCATCGCCGTCATGTTCCTGGCCATCATCGCCGAGGCGCGCGGCGACGCGGACGTGAAGGTCTACGGCAGGACCATTCCGCAGGGCAGCATGCGGGTGGCCATCTCGGTGATCGTGGCCGGCGCCACCCTGGTATCGGTGTGCGCGTTCCTGCTGCTGCACATCAGCGGGGAGTCATTGGACCGGGTGCTGTTCGAGACCATCTCCGCGTTCGCCACTGTTGGCCTGAGCACCAACCTCAGCGCGGAGATCGCGCCCGAAGGCGTCTACGTGCTCACGGCATTGATGTTCGCGGGCCGCGTGGGTACCGTAACCCTCGCCGCGGCCCTTGCCCTGCGCCAGCGCAGCCAGCTGTACCACTACCCCGAAGAGAGGCCGATCATTGGCTAGTTCCACCGACGCCCCGCGGCGCCCCGCCCACAACGCCCCCGTACTGGTGATTGGCCTGGGCCGCTTCGGGTCATCCACCGCCGAACAACTGGTCAAGCAGGGCAGGGAAGTGCTCGCCATCGAGCGCGACCGGAGCCTGGTCCAGAAGTGGGCGCCCCTCCTGACCCACGTCGTGGAGGCGGACGCCACCAATATCGATGCCCTGCGCCAGTTGGGGGCCCAGGAGTTCAGCTCCGCCGTCGTGGGCGTGGGCACCTCCATCGAGTCCTCGGTGCTGATCACCGTCAACCTGGTGGACCTGGGGATCGAACACCTGTGGGTGAAGGCCATCACCCCGTCGCACGGCAAGATCCTCACCCGCATCGGCGCCAACCACGTGATCTACCCTGAGGCCGATGCCGGTGTCCGGGCCGCGCACCTGGTGTCCGGGCGCATGCTTGACTTCATCGAGTTCGACGACGACTTCGCCATCGTGAAGATGTACCCGCCGCGCGAAACCGTGGGGTTCACACTGGATGAATCCAAGGTCCGGTCCAAGTACGGCGTGACGATCGTCGGGGTGAAGTCCCCGGGTGAGGACTTCACCTACGCGCGGCCGGAGACCAAGGTGTCCTCGCGCGACATGCTGATCGTCTCCGGCCACGTGGACCTGCTGGAACGGTTCGCCGCCCGGCCGTGAGGTTTCGACAGGCTCAACCACCGGGGGTTGAGCCTATGGAATCCCCTGGACAGGCTAACCCAGCTGCTTCGTGATCTCCGCTGCCCGGTCGGCTGCGGCCCGGGCGCCGGCGGCGATGATGGATGGGATGCCCTGCTCATCGAACGTGGCAATGGCCCGCTCCGTGGTGCCGTTGGGGCTGGTCACGGCCTTGCGCAGCGCCGAGGGGTCGGCGCCCGGCTCCGCCAGCATGAAGCCGGCGCCCGCCACGGTTTCGCGGGCCAGCAGCAGGGACAGTTCGCGGTCCAGTCCCAGCTCCTCCCCCGCCGCCGCCATCGCCTCGGCCAGGTAGAAGGCGTACGCTGGGCCGGAGCCGCTGATCGCGGACAAGGCATCCACCTGCTCCTCCGGCACCTCAACGACCGTTCCCGCACCCTGCAGGATGTCCTTGACGTTCTGCAGCTGTTCCGCGGTGCAGTGGGTCCCGGGGGACACGGACACGACGCCGCGGCCGAGCTTGGCGGGCGTGTTGGGCATGGTCCGGATCACGGGTTGGCCGGCGGGGAGCACGGCTTCGAGCTGCGCGATGGACACCGCAGCGGCCACGCTGACCACCACGGTTTCCGGCGCAAGTGCGGGGCCGATTTCGCGTGCGAGGTCGGCAATGCCAACCGGCTTGACGCCAAGAATCACGACGGCGGCCCCCTTGGTGGCCTGCCTGTTGTTGTCCGGCTCTTCCTCGCCGGCGATCGCGGTGATCCCGTGGTAGCGCTCGGCCAGTTCGGCGGCGCGCCCGGCCCGGCGGACCGTTGCGACGATGTCCGCCGGGTTGGTGCCGGCTTCCACCAGGCCACCAAGAATGGCTTCGTTCATGGACCCACAGCCAAGGAATGCGATTCGGTTGCTCATGCCTCCATCATTGCAGTTCCCCACCATTCACAGGCAACTCCCATGTTCACTGCAGGGAGCGCACAACTTGGGCTCCTACTGTAGTTAGTACCTCATTGAGGGTGCGAGTGATGCGGCAGGCATGGGGATGCCTGCCAGGGCACCGGGGCCGGCAACAGGTTTTCCCCCATTTTCCTGTTGCCGGCCCCGGTGCTTCCGCGTTTAAGGAGCTTGCAGTGTTCCTAGATTGCGGCTTCGACCGTCTTGGCAGGAGCCACGTGGGGCGCAGGTTCGAGCGGACCGGCAAACACCAGCTGGTCCAGGCGGCGCAGGATCAGGCCCTCGCGCAGCGCCCACGGGCAGATACGCAGCTTCTTGAACTTGAACATCTCCAGCGCGGCCTCCGCCACCAGGGCACCGGCGAGCAGCTGGTGCGCGCGCGCTTCTGAGACGCCAGGCAGGTGAAGGCGGTCCTCCGAGCTCATGGCCGAGATCCGCTGGGTCCAGATCCCCAGGTCCGAGGCGTGCAGTTCGCGTTTGACGTAAGGACCCTCGGCGCTGGGCGCGGCACCTGCAATCCGAGCAAGGGACCGGAACGTCTTGGACGTCCCCGCCACGACGTTGGCCCGGCCCAGTCCGTCGAACTCCCGGACCGCGGGCTTGAGCGTGGCCCGGATGTAGCGCCGGAGTTCCTTGACGCTCTTGGCCGACGGCGGGTCCTCGGCCAGCCAGTCCCGGGTGAGCCGGCTGGCGCCCAGCGGCACCGAGGTGGCCACCTCGGGGAGTTCGTCCTGGCCGAAAGCCATTTCGAAGGAGCCGCCGCCGATGTCCAGGTTGAGGATGGGCCCGGCGCCCCAGCCGTGCCAGCGGCGTACGGCGAAGAACGTCATGGAGGCTTCTTCGCTGCCGGTCAGCTCCTGCAGCGTCACCGTGGTTTCGTGTTTCACCCTGGCCAGGACCTCGGGCCCGTTCGCGGCCTCGCGGATGGCCGACGTACAGAAGGCCAGCAGGTCCTCGGCTTTGTGCCGGGCGGCAAATTCCCAGGCTTCCAGGACGAACTCGGTGAGCTCGTGCTGGCCCTCGTCGCTGATGCTGCCGTCCGGTTCCAGGTACTGCACCAGGGACAGGGGCCGCTTATGCGAGGCGAACGGCACCGGTTGGGCGCCGGGGTGTGCGTCCACGAGGAGCAAATGGACAGTGTTGGACCCGATATCGAGGACGCCTAGCCGCATGGTGCCATTATTCCTCGTCGGCGCGCTTGAAGTCGCGCCTGATGTTGGCCACGCCCTCCGGGTTGATTTCGAAACCGTAGGCCGCACCCGGGTTGATCACCAGGCCCAGTTCATCGCCGATGTTGGCGATGATGGCCGCGCCTTGGGTCCCCAGCACATTCGGGGCCGCCTCCAGGTACGGCTGGTCCACGCGGCTGGGGTGCGAGAAGACAGCCAGGACGGGGTCGCCGTCGGCGTTGGCCAGCACCAGGGGCTCCACCTGGGACTCTTCGGTCTCCACGGTGTCCGGGCTGATGATGTAGACCTCGCTGTTCAGGAAGGACAGGATGACGTCCACGGGACTGGCGTCGGGCTGTCCGCCGGTGGCGAGCTTCTCCTCAAGATCGTTGAGCGGGGTGGTGCTGTCAATTCCAGGCTGATCAGTCATAGGACTACCCGATCACGATCCTGAAGCGCATGCAAACCCCGGCAGTTACTTCTTCGCTGCCGCCTTCTTCTTGGCGGGCGCCTTGCGGGTGGCCGTCCGTTTGACGGGGCCCTTGGCCCGCTTCTCGGCCAGCAGTTCAACCGCCTGCTCACGCGTCAGTTCCTCCAGGGAGGTGGCGCGGGGAACGGTGATGTTGGTGATGCCGTCGGTGATGTAGGGGCCGAAGCGGCCTTCCTTCACCACGATGTTCTTCTCGGACACGGGGTCCGGCCCGAACTCGGCCAGCGGCGGCACCGCGGCGCGGGCGCCGCGCTGCTTCGGCTGGGAGTAGATCTCCAGGGCCTGTTCCAGGGTGATGGTGAAGATTTCCTCTTCGGATCCGATGGAGCGGGAGTCCGTTCCCTTCTTCAGGTAGGGGCCGAACCTGCCGTTCTGCACGGTGATGAGGTTGCCTTCAGCGTCCTCGCCCAGGGCGCGGGGCAGGCTCATCAGCTGGAGGGCCTCGTCCAGGGTCACCGACTCGACGGTCATGGACTTGAACAGGGACCCCGTGCGCGGCTTGGCCTTGACCGGTTTCTTCGGCGGCTTGGGCTTGCCGTTCTTGTAGTACTCCACCGGCTGGGCGGCAAGCTGTTCCTCGGTCATCTCGGGAATGACCTCGGTGACGTAGGCGCCGTAGCGGCCGTTCTTGGCCACCACCGTGTGCCCGGTGTGCGGGTCGGTGCCCAGGACGCGTTCCTCGGGGGCCGCCGTCTCCATCAGTTCAAGGGCCTTGGCCGCGGTGAGTTCATCCGGTGCCAGGTCCTCGGGGACGTTGGCGCGGGCCGATTCCACGATTTCGCCGGTCTTCGGGTCCACCATGGCGGCGGAGCTCTCCAGGTACGGCCCGAACTTGCCCACGCGCAGGGTGATCTCGTCGGTGATGGGAATGGAGTTGATTTCCCGGGCGTCGATCTCGCCCAGGTTGTTCACGATGCTCAGCAGGCCCGGATCCGAGTCCTCGCCAAAGTAGAAGTGCCGGAGCCAGGATGCACCCACGGCCTGGCCGTTGGCGATCTTGTCCAGGTCGCCTTCCATGTCTGCG
The DNA here is from genome assembly GCF_054890965.1 of Arthrobacter sp. C152. Classification (NCBI taxonomy): domain Bacteria; kingdom Bacillati; phylum Actinomycetota; class Actinomycetes; order Micrococcales; family Micrococcaceae; genus Arthrobacter; species Arthrobacter sp. C152. The sequence continues at coordinate 32,478 of NZ_JBTZSU010000022.1, forward strand.
GTGAACTCGTAGTCGACGTAGTCGGAGAAGTGCTGCTCCAGCAGCCGGATCACGGAGAAGGCGATCCAGCTCGGCACCAGCGCCGAACCCTGTTTCCGGACGTAGCCGCGGTCCTGGATGGTGGAGATGGTGGAGGCGTACGTGGACGGCCGCCCGATGCCCCGCTTTTCCAGTTCCGCGGTCAGGGACGCTTCGGTGTAGCGCGGCGGCGGCGAGGTCTCGTGCCCCACGGCGACGATGTCGGCGGCGGTCAGGGAATCGTCCTTGGCCACGTTCGGCAGCCGGCGTGCTTCGTCCGAATCCTCGTCGCCGCGGGTCTCGTCCTTGCCTTCCTCGTAGGCGGCCAGGAAGCCCGGGAACGTGATCACGGTGCCGGAGGCGCTGAACTCGGCGTCGCGACCGTCAGAGGCCACCGCGCCCAGGCGGATGGTCGCCGTCGAGCCCTTCGCGTCGCCCATCTGGGAGGCGACGGTGCGCTTCCAGATGAGTTCGTAGAGCCGGAACTCGTCGCCGGAGAGCTGCTTGGCCACCTGCGCCGGGGTGCGGAACGAGTCACCGGCGGGGCGGATGGCTTCGTGCGCTTCCTGGGCGTTGGCGGCCTTGTTGGAGTAGACCCTCGGGGACTGCGGAACGTATTCGGGGCCGTAGAGCTCTGACGCCTGCCGGCGCGCGGCCGTGATGGCTTCGTCGCTCAGCGCCGAGGAGTCGGTACGCATATAGGTGATGTAGCCGTTTTCATACAGCCGCTGCGCGATCTGCATGGTGCTCTTGGACGAGAAGCGGAGCTTCCGGCCGGCCTCCTGCTGCAGCGTGGACGTGGTGAACGGCGCTGCCGGGCGGCGGGTGTACGGCTTGGTGTCCACCGACCGGACACGGAAGTCCGCATCCTGCAGCCCGGCCGCCAGGGAGGTTGCCAGTTCCTCGTTGAGGTGGGCGACGTTCTTCGAGACAAGCTCGCCGTTGTCGTTGAAGTCGCGGCCCGTGGCCACCTTGGCGCCGTCGACGGCGGCCAGCTTGGCCTTGAACGAGCCGGAATCGGCGCCGAACTGGCCGGTCAGGTCCCAGTAGGAGGCGGCCTTGAAGGCCATGCGCTCCCGTTCGCGGTCCACCACCATGCGCGTCACCACGGACTGCACGCGGCCGGCAGACAGGCCGCGGGCCACCTTGCGCCACAGCACCGGGGAAATCTCGTAACCGTAGAGGCGGTCCAGGATGCGGCGGGTTTCCTGGGCATCCACCAGGGCGGAGTCGACGTCGCGCAGGTTGCCCATGGCGCGCTGGATCGCTTCCTTGGTGATCTCGCCGAACGTCATCCGGTACACCGGGACCTTGGGTTTGAGCACTTCGAGCAGGTGCCACGCGATGGCTTCGCCCTCGCGGTCCCCATCTGTTGCGAGGTAAAGTTCGTCGGCGTCCTTGAGCGCGGCCTTGAGCTCGGTCACCTTTTTCTTCTTGTCCGGGGACACCACGTAGTAGGGCTTGAAGTCGTGGTCGATGTCGACGGCGAACTTGCCAACGGAGGTCTTCTTCAGCTCGGCGGGAAGCTCGGACGGCTGCGGCAGGTCGCGGATGTGACCGATGGAAGCCTCTACGATGAAGCCCTCGCCCAGGTACTTGGCGATGGTCTTGCTCTTGGCCGGAGACTCCACAATCACGAGTTTCTTGCCGGTTTTGGCCTTGCTTGGCACGGTGCTCCTACAGAAAAAGATTGCTCGGGCAGATGCGCCCATGTTCGCCTAGTTCACCATATTTTGCAGAATTCTGCGCATCCATGTGGAAAACAAGGGGGGTTCCGGCGACGCCTTCCCGGCTTCATTCCCCGGCCGGAATCAGGAAGCCGTCGCGCACCAGGTTGGCCACGTCGGCCAGGAGCGCACGGCGGAAGGAACCGTCGTCGAACCCCTCGCTGCCGCCGGCTCCGCCGCCCAGCAGCGCCTCGAGCGCACCGGCGATCTGCCCGGCGGACAGGTCGCCGTCGCACGCCGAAACGAAGCCGGCAAGCCCGGTGCTGAGCAGGTTGGTGCGGCGCAGCCCGGAGCCCTGGCGCAGCAGGATGACGCCCGGGTGCTCGGCGCCCGGCCGCTGGTGGCGTTCCTCGGTGACGTCGTCCGCCACCAGCAGGTGCGCGTCCTCAAGGCGGTGCGCGGCCAGCCAGTCATGGCGTTCGACGGCGGCGCCCAGGTGGGGCCCGATGGGCTGCTCGATGGGGTACGTGATTTCCTCGAAGCGGCTGAGCGGAGGCTGCGCGGCAGCCCCCGGGCCGGGGACCGGACCGGAGGGAAGGGGACGGCGCAGCCACACCATGCCGAACCCGATCCCTTCCACGTTCCGGGACGCGAAATCGGCGAGGTAAGCGGCGTAGGCGTCCCGGTAGTGCTCCCGGTCCCGGGATTCGGAGGCGTCCTGCAGCCACGTTTCGGCGTACTGTTCGGGGCTGACCTGCTCGCGCTGGATGAACCAGGCGTCCACGCCCGGCCGCACCCACGACGCCGGTCGTTCCTGCCAGTGCGCCCCGGCGGGAATTTCCCAATTGCCGAGCATCTGGGCGGTGCCGCCCGGAGCCAGGATGCCGGGGAGGCCGGCCACGAGGGCGGAGACGATCCCGTCGCCGGGCATCCCGCCGTCCCGGTAGGTGAACTGGGCGGCCGAGTCCTCGCCCGCGCTCCGCGGGGTGATCACGAACGGCGGGTTGGAGACCACCAGCCCGAACTCCTCCCCGGCAACGGGCTCCAGCAGCGAGCCCAGGCGGAGGCTGATCCGGTCCCCGGGCCGCTCCGGGTCGACGGAGAGGGCCTCGGCGTTGAGCAGGATGTTGAATCGGGCGTAGGCCAGGGCCCGTTCGGAAATGTCGGTGGCAGTCACGTGCTCGCAGTGGTGCAGCAGGTGGAACGCCTGGATCCCGCAGCCGGTGCCCAGGTCCAGGGCGCGGGCGGTGTGCGGGCGGATGGTGGTTTGCACCAGCGTGGTGGAGGCCTGCCCGATGCCCAGGACGTGGTCGTGCCGCAGGACCCCTTCCTGCTGGTGGGCGGCGAGGTCGCTGGCCACCCAGAGCTCGGCGCCGCCGCTGCCGTCCTCATTGGCGTCCCAGCCGTAGGGCCGCAGGTCGGCCTTGGCCGTGAGCAGCGGCGTGCCGGGGACGGGCTGCACCAGCCCCAGCGCCAGGAGGCCGTCCGCGTGGAGCCCCGGCAGGGCGCCGTCGAGCGTTTCCCGTTCCTGCGGTTCGGCCAGGAGCCACAGGCGGACGACGGCGGCGAGCGGCGCTGCGCCGTCGTCCGCCTGGACGGCCCGCTCGGCGGCGAGCATCGCGGGGATGACCTGGTCACGGTTCAGCGCGGCGGAGGCGGCCGGGCCCAGGAGCCGGGCGACGCCGTCGAGCGTGTAGTCCAGCCGGCGCAGGTCCGCGGCGAGCGCGCTGAGCAGTTCCGGGAGGTCGCTGCGGGGAGCGTCGGGGGTGTTGCCGGCGGTGAACTCATACGGGGATCTAGGCACCGGTCAAGTTTAGTCCGGCCTGCCCGCGGGGGTACGGTGGAGCCATGCCTTCCCGCCTTGCCTTCCTTCCGCGCGCCCGCCGGAACCACGCCGTGGTTGCCGGCCTGCTGGGCCTTTCCGCCGTCTTTGCGGTGACGGGGTGCTCGCCAACGGCTTCGGTGGAGAACGCGGATGTTCCAAAGTGGCGGGCCACCGCGCTGCCCGAGGCGCCCGGCGTGGTGCTCCAGGACTCGGGAAAGATCCTCAACCGCGACCGCACCGTCCAGCAGGCGGCCAGCGTCCCGGCGGGCAGGTATACGCTCACGCTGGTGTGCGACGGCAGCGGCAAGGCCTTCTTCAACGTGTCGCTGGACGGCAAGGCGGTGGCCGAAGCCGGCGCGGCCTGCAACGGCAGCCGGGAGACCACCAGGATCACCCTGCCCGCGGCGGGCCGGGTGGAAATCAGCGGTGCCAGCGTGGACGCCCCGCTCCTCTACGCGTACCAGCTGGCACCGGCACAATAACTGCTTCCCGGCTCTGGCCCGCCGCGAGCCGGGGCCCTAGAGTCGGACTATGCCCAGTGTGCGGAGGGTTTCCGCGCCCCGTCCCGTGGGGACGCCGGGGGCGCCCGCGGCAGTGAAGCCAGCGGCCGCCGTCGTGCTGGGGTTTGTGCTTGCGGCGGGTGCGTTGGCGGGCTGTGAATACACGTACGACGACGGGCGTGCCGGCAGCGTGCGGGGCACGGCCACGGCGTCCCCGGCTCCCGCCTTCACCCGGGATCCGCTGCAGCAGGACCCCGTCGACGAGGCCGGGCTGGGCGAGTGGGTGGCGCGGACGTTTCCCGACGTCCCGCAGGCGGTGGTCCAGGCCGAGGCCGGGCTGCTGGCCACCGGGGAGGTCCGGACCCTTGCTTCCCCGGTCCTGGAAACCGGAACGTACATGCTGGCCCTCGCGTGCCGCAGCCAGCGGCGGGTCACCTTCACGGTGCGCACCGAGACGCTCACCGTGGTGGACCTGGCCCTGCGCTGCGGCGTCAACCGTGAGAACGTGATTTACCTGTCCACGGCCAGCGCCCTCTCATTCAGGCTGGAGGCCCGCAGCGGCGCGAATTACGCGCTGCGCCTGCGCCGCCTCTGAATGGTTGTGGCCGCACTGGTCCTTGCGACTGCGCTGGTCCTTGCAACTGCGCTCGTTCAGGCGGCTCCGCTGGGTCAGGCGGCTGCGCAGCCCCCGGGGCACCGCAGCGTCTCGGGGCTGGCAGCGCAGCCGGCGCAGTAGAGCGTCAGGGTGCGGCAGCTGGGGTTGGAGCAGTTCTCGAACTTGCTGGTGGGCGCGGAGCAGCGGGTGCACTGGCCAATGGTCTTCGCCTCGTCGCTGAATTCCAGGTGCATGCGCTTGTCGAACACGTACAGCGACCCCTCCCAGAGTCCCTGGTCCTTGAAGGCTTCGCCGTAGCGGACAATCCCGCCGTCCAGCTGGTACACCTCCTTGAAGCCGCGGTTCACCATCAGGCTGGACAGGACTTCGCAGCGGATGCCGCCGGTGCAATAGGTGACCACAGGTTTGTCCTTGAGGTCGTCGTATTTACCGGACTCCAGTTCCTTGATGAAGTCGTGGGTGGTGGCAACGTCGGGCACCACGGCGTCTTTGAACCGGCCGATCTGGGCTTCAAAGGCGTTCCGGCCGTCAAAGAACACCACGTCCTCGCCATCGCGCTTCTTGGCGTCCACGAGTTCGTGCAGTTCCCCGGGTTTGAGGTGCTTCCCGCCGCCGACGACGCCGTGTTCGTCCACCGTGAGTTCGCCGGGGGCACCGAAGGAGACGATCTCGTCCCGCACTTTGACGCTGAGCCTGGGAAAGTCCGCTGCGCCGCCGTCGGACCATTTGACGTCGATGTCACGGAACCCGCGGTATTCGCGGGTGGTCTTGACGTACTGCTTAACCGCGCCGATTTCCCCGCCCACGGTGGCGTTGATGCCGTCCTTGGAAATGAGGATGCGGCCGGTCAGGCCCAGCTTCTCGCAGAGGGCGCGCTGCCAGAGCCGCACGGCGTCCGGATCCGCGATGGGGGTAAAGCCGTAAAAGAGCACAATTCGGTTTAAAGCCACGTATTTAAGGGTACCGGCTGCTATGGGATGGCCGGCAGGCGGGGACTTCGGCCCGGATCCGCGGCCGCTCCCGTTGGGACGCATCACGATTGCATAAGCTCTCGTCCGCCCCCTGTTGCTGGCGATCGCGCTGGCATAGTCTCATGCCATGAGCCCGGAAACCATTGTTGAAGACATCACTGGCCTGCTTGAAGTCTGGGTTGCCGGCTGGGCCGGCTGCCGCGGATACCGGACCTCCACCGAGGGCCGCTTCCCCACTGCGCTCCGGGCCGATACGAGCGGTGAATGGGAAGTTTTTGCGTCCGAGCCCACGGATGCGGAGTTCGCCTTCCTGGCTGCCAGGACGGCTGAGTCGCCCGCCCGGGTGCTGACAATCCTGACCAACAACCCGGCCCGGTATGCGGCGCTGGCCAGCCAGCACGGGCTGAACGTGACCTCCGATTCCCAGACGATGATGATCGTTGACATGGAAACCCAGGACGCCGAGGATCCCTGGCTTTCGGACGATGACCTGCGCCTGTACACCTCGGAGCAGGACGGCGTGCATTACGCCGAGGTCCGCTCGGGCGACACCGTCGCCGCCGGCGGCCGGGTTTTCGTGGTGGGCGACACCGCGGTGTTCGACAAGATCATCACCCAGCCCGCTTTCCAGCGCAGGGGCCTGGGCAGTTTCATCATGCGTGCGCTGGCCGCGCAGGCCTTCGGGCACGACGTGCAGACCGGGCTGCTGCTGGCCTCCGCCGACGGGCAGAAGCTGTATTCGCACCTGGGTTGGACCACGATAGCCCGGGTCCTCATGCTCTCGGCCTCGCATGAAGGGGCGGACCTCTCGCTGAGCTGAGTCCGGCCGGTCCCGCTGTTTGAAACTGATGTCGGGGCGGCGGGTGCCGGGTGAAAGAATAGGGGGGTGAACCCCCATGACTCGCTGATTCCCCTCCTGGGCCGCGGCCCGGAGCCGGAACAGCTTCGTCATGTCCGCACCATTCCCGCCCGGGACGCCGTCCACGAACCCTGGCCGGGCTGGGTGCACCCCGACCTGGTGGACGCGTACGGGTCCCTTGGAATCCGTGAGCCGTACAGGCACCAGGTGGAAGCTGCCGACGCCGCCCACTCCGGCGGGCACGTGGTGATCGCCACCGGAACCGCGTCGGGCAAGTCCCTGGCCTACCAGCTGCCCGCGCTGGATGCGATCCACCGCTCCGAACTGCGTGTCCTCGCGGATCCGGGAAAGATCCACGGCGACGGCGCGGTGACGCTGTACCTCTCCCCCACCAAGGCGCTGGCCGCCGACCAGCTCAACGCCATCCGGGCCCTGAAGCTGCCCACGGTGCGCGCGGAAACCTACGACGGCGACACCGACCCCGCAGCCCGGCGGTGGATCCGGGACCACGCCAATTTCATCCTGGCCAACCCCGACATGCTGCATTTCGGCATTCTCCCCAACCATGCCTGGTGGGCCGGGTTCTTCCGCCGGCTGCGCTATGTGATCGTGGACGAAGCGCACAGCTACCGGGGCGTGTTCGGGTCGCACGTCGCCAACCTGATGCGCCGGCTGCGCCGCATCAGCGCCTACTACGGTGCGGGGCCCTCCTTTCCCGAGCCTGTGTTCATCGCGGCGTCCGCCACGGCGTCGGAGCCTGACGTCTCCTTCTCCCGCCTCATCGGCGCCCCGGTGAAGGCGGTGTCCGGGGACTGCTCGCCGCACGGCGCCACCACAGTCGCCTTCTGGGAGCCGGCGCTGACGGACATCAAGGGCGAGAACGGGGCCAGGGAGCGGCGGACGGCGGTGGCCGAAACCTCGGACCTGCTGGCCAACCTGGTGTCCGCCCAGGTCCGCACCATCGCCTTCATCAAGTCCCGGCGGGGTGCCGAAACCATCTCCTCCATCACCAAGCGGCTGCTTGACGAGGTGGATCCCAGCCTCCCGGAGCGGGTGGCAGCCTACCGTTCCGGATACCTGCCGGAGGAACGCAGGGAGGTGGAGAGAGCCCTGCGTTCGGGCCAACTCCTGGGGGTTTCCAGTACCTCTGCCCTGGAACTGGGAATCGACATTTCCGGGCTCGACGCGGTCCTGGTGGCCGGCTGGCCGGGAACACGGGCATCGCTGTTCCAACAGATCGGCCGGGCCGGGCGGGCCGGGCAGGACGCGATCGCGGCGTTCGTGGCCAGCGACGACCCGCTGGACACCTTCCTGGTCAACCATCCCGAGGCCATTTTCGATGTGTCGGTTGAGGCGACGGTCTTTGACCCCACCAATCCCTATGTGCTGGGCCCCCACCTCTGCGCGGCTGCGGCGGAATTGCCGCTCGGTCCGGCTGAACTCGGCCTGTTCGGCGGCACCGCCGAAATGCTCCTGGACCGGCTGGTGGCGCAGGGCTACCTGCGGCGGCGGCCCGCCGGCTGGTTCTGGACGCATCCGCAAAGCGCGGCGGGAATGGTCAACCTCCGGGGCGACGGCGGGGGCCCGGTCAGCATCGTCGACGCCGAAACCGGTTCGCTCCTGGGCACGATGGATTCACCGCAGACGCATTACCAGGCCCACACGGGAGCCGTCTACGTCCACCAGGGCGACACCTACGTGGTGGAGGACCTGAACGAGGACGACCACTGCGTCATGGTGCGCCGGGCAAATCCCGACTACTACACCACCGCGCGGGACGTAACCCAGATCGAGGTGCTGGACACCCAGCGAAGCATGCAGTGGGGTGACGTGACAGTCCACTTCGGGGACGTAAAGGTCACCACGCAGGTTGTCTCCTTCCAGCGCAAGGCCCTGATTTCGAACGAGGTCCTGGGCGAGGAACCGCTGGAACTCGGTGCCCGTGACCTGTTCACCAAGGCCGTGTGGTTCGTCGTGGACAACCGCCCGCTGACCGCGGCCGGCCTGGTCGAAGCCCAGTTCCCCGGCGCCCTGCACGCCGCGGAGCACGCCGCGATCGGGCTCCTGCCCCTGGTGGCTTCCAGCGACCGGTGGGACATCGGCGGAGTGTCCACCGCGCTGCATGCCGACACTGGAGTGCCCACCATCTTTGTGTATGACGGGCACCCCGGCGGGGCCGGCTTCGCTGAACGGGGCTTCGAGAAGGCCAAGGTCTGGCTGGCAGCCACCCGGGACGCCATCAAAGCCTGTGAATGCGAATCCGGCTGCCCGTCCTGTGTCCAGTCGCCCAAGTGCGGCAACAAGAACAACCCGCTCGACAAGGCCGCGGCCGTGACCCTGCTGGACGTCCTGCTCAGGGATGCCACCGAGTCATCCGCCGTACCGGTCGAAGCCCGACAGTGATTGCTCCGACGTCCGTCCGCCGGCATCCGGTACAGTCCCCCGGCTAGGGCGGCGGTCCGGCGCGGGCCTGGCCGGTTGCCGGCCCCAACACCGGCCGGTCGCCCAGCTCCGTTCGGACTTCCAAGGTTTGGCCGGGGCCTTCCGCGCAGCTGAGCAACGCCGCGGCATGCCGGGCCGCCACCTCGGCGGCCAAGGCGCACGGCTCCCCCGTGGTGACTCCCCGCAGCGCATCCGCTCCTGCCAGGGCTGCGAGGTCCGCGGCCGTCGCAGCCCGGCTGGCCAGGACGGCGGCCTGCGCCAGCAGCAGAGTGACGGCCACCGCTGCCAGCACCACCAAGCCAAGCCCGGCGGCAAGGATGGTGCCCGAGCCCCGCTCCGGGAGGTCCGTGGAGGTTTTGGGATTCCCGGTGCCGCGGCCCTGCCCGGCACGACGATGGCGCCGCCGTCTTGGCGTCCCCATCAGGACCCAACTCCGGTCCGACCACCAGGTGCGCTGCCCGGTGCCTCGCTGCGAGTCTCCGCCCGGGCCGTCAAGGTCCAGGGAATGGCGGATCCGAAGGGACCGGGAACCCGGTCCGTGACTGTGACCCGCAGCCACTCGCCGTCGGCGGCCACTGACGTGGACGCCGACGCGCCGGCAAGTGTCCGCACTGTTCCTTCGACGGCCGCCGGGCTGTCCCCGCGGGCCAGTGCCCTCGCCCCGGCGCGGGCTCCCTCTTCGATCCGGAGTTGGGTCATGCCTGCTGCGGCTGCCGCGAGGAGCATGGCCAGCAGGGCCACTACAGCGGGCAGGGCCACCGCGAATTCGGCTGTGACAGCTCCGCGGCTGGCTACCGCCCCGGGGCTGTCCGGCCGTCCGGCCGACGGTCCACGTCCACCGGCACCCGAGCTTTCCCCAGCACGGGTGCTTTCCCCGGCGCTTTCCCCGGTAACGGCGCATTCCCAAGCAATGGCGCTTTCCCCGCCGCCGGCGCTTCCCCCCGCACCGGCAACCGGGAGGGTACCGGACCGGCGCGGCACGGCCGGCTCACGGTTCACGGCAACGCCAGGGCGGTGCGGATCAGGTTCAGCAGGAATCCGCGCACCTCGTCGCTGCGGAGGATGAAGACCAGCAGCCCGGCGAAGCCAACGGCGGCCAGGGTGGCGATGGCGTACTCCGCAGTTGCCATCCCGGCTTCGGATGCCCGGAGCCTGATGCCCATCTCTGTGCGCGGCGGACGGCGGCCGGGATACAGCTCAACGACGTTGTCCGGCGCCTGGGCCGGCCGCTGCCCGGCGCCGCCGGCCCGGTACGGGGTGCCTCCCGCGTCCGGGATGCCGCCCGGGGGCGTGGCGATGGCGGCCGTACCGTTCGTTGCCACGCTGCTGGTGGTGTGGTTGCGGTGGTGCATGGTGCATTCCTTTCGTGGTGAACCGGTGGAGTTACCGGCAGTCCTGACTCTTCCCGGACCCGTCGGAGGGGGTAAGGGACCGGAACCGCTAAGTGGAAAAGGCGGTCACTTCCGCCGTTGTGGAGGAAGGGTCCGGACCGGCTGCCGGCCGCGGCCGCCAACTCCCGGCCGCAGGAGCGTTAGGTGCCGGACGGGACCAGGGCAAGCAGCACGGGGACCACGCCAAGGCAGATGAAGGCCGGCAGGGAACACAGGCCCAGCGGAACCACCAGCTTTACGCCCAGCGAGGCGGCACGCTTCTCGGCGGCCCGGAACTTTTCCCGGCGCAGCCTCGCGGCCTGGGCGTACAGGATCGCGGAGGACGGGGCACCGGTCAGGGCCGCGAAACCCAGGGCGTCCCGCAACTCCAGGACCGCGGGGAGGCGGACGGCCGAACTGCGCCATGCCGTTTCCCAGTCAGCGCCGATGGCCAGGGCGGAGACCACCGGCCGCAAGGCATCCCTGTATTGCGGCGCTGCCGAACCTGCCACCAGGGCGAGGGACCGTCCGATGCCGGCCCCGGCGTCCAGCATGGCTGCGACCAGTTCGAGCATCATGGCTGTGTCGTCCAGCCCGGTGCGCGCGGCCGCCGCTGCCGGACTGCCGGCCGGCTCCCTGCCATGCGGACGGGGCGGCTGGAGGCGCCGCAGCCGTGTCCGCGGGCTGTCCCGGCCGGAACAGGCCAACCACGTACCGGCCGCGAGCAGCACAAACAGCACCAGTGTGGGAGCCCCGGCGCCGGTCATGGCGCTCCGGCCCCCGCTGCTGCCGCGACAAGCCGGGCGGACCACAGCCTCCCGGCCACTGTCAGTGCCGCCCCGGCAACCAGCGCGGCCAGCCCCAGCGGCGTGCCGAGCAGCGTCGCCAGCGGGTCCACGCCCAGTGCAGCCCCCAGTCCCAGGCCCATCAGCGGAAGCCAGGTCAGGAGGCGGACTGTGGCCTTGGGGCCGGCCAGGGCGGTTTGCCGGGCCGCGTCGGCGTCCTCTTCGGCTTCGAGCTGGGCCGCGAACCTGGCCAGCACGTCGGCGAGCGGGCATCCGCTGGCCTCGGCGATGTCGAAGCAGGCTGCCTGGCCGGCCCATGTCCGGGCCTCCCTGCCCCCATCCCTGCCGGGGAACGCCGCGGGCAGGGACCGCCGGATTGCCTCCGATACCGGCGCTCCCCTGGCCGCTGCGGCATGGGCGGAGGCGAGGACGGCGACGGATCCGGCCGTCAGCACCGCCGCCGCCCGGCCGACGGGCTGCATCCGCCGCTCATCCTGGCCTGCGACGGCGTACAAGGTCCACAACTCATCCCACAGCCGTCCCGGCGTCCGGCCACCCTTGAGCAGGGCGGCCAGCTGCTGCACCAGCAGGATCAGCCCCGGGCCGCGCTGGACAGTCCGCGGCCCGCGGGCGGCCCCGAGAAGGTGGAACCGCCCGCGCCCGGCCGCACCTGCAACCGCCGGGGCCGGAGCACCAGAGGGCGTTCCGGCCGCGGCGCGGAACCTGGCAGCCGCACCCAGCGGCGGCCTGAGCAGCAACAGCACCGCCGCTCCCAGGAGCACGGCCAGGATGACCGTCACGGGCCCTCCCCCGGCTCCATCCCCAGCAGCGCGGCCAGCACAGGCCATGCCGGGCCAGGTAAACCCCCTTCGAGCACTGCCGGGACCACGGCCAGACCATCGGGACCATCGCTGAAGACTCCCACACACAGCACCTCCCTGCCCCGCGGCGTCCTGCCGACGTGGACCACGACATCCAGGGCGCTCGCGGCCTGCAGCCGCACCGCGTCAGGGCCCATGCCGGCGAGCGCACCCAGCGCGGCCAGCCGTGCCGGTACTGCCGCAGCCGTATTGGCGTGGATGGTGCCCCCGCCGCCGCTGTGCCCGGTGTTCATCGCGGTCAGGAGTTCCCGCACCTCCGCACCCCGGCACTCGCCCACGACCAGCCGGTCCGGCCGCATCCGCAGGGCCTGTCGGACCAATTCCCCAAGGTCCACCTCGCCGCCGCCCTCAAGGTTCCCGTGGCGGGACTCCAGGGCAACGACGTGCGGGTGCACCGGGTTCAGCTCGGACGCATCCTCAATCAGGACCAGTCGTTCCCCAGCCGGACACAGGCCCAGCAGCGTGGACAGCAGTGTCGTTTTCCCGGAACCGGTGGCACCGCTGATGAGGAAGCTCAACCTGCGCGCCACGACTTTTTCCAGCACTGTTTGCACCAGCGGCCCAAACATTCCGCCCGTGCGCAGCTCCGCCAAGGTGAAGACCCGCTCGCGGCGGATCCGCACACTGAGCAGCGTCCCTGACGTGGAAACCGGCGGCAACACGGCGTGGACACGGTAGCCGCCGGCCAGTCTGACATCGACACACGGTGAGCCGTCATCCAGGCGGCGGCCGCCGGCCGCCACCAGCCTGCAGGCCAGTGCCCGCAAGGAGGCTTCGCCGTCGAACAGGACCGGGACGCGCTCGATGCCGCGGCCCCTGTCCACCCACACGGCGTCAGGGGCGTTGACGAAGATGTCCGTGACGGCGGGATCCCTGGTGAGCTCCTGCAGCGGCCCCAGCCCGTTCAACTCCGCACTGATCCGCTCCACGGCGGCGAGGGAACCGGCAGTCCCCAGCAGCTTCCCGGTGGCCTGGACAGCCGCGGCCACCCGCGACGGTGTCACGGCACCGGCCTCAGCCATCATCGACTCGCGGACGGATTCCAGCAGGACGGAATCGGCCGTGCGCCCGCCCGGGACCTCCCGCCGCCGCGCCTGCCGCCCAGCCTGGCCCGCGTCGAGCAGCAGAGCACTGCGCCGGGAACCAGCATCCGTTGCCGAAGGACCGGGCTGCCTCATGCCAGCTCCCCTGCGTGCAGGTCGTCGCCGAGCCAGTCCAGCACCGAAGCCGCGAAATGCCGCACGTTCCGCCGCTTCCCAAGGTCCAGCAGGCGGCCCGATTCCGAGGCCGCAGCCACCGCCCGCAGCTCTGGCACCCGCCCGTGGACCGGCAGGCCGATAGCCTCGGCAATCAGGGCGCTGTCCAACGCGGCCCCGTGGCGGCCGCGGACCAGCAGCGCGGCCTCCACCGGCGGCAGCTCCTGCAGTATGCGCACCGCCGCAACGGCTGCCTTCAGCTGTGCCGGAACCACCACCAGGATGCGGTCGCAGTCCCACGCGACCGTGCGGAGCGGTTCGGCGCCGCGGCCCACGTCCACCACCACCAGTTCATAGCCCCGGCGGGCAGCGTCGAGCACGCCCGCTGTGGTGGCGGGGGCAACAGGAAGAGGTTGTTCCCGGGCTGCCGGCCAGGACAGGAAGGCGAAGCCCCCGGCCACCGGCAGTGCCTCCGACAACTGCAGCGGGTCGATGCTCCCCCTGGCCTCCGACAGGTCCGGCCACCGCAGCCCGGGGTTGTCCTCGGCGGCGAGCGCCAGCTCCAGGCCGCCTCCCCACGGATCCCCGTCCACGAGCAGGACGCTGGCCCCGAGACCGGCCGCGGCCTGGGCTATCCAGATGGCGGCCGTGGTGGCGCCTGCTCCGCCGCAACCACCGGTAACGCCGAGCACGACCCCGCCGGGGCCCGGTGAGCGGGACCGGCTGAGGTGGTCGGCCAGCCAGGCGGCCGCGTCAGGGAGCACGGCAACCCGCTCCGCGCCCAGGGCGGCTGCGAGGTGCCACAGGCTGTCGCCCTCGCCGTCGAACCCCACTAAAACGGCGGGTCCGCGCCGCCTCGGCGGCAGCTCCCGCACATCGCTGCCCACCAGCACAGCCGACGCCGCGTCCCAGTGCCGTGCGCCTTCCCCGGCGTCGGCGGCCACGCGCAGGTGGGCGCCCGCGGCCGCAACGATCCGCTCCACTTCCGTGCGAAGAAGGGCAGATGAGGTTACCAGGAGCACCTCGCCGCCGTCCGGGAGCCAGGCCGCCGCGGAACCAGCGCCAGGTTCGGCCCAGGAGCCGCCACCGGCCGGCGGTCCGGCCCCGCGGGAACGTCCGGAGGGATCCGCGGCAACTAGCGGCCCTTGGTGCGGTGCGTTCAGCTGGTGCCTGCTCATGGTGCCACTCTGCCGGGACGGCGACCCAGGAGTAAGGGCGCAGGAACCGTATGTGGATAAGCAGCGGTTCCGGAGAAGTCCCAGGACCAGACAAGGCACAATGGGAGCATGTACCTGCTGCTCGCCGCCCACCCAGGCGGCGCCGCACTCCAGGAAGTCACCCCTGCCGGACACGCCCAAGCCGCCACCGCCGAACCGCGCATCGTCGAGCACGGCGACCTGTCCGCCGTCGTCCGTGACCTGGAAGCCGGGCGGCCGGACGGCCAACCGACGCGCTGGATCTGGCACCGCACCCAGGACTGGTACCCGGCCCTGCTGGCCGCGGGAGTCGAAGTGGAACGGTGCTACGACGTCAGTCTCTGCGCCAACATCCTGGCCTTTTCGCAGTTCACTGCCCACACCGAATACGCACGGAACGCTGGCCGGACCCCGGCCGAGGATCCGCTGCTTCCGCCGAAAGTCCTGCAGCCGCCGCCTCCCCCGCTGGACCAGGGCGCACTCTTTGACGACCCCGGCGCCGGGCCGCAATCGCGCTGGGGCCTGGCCGAGCTGCGGGCCGAGTACGAAGCCCAGCAGGGTGCCCTGGCAGCGGTTGACCCGCAGGAGAACCGAAGGGGCCGGCTGCAGCTCCTGCTCGCCGCGGAATCGGCCGCCGCCATGGTGGCCGCCGAAATGCAGCACGCCGGCGTACCCTGGCGCGGGGACCTGCACGGGCAGATGCTCGCCGAGTGCCTCGGCCCGCGCCCGCACCCGGGCCAGCGGCCTGCACGGCTGGAAGCGCTGGCGGGTGAACTGCGGGCCCTGCTCAACTCCCCCGCCCTTAACCCGGATTCCCCGCAGGACCTGATGCGTGCCCTGCACCGCAATGGCATCGAGGTGAAAAGCACCCGGAAATGGGAGCTGCGCGAATCCACCCACCCGGTCATCGGCCCGCTGCTCGAGTACAAAAAGCTCTCCCGCCTCCACACTGCCAACGGCTGGGCCTGGCTGGATGCTTGGGTGCACGGCGGCCGCTTCCGGCCCGAATACGTCGTGGGCGGGGTGGTCTCCGGGCGCTGGGCGTCCCGCGGCGGAGGCGCGCTGCAGATCCCCCGCCAGGTCCGCGGCGCCGTGCACGCCGACCCGGGCCACAAGCTGGTCGTCGCCGACGCTTCCCAGCTGGAACCGCGCGTCCTGGTGGCCCTCGCCCGGGATTCGTCCATGGCCGAGGCCGCCCGGGACCAGGACCTCTACGCCGGCATCGCCGCCAAGGGATTCGGCGGCGACCGGGCCAAGGCCAAGACCGCGCTGCTGGGGCGATGTACGGGGCGACGTCGGGTGAAGCCGGCCGCCTGATGCCCCAGCTGGCCCGGACCTATCCGCGCGCGGTGGACTTTGTGGAACGCGCGGCGCGGGCGGGTGAGTCCGGGGCGACGGTCACCACGAGGCTGGGCCGCAGCACCCCGCCGCCGTCACAGCTGTGGTACCGGAGCCAGCGCTCGGCCACGGCCGAGGAGCAGCGGCGGGCGGAGTCGATTGCCCGGTCGAGGGGCCGTTTCACCCGGAATTTCGTGGTGCAGGGTTCGGCTGCGGACTGGGCGGCGTGCTGGCTGGCGGAATTACGACGGCGGCTGCGCGCCTTGCGCACGTACGGCGCCGCCCGTCCGGAGCTGGTCTTCTTCCTCCACGACGAGGTCATGGTCCATGCCCCGGAAGGGTCGGTGGATGCCTGCATCAGTGCCATTGAGGAGGCCGCCAGCGCGGCGAAGGAGCTGTTGTTCGGCAGGATCCCGGTGGAGTTTCCGGTGAGCGTGGCGGTGGTCGACTCCTACGACCATGCCAAATAGCCGGCGCGCCACCCGCCGCCTGGACGGGAAGTAACCTACCCGGGAGTAGTTCGACCGGCAGCGTGACGGAGGTTACAGTTCTAGTCGCGGCTGAAGCAGACCGGTCACGAGCTGATGCAACGACGCATACCAGGAGGCAGATTCGTCCATGGCGGGCAGATTCGAAATACACCGTGTTAGCGACCAGGCATACCGGCTGCGGCTGACGGACGGCGACGGCAACGTTGTCGCAGTGTCGCCGACCTTCAGGTCCCTCAGCCTGCTCCGCGACGGAATCAACGCCATGCGTGAGAACGCAGCCACGGGCATCGTGGTGGATTTGCGGCAGCAGCAGGCCTGAAGAACCCAGGGCCGGCCACCCCGGACGCTAGGCTCCGATCGGGTGCAGCCGGCCCTGGTCCCAGGGCACCGACCAGCCGAGCTGGTCGAACAGGCCGCTGAGGACGATGCCGGTGAAGCCCCACACCAGGACGCCGTTCACCGTGAAGGCGGGGCTTTCGAAGCTTCGGCCCGCGCGGTGGACGGTGGCCATGACCCGGTTGTCCGGATCCAGCAGGTCCCGGACGGGGACCCGGAAGACCTGCGCCGATTCGCCGTAATCCACCACTCGGACCGGGGAGGGTGAGTGCCACCAGCCCAGGACCGGTGTCACCAGGAAGTTGCTGTGGGCCAGTCCCAGCTCCTGCAGGGTGCCCAGAACCTCCACCCCGGCCGCATTCAGGCCGGTCTCTTCCTCGGCTTCCCGCAGGGCCGCCTGCACTGCCGTCTCACCGCGGTCGATCCGGCCGCCGGGAAAGGCTACCTGTCCCGGATGCGACCCCAGCGTGTGGGCGCGCTCCAGGAGCAGGACGTCCAATGCTGCTGGCGCCAGGGGCTTTCCGGACTCGGCCGGGACGTCGTCGAGCACCCCGAAGAGCATCAGGACGGCCGCCCTGCGGGCCCGTGCGGCGTCCACGGTCAGGGCCGCCCAGCGCGGGTCCGGCGGGCCCGAGGTTCCCGCCTCAGCCCGGCGGACCAGGTTGGCGAGGTCTTCCCGTGCGCTCATGGTGTCCTCTTTTGCGACGCCATCCTGATCTCGGCGGCACGGTGCGTTTCCGCCAGGAGCTGTTCCAGCAGGGCCTCGCTGCCGGGCGCAAGTTCGTACTTCAGGAGCTTTGCGGCCTTGGTGGCATCGGTCTCGCCCAGCCCGTAGCTCGGGCACCAGTTGGCGACGGGGCAGGCACCGCAGGCGGGCTTGCGGGAGTGGCAGACCCGCCGGCCGTGGAACACCACGCGGTGCGAGAGCATGGTCCAGTCCCTGGGCTCGAACAGTTCGGCGACGTCGTGCTCGATCTGCACCGGGTCTTCGGACTGCGTCCAGCCGAACCGGCGGGCCAGCCGGCCGAAGTGCGTGTCCACGGTGATGCCCGGGACGCCGAACGCGTTCCCCAGGACCACGTTGGCGGTCTTGCGCCCCACGCCGGGCAGTGTCACAAGGTCGTCGAGCCGGCCGGGCACCACGCCGTCGAAGTCGTCCACCAGGCGGGTTGCCAGGGCGATGAGGTTCCGGGATTTGGCCCGGAAGAAGCCCGTGGGCTTGATGATCTCCTCCAGGGCGGTCGGCTCCGCCTCCGCCATGGCCCGGGCGTCCGGATAGCGCGCAAAGAGCACGGGCGTGATCTGGTTGACCGTGACATCCGTGGTCTGGGCCGACAGGACCGTGGCCACCAGCAGTTCGAAGGGGTTGGTGAAATCCAGCTCCGCGTGCGCGTAGGGGTACTTCTCAGCCAGGGCCCTGTTGATGCGGCGGGCGCGCCGCTTCAGCGCCAGCACCGACTCGGAGGAGACCACCGGCATCCCGGCGGCCTGGCCGTGTTGGCCGGCCTGCCCGGCGGGAGCTTTCCCGCCGGGCCTGGCTGCCCGCAGCGCGGCCATGGCTGTTAGCCGCGCTCGATGTTGCTGAGGTCCCGCAGGATGCCCAGCCGCCCATCGGTGTGCTGGACCAGGAACTCGTGGCCCCGGTCCTCAAGGGCAAGCACCCAGCCGCCGGGTTCGATCACGAACGCGGGCGCGCCGGTGCGGGGATCGTAGGCTGTGCGGTGCTGTGCGACGGCGAACCAGAAGGCTTCGTGGATGGGGTGGTCGTCCGTTTCGTCGTGCCGGCTGGCGGGGTCGACCGTTGCGCCAATGGGTTCTTCGGAACGGACCTGCTGGTGCACGGCGGTGGCGGCCGGCGGTTCCCAGGTGGCGCGCGGGGCAAGGGATCCTTCCGATGCCGCCGCCTCCGGTGCCGGAGCGCCGGATGGAGTTGCGGGAGTGGACGCAGCAGGCGCCTGGGCGGGTCGTACGACGTCGGCAGCCTGGGTGGGCGGGCCCGCGTCCACATCGGGGGTACGGTCCGCCGCTTCCGGAGCTGTGGAGACCGGCGCGGCCGGCGTGGCTCCGGCCGGTGCCGCTGCGCCCGTGGCGCCGGCAAGGGTGGCGCCTGCCGCCGGGGTCGTCGGAACGGCGGCGGTGGCCGGCGGCTGGCTGGAACGGACGGGTTCACGGGTGCCGGCGCCGGGCTGGACTGCGGACGAACCCGCGCCGGCGCCGCCGAAGATGCCCTTACCGCCGCTCCGGGGCTGGTGGGAAGCGGCCTCCGGCTTGGGCGCCCTGGGCGCCCGCGGCGCATGGACCGGAACGGCGGCGTCCCGGGCCACCAGGTGCGCCGGCACCTCGGTCCGGCCCTGGAAGTCGCCGGACAGATATGGCAGGAACCGGCCCAGCACCGTTGCGGCGAAGAGGATGACCGCGCCGATCAATGCGACGAGCAGCACGTGGACGTAGGCGACCGCGACGGTCAGGAAGAAGAAAGCGACCGCGAAGGACGCCACCACCGATGCGAACTGGTCGATGGACAGCGACCCGATGCGGATCTTGGTGCTGGGTGCCAGCCTGCGGGCGGCGAACAGGGCGCTCACGATCAGCGGCAGGACGATGCCCAGGCCAAGGAAGAACAGGTTGCTCAGGTTCCACAGGTTGTAGCGTGCCCCGAAGATGGGCAGCAGGGAAGCGACGAACAGGATGAGGGTGGCGGCGAAGACCGTCAGGTCCCGTAGCGTGAACGGGCCCAGCACTGCCTGGTTGGCATCCTTGGAAAAGCGGGAGGGTCCCCCTTTGCCCGCAGGTGCGGCCGGCCGGCTTGACCCGGTGGCAGCGCCGGCGCCGCGATGGCCGGACTCCGTGTCGGGGCCGGTTCGCTGGCCGAAGCTTTGCTGGTTCATTCTGCTCTCCTTAGCGTGGCGGCACGGGGCCCGGTCCGGGCCCGAAAACTGTGCCGTCTTGACATGCGTCCCCGCCCCGCCAGGCAGCGTTGCCGCCTGGCGGGGCGGTACGAAGTGAAGTCACAATTCCATCTCAGCCTAGTCAACAGCCAGGCTGATCACTAGCTGGCACGGGCCCGCGGGCGCGGCCCGCAGCCGTAAAAAACACCACTCACCGCTTAAAAAATGCCGCTCACGGGCCCATCTGTGACGGGGGGCACAGTGCGCGGGCGGCACGCATTAGGCTTGGTTCCGGAACAGCTCTTTGCGGCATGCCCGTCCCGGCTGGAGCCCGACGCCGTGCGAGCGGCGGGCCCTGCGCGGAACAGCATTCCGCGCGGCAAAGATCGATGAATGATGAGGTTCACATGTCCCAGGACACCCCCAGCTCCACCGCCACCGTTCCGGCCGCTTCCACGCAGCAGGAGGGCCAGCAAGGCGGGCACCAGGGCGACGCCTTTGCAAACCTCCTGCACGAGACCCGCGCCTTCCCGCCGAGCCCGGAATTCGCAGCAGACGCCGTTGTCACGGCTGCGGAATACGGGGAGGCCGACGCCGACCGGCCGGCTTTCTGGGCGAAGAAGGCCCGCGAACTGCTCACCTGGAGCAAGGACTTCACCCAGGCCCTTGACTGGTCCAACCCGCCATTCGCGAAGTGGTTCGTGGGCGGTGAGCTCAACGCCGCGTACAACGCCCTGGACCGGCATGTCGAGGCAGGCCTCGGGGACCGGGTGGCCATCTACTTCGAGGGCGAACCGGGCGACACCCGCACCTACACTTACGCGCAGCTGACCGAAGAGGTCAAGAAGGCGGCCAACGCCTTCGAGTCCCTGGGCGTATCCAAGGGCGACCGGGTGGCGGTGTACCTGCCGATGATCCCGGAGGCCGTCATCACGCTGCTGGCGTGTGCCCGGATCGGCGCGGTCCATTCCGTGGTGTTCGGCGGGTTCTCCGCCGATGCATTGCGGTCCCGCATTGACGACGCCGAGGCCAAGCTCGTGGTCACCGCCGACGGCACTTACCGGCGCGGCAAGCCCAGCCCGCTGAAGGCGGCTGTGGACGATGCCCTGTCCCACGACGGGCACACCGTGCAGAACGTGGTGGTGGTCAAACGCAACGGCCAGGACGTGGACTGGACCGAGGGCCGGGACCACTGGTGGGACGACACAGTGGACGCGGCCTCCGCCGACCACAGCCCCGTGGGCCACGACTCCGAACACCCGCTGTACATCCTGTACACCTCCGGGACCACCGGGAAGCCCAAGGGCATCCTGCACACCACCGGCGGGTACCTCACCCAGGCCGCCTACACCCACAAGGCAGTGTTCGACCTGCACCCGGAAACGGACGTGTACTGGTGCACGGCCGACGTCGGCTGGGTCACCGGCCACTCCTACGTCGCCTACGCCCCGCTCATCAACGGCGCCACCCAGGTCATGTACGAAGGCACCCCCGACTCCCCGCACCAGGGCCGCTGGTGGGAGATCGTGGAAAAGTACAAGGTCTCCATCCTCTACACCGCCCCCACCGCGATCCGCACCTTCATGAAATGGGGTGCGGACATCCCGGCCAAATACGACCTCTCCTCCCTCCGGGTCCTGGGCTCGGTGGGTGAGCCGATCAACCCCGAGGCCTGGATGTGGTACCGCAAGGTCATCGGCGGCGACAAGGCCCCCATCGTGGACACCTGGTGGCAGACCGAAACCGGCGCCCAGATGATCGCCCCACTGCCCGGGGTCACCGCCACCAAACCCGGCTCCGCCCAGGTCCCGCTGCCCGGCATCGCCGTGGACGTCGTGGACGAAAACGGCGCCTCCGTCCCCAACGGGCACGGCGGGTTCCTGGTGATCCGCGAACCCTGGCCCTCCATGCTCCGCGGCATCTGGGGCGACCCCGAGCGGTTCAAGGACACCTACTGGTCCCGGTTCGAGAACATGTACTTCGCCGGCGACGGCGCCAAGAAGGACGAGGACGGCGACATCTGGCTCCTCGGCCGGGTGGATGACGTCATGAACGTCTCCGGGCACCGGCTCTCCACCACGGAGATCGAATCCGCCCTGGTGTCCCACCCCGCAGTGGCGGAAGCCGCCGTAGTGGGTGCCTCGGATGAGACCACCGGCCAGGCCGTGGTCGCGTTCGTCATCCTCCGGGGCGACGCCGCGAACAACGGTGATGCCACGGTGCAGGAACTGCGCAACCACGTGGGCAAGGAAATCGGCCCCATCGCGAAACCGAAGAACATCCTCGTGGTGCCGGAGCTGCCCAAGACCCGCTCCGGGAAGATCATGCGCCGCCTCCTCAAGGACGTCGCCGAAGGCCGCGACCCCGGCGACGCCACCACCCTCTCCGACCCCACGATCATGCAGCAGATCGCCCAGTCGCTCAGAAAGTAACACTGGCTTAGCATCGCCCGCGGTCCACTGGATGGCCCCGCTTCCCCCGTCATCGCGGGGAAGCGGGGCCATTCGGCGTTTGTGACGATTCAAAGATCACGATGTGCAACATGTTATTTCCCGTTCTTCCATGTTCGCTTTTGCGAGGTTATAGTCATTCCATGTGAGGTGCCTCACACGGCTATTTTTCAAGGGAGAGAACATGGCTTCAAAGTTCGATGCGTCGGCCACCGCGTTTCCAAGCAGGCGGACCATCCTCAAGACGGTCGGCGTAGGGGCAGCCGGTCTGGCCGGCATCCCGTTCCTGGCAGCCTGCACGGGCGGCAGCGGCCCTTCGGCCACCGGTTCGGAGTCCTCCGGCCTGACGTTCGGTTCCGGGGCCTCGGACGACGTCCCCAAGCGGGCCTACCAGGCCGTCACGGACGCATTCACGGCCAAGACCGGCAAAACCGTCACCACCAACGTTGTGCCCCACAACGACTTCCAGAACAAGATCAATTCCTACCTGCAGGGCTCGCCGGACGACGCGTTCACCTGGTTTGCCGGCTACCGGATGCAGTACTACGCGGGCAAGGGGCTGCTCGCTCCCATCGACGATGTCTGGCAGAACATCGGCGGCAACTACTCCGATGCGCTGAAGAAGGCCTCCACCGGCCCCGACGGCAAGATGTATTTCGTTCCCAACTACAACTACCCCTGGGGCTTCTTCTACCGGAAGAGCCTGTGGGCCGAGAAGGGCTACCAGGTCCCGGAAACCTTCGATGCACTGAAGACGCTGGCAGCGAAGATGAAGGCGGACGGCATCATCCCCATCGGCTTCGCCGACAAGGACGGGTGGCCGGCCATGGGCACGTTCGACTACCTCAACATGCGGCTCAACGGCTACCAGTTCCACGTGGATTTGTGCGCCCACAAGGAATCCTGGGACCAGCAGAAAGTCAGTGCCGTCTTTGACACCTGGAAGGCCCTCCTTCCGTTCCAGGACCCCGCAGCCCTCGGCCAGACGTGGCAGGACGCCGCCAAGGCGCTTGAGGCGAAGAAGACCGGCATGTACCTCCTCGGTTCCTTCGTCACGCAGCAGTTCACCGACCCCGCGGTACTGGCCGACATCGACTTCTTCGCCTTCCCGGAGATCGCGATGGAAGGCCGGGATGCCGTGGAGGCTCCGATTGACGGCCTGCTGCTGTCCAAGAAGGGCGGCGACAACAAGGCAGCCCGGGACTTCCTGGCCTTCCTCGGCACGCCCGAGGCCCAGGACGCCTACTCGAAGGTGGACAGCTCGAACATCGCCACGGCCAACGGCGCGGACACCTCGAAGTTCACTCCGCTGAACAAGAAGTGCGCGGACACCATCAAAGGTGCAAAGTACATCAGCCAGTTCTTTGACCGCGACGCACTGCCGGCCATGGCCAACAACGTGATGATCCCCGCCCTGCAGAGCTTCATCAAGGACGGGTCCGTGGACGTCAAGAACCTCGAGGCGCAGGCCAAGAGCCTCTACGCCGCGCAGTAATCGAACACAGCGCAGTAGTCCACCAAAGGAAGGACGACGGCGGCACTGCACTGCCGCCGTCGTCCCGCCCACCTGCATGCACCACAGCAGCAAAACAGGCCCCAGCAAGGGAAAGATTTCCATGAGCAGCACCGCACAAGAACTGATCCCGCCGGAAGCGCGGGAACCCGCCAGAACCCGTCCTGTCAAAGGCGGCCGGGTCCGGCGCCTATCCGGACGGGACAAGGTAGTCCTCATCCTGATGGTCGGCATCCCTACCCTGATCGAACTGGCCCTCGTCTGGCTGCCCACGCTGATGTCGATTGGACTCAGCTTCACCCGGTGGAACGGCCTCGACCTGACGGACATCCGCTCCGCAGGGACCGAAAACTACCAGTTCATCGCCCAGGACTATCCGCCGTTCTGGCCGGCGCTCCAGCACAACATGCTCTGGCTCTTGTTCCTTGCCCTGATCGCTACGCCACTAGGGCTGCTGCTGGCGGTTCTCCTGGACCAGAACATCCGCGGCAGCAAGATCTACCAAAGCATCTTCTTCGCCCCCGTCATGCTGTCGCTGGCCCTCATCGGCATCATCTGGCAGCTCTTCTACCAACGCGACAACGGGCTGCTGAACTTCCTCCTGGGCACCGCCGGCACGCCGCAGGCCGTGGACTGGTTCGGTGACTCGTCCGTCAACATCTGGGCGGCCCTGATCGCAGCCACCTGGCGGCACGCCGGCTACGTCATGCTGCTGTACCTGGCCGGGCTGAAGGGCGTTGACCCAAGCCTGAAGGAGGCCGCAGCCATCGACGGGGCCAACGCCGTGCAAACGTTCTTCCGGGTCGTCTTCCCGGCCATGCGCCCCATCAACATCGTCATCGTGGTGATCACCATCATCGAGTCCCTCCGCGCCTTCGACGTGGTCTACGTCATCAACCGCGGCACCAACGGCCTGGAAATGCTCAGCGCCCTGGTAATCCAGAACCTGGTGGGCGAAGGCCAGGTGATCGGCGTCGGATCCGCCCTCGCGGTGGTCCTGCTGGTCATCTCGCTCGTCCCCATCGTCTTCTACCTCAGCCGTACCTTCGGCAAGGAGAACCAAGCATGAGCATCGCCGCCGCCCGCACCGCAAGGCCTGACACCGCCAACCTGTCCCGCTCCGGCAGCCAGCCCAAGCGCCATTACGGGACACACATCTTCCTTGTGGCCATGGCCGTCATGTGGCTAATCCCGCTGGGCTGGGCCCTCTTCACAGCGCTCAGGCCTGTGGCCTCCACCAATGAGCACGGCTACTTCAGCGTGGCCGGCCAGTTCAACTTCGACAACTTCGTCCAAGCCTGGACCCAGGGTGGGTTCGCCACCTATTTCTGGAACTCGGTCATCATCACAGTTCCCGCCGTCCTGCTGACGCTGTTCTTCGCGTCCCTGATGGCATTCGCCGTCAGCCGGGTGAACTGGAAGTTCAACATCACGCTGCTGATCATGTTCACGGCCGGCAACCTGCTGCCCCCGCAGGTCCTGGCTGCACCCCTCTTTGAGATGGCCAAGCACCTGGAAGTGCCGTATTCGTTCAGCGACTCCGGCAACCTGCTGAACACGTATATCGCGGTGATTGCCATCCACATCGCGTTCCAGATGGGGTTCTGCACCTTCGTCCTCTCCAACTACATGAAGGCGCTCTCCGCAGACCTGACCGAAGCGGCGCTCGTGGACGGCGCCGGAATCTGGCGGCAGTACCGCGAAATCATCATGCCGCTGTGCCGTCCCGCGTTCGCCGCGCTGGGCACGCTCGAGGTCATCTTCATCTACAACGACTACTTCTGGCCGCTCCTCTTCATCCAGAGCGGCAACCGGCTCCCCATCACCACAGCCATCAACAACCTGCAGGGACAGTTCCTGAGCAACTACAACCTCCTGGCCGCCGGCGCGGTCATCACCGTGATCCCCACACTGGTCATCTACCTGCTCCTGCAGCGCCAGTTTGTGGCGGGGCTGACTCTGGGTTCCAGCAAGGGGTAGGTAAAGATGGAATGTGACGGGGACACCGCCTCCCCGGCAGCCGCACGCCCGAAAGGAACACCATGCTCCCCGCCGCACGACACCAGGCCATCGTGGACACAGTCCAGCGGGAACGGGTAGTCCGCGTGTCAGACCTTGCCCAGCAGCTCGGCGTCTCCCTGATGACGGTCCGGCGGGACATCGAGCTGCTGGAGGAAGGCGGCCAGCTGGAGCGGATCCACGGCGGCGCCAAGCTTCCCGGCGGTGCCACCACCCATGAGCCCGGCTTCGAGCTCAAGTCCACGCAGCTGACGGCGGAAAAACGTGCCATCGCGGTCGAAGCCGCGGGGATGGTCCACGAGGGGATGGCGGTGGGGCTCAGCGCGGGAACCACCACGTGGGCGCTGGCCCAGGAACTGGTGAAGGGCCCGCGGATCACGGTGGTGACCAACTCCGTACGCATCGCCGACCTCTTCCATCCGGCGGCCCCGTCCCGGGCGCCGTACGGTTCCACCGTCATCCTGATCGGCGGCGAGCGCACGCCGTCGGACGCCCTGGTGGGACCGATTGCGACGGCGGCGCTGAAGCAGCTGCACCTGGACCTGCTGTTCCTGGGGGTTCACGGCATGGACCCGGACGCGGGCTTCACCACCCCCAACCTGCTCGAGGCCGAGACGGACCGGGCCTTCGTGACGGCGTCGCGCAAGCTGGTGGTGGTGGCCGACCACACCAAGTGGGGGACGCAGGGCATGAGTACCATCGCCGCGCTTGAGGAAGCCGACGAGGTGATCTGCGATGCCGGCCTCAGCGCCGACGCGCGGCGGACCCTCGAGGAAAGCGTCAGCCGGCTGCGGATCGCCAAACCCGCCTGAGCCCCTCCCCTACGGAAGCCGCAGGCGCTACGGGCAGCCGCAGGACTGCCGGATGTGCAAGGTGGTGGGGAAGATCCGGTGCCGGGGCTTTTCCCCCCGGCCGGCGCCCACCAGGGCGGCCACCGCAGCTTCGGCCATCGCCGCGACCGGCTGCTCCACCGTGGTGAGGGGCGGCCACGAGTACTCCGCTTCGACGGACCCGTCAAAGGATGCCACGGCGATCTCGCCGGGGATGGCCACGCCGGCTTCATGGAAAGCGCGCAGCAGCCCGATTCCCTGCATGTCGGAGCTGGCGAAGATGGCAGTGGGCCGGTTGACGGAGGCCAGCAGCCGCTGCCCGGCAGCGTAGCCGCCGGGCCTGGTGAATTCGCTGTAGATGATGGGCCCGTCCGGCAGCCCGGCCTCCCGCAAGGCCTCCCGCCAGCCCACCTCGCGGCCGTCGGTGGTGCCGGAGACGTTGGTACCCATCGCCAGGCCGATGTTGGTGTGCCCGTGGCCGATCAGGTGCTCCACCGCCATTTTTGCTCCCGCGGAGAGGTCGACGCCGATGCTGTTGAAGCCGGGCGCGTCACGGTCCTGGTTGAGCAGGACCGATGGGATGTCCGCCGTTTCCAGGGCCTCCAGGTCCGGCTCGAAGAGCACGCTGGCCAGCAGGACCCCGTCCACCTGCCGGGCGGCAAGGTTCTTGATGTTGCGGCGCTCCGTCGCCAGGTTGCCGTCGGAGTTGCTGAGGACCAGGGCGTAGCCCAGGTCCTCAGCGGCATCCTCCACTGCGTGCGCAAACAGCGAAAAGAAGGGGTTGGTGTTGTCCGGGATGATGAGCCCCAGCGTTTCGCTTGAGCCCAGTTTCAACGCGCGGGCGGCGGCGTTGGGACGGTACCCCAGCCGGCGGATGGCCTCCTGCACCTTCGCCTCGGTGGCCGGCGCAACCTTTTTCGGCCCGCCGTTCACCACATAGCTGACGACGGCGGTGCTGACGCCGGCGTAGCGCGCCACGTCCTTCCGCGTCACGGGGCCGCCGCGGGAGGCCTGTACCGGCGAAGTGGTCATGGAGTACATGCTAGCTAGGAGCTGGCCGGGGCGTCGCCAAAGTCGCGGATGGGCAGCCGCGCCCCGTTCTGCCGGGCCGATTCATGGGCCACGATTCCGGGGAGGGTGAAGCGTGCCGCAACCCAGGCATTGACCGGGGGCAGGGACCGGTTGTTCACGGCGGTGACGAAGTCGTCCACCAGGAAATGGTGGCTGCCCTCGTGCCCGTTGGGCGCACCGCGGAACTCCTCCGGCAGCCGGTCGGCGTCGTGCACCGGGGAAAGCCCGGACACGAAGGCGTCCCGGAGTTCCGGTGCGACGTGGGCCAGGGATGGGTCGTCCAGCGGGATGCTGGGCCGGGTTTCCATCTGCTCGGAGATGTCGTGGACGTCCTGCTTGTCCTGCCACACGGTGACCTTGGCGAGCTGTTCGAAGCTCGCCTCGGTGCCGAAGAACCGGAACCGGGATTCGCGGATATGGGAGGGGTAGCCCACGCGGCGCATCTCGTTGGTGCGCATGACGCCGCCGTCGTTGAGTTCGAAGAGCGCCGTGGCATTGGAAAAGTCGTTGCCGAAAATGCTGATGTCCTTGTCGAACACGCCGTCGTTGCGCTGGTCCCGGACACCGACGCAGCTGACGCTGACCGCGTGGGCCGGGATGGCACCGAGCACGCCACCGATTGCGTGCGTGGGATAGAGCATGGGCGGGTAGCTGGCAGTCTCCTTCCACCGCTCGCCACCGCTGTACTGGTAGGCATCGTAGAAACCCAGGTCCATGTCGTGGACGTAGTCACCCTCGGAGTAGAAGATCCGGCCGAACTTGCCGGCCGCCTGCTGTTCGCGAGCGTAGACGGTGGCGGGGTTGTAATAGCTGGTCTCCCCCATCATGTAGACATTCCCGGTCTCACGGACCGCGGTGATGATGCGCTCGATTTCCTCCTCCGAAACTGCCATGGGCACGGCTGAGTAGACGTGCTTGCCCGCGCGCAGCGCCCGTTCCACCAGGGGCCCGTGGGTCCAGCGCTGGGTGAAGATGGCAACAGCGTCGACGTCGGAGGCAAGCAGGGCCTCGAAGTCCGCTACCTGGCCTGCGAGGTGGTACCGGTCCACCGCCTCGGCCGCCCGCTCGGGGCGCTCGTCCACGACATGGACGGCGCTTACGCCCGGGTGGAGGTTGAACAGATGCGCGAACTGGGAACCAAACTGGCCGGCGCCCACGATGCCGATGGAGAACGTCATTGTCATGCCTTTCGTCAGGGAATATCTGAGTCTCGCACCCGTTTCTACTCGAGTCAACATCCAGCGGATGGACAAATAACCCTGCCAGTCAAGAAAAATTAACCTCTTGCAGGGCTGGCATCTACTCGTGTAGATTATTTCCCAGCCTGTTACTTCCATCACACTCGCCGAAAGGGTCGATGATGACCACCCTTACCAGGACTGCCAGCCCGGCACCGCGCATGGTGCGCCGGCCGCTGAAGCGACGGGGACAAAGCGACCTGAAGATCGCCCTGCTCTTCATCGCCCCGGCCATGATCGGATTCATCGTTTTCTACCTGGTGCCGACGCTTCGCGGCATCTACCTCAGCTTTACCGAATACAGCATCCTTGGTGATCCCGAATGGATCGGGACGGCCAACTACGAGGCCATCGCCAAGGACCCGCTGTTCTGGAACGCACTGGCGGTCACCTCGCAGTACGTGCTGATCAACATCGCCCTGCAGACCGCACTGGCCCTGGGCCTTGCCCTGCTGATGCACCGGGTGGCAAAGTCCACCCTGATCCGCGGGACCCTGCTCCTGCCCTACCTGATGGCCAACGTCATCGCCGCGCTCCTCTGGTTCTGGCTGCTCGATTACCAGATCGGGATCGTCAACTACTTCATCGACGCCGTGGGCCTGCCCAAGGTCGCGTTCTTCGGCAGCCCGGAGTGGGCCATTCCCACCCAGGCCCTGATCAATACCTGGCGCCACATGGGCTACACCGCCCTGCTGATCTTCGCCGGCCTGCAGGCCATCCCCCAGCACGTGTACGAAGTCGCCAACCTGGACGGCGCCTCGCCGCTGCAGACGTTCTGGCGGATCACCATGCCGCTGCTGCGGCCGGTGCTGGTACTGGTCCTGATCGTCACCGTCATCGGTTCCTTCCAGGTCTTCGACACTGTCGCCGTCACCACCCTGGGCGGCCCCGTCAACGCCAGCCGGGTCCTGCAGTTCTACATCTACCAAAAAGCCTTCACGGAGTCGGACTTCGGATACGGCTCCGCCCTGGCAGTCATCCTCTTCGTCATCCTCGCCCTGGTGGCCTTCATCCAGATGAAGTTCCTCAAGGGCAACGAATCGGACCTGGACTAAGGACACTCCCATGACCACCGCTCACGCTTCCGTCTCCGCCAAGCCCGCCCGCCGCCGTCGTCCGTTCAGCTGGCGCCGCGCCGCCGCCTGGCTGCTCGTGGCCCTTGCCGTCGCAGTCTCCGTCCTCCCGTTCTACTGGGTCCTGCGGACGGCCCTGTCCACCAACGGGTCGCTGGCCGGCAACGCCACCAACCTGCTTCCCGCAGACTTCAACCTGGGCGCGTTCAAGCGGGTCTTCGGCCTGCAGACACCCGAGGAAGCCGTCGCCGAGGGCGGATCCGGCGCCCAGATCGACTTCTGGGTCTACCTCCGCAACTCCGTGCTGTTCGCGTCCATCACCACCACCGGCGCCGTATTCTTCAGCGCCATGGCCGCCTACGCCTTCGCCCGGCTCCGCTGGCGGGGACGGAACCTGGTGTTCAGCCTGTTCCTGGCCACCATGATGGTGCCGCCTATCTTCACGGCGCTGCCGAACTTCCTCCTGATCAAGAACCTCGGCCTGCTCAACACCATGGTGGGCCTGGTACTCCCCTACATCTTCATGACCCCGTTCGCCATCTTCTTCCTCCGGCAGTTCTTCCTGAACATGTCCCGCGAGGTTGAGGAAGCGGCCATGCTCGACGGCGCCAAGCACCTTCGGATCTTCTTCCAGATCATCCTGCCCAACGCCGCAGCCCCCATCGCCACGCTTGCCCTGCTGACCTTCATCGGCCAGTGGAACGATTACTTCTGGCCGCTGCTGGTGGGCCAGGAAGAATCGGTGCGCGTCCTCACTGTGGGCCTGGGCGTCTTCAAGTCCCAGTCACCGCAGGGCGCACCCGACTGGTCCGGGCTGATGGCCGCCACCCTGGTTTCCGCCCTGCCCGTCCTGATCCTGTTCGCAGCCTTCGGCAAGAAAATCGTCAACTCCATCGGCTTCTCCGGCATCAAGTAGTTCCCCTCCACGCAATCCCCTCCTTCCGTTCCACCCCGTCAGCTCCGCTCGGGCCATGGTGGCCTGCCCGGAAGCACCTTGAAAGGACCCGTAATGAAAATGAACAAGAAAGCGCTCGGCTCCCTGGCAGCAGCCGCCGCGGCAGTCCTGGCCCTCTCCGCCTGCGGCAACGGCGGCTCGGCGGACTCCGCGAAGGGCGAAATCAACTACTGGCTTTGGGACGCCAACCAGCTCCCCGCGTACAAGCAGTGCGCCGACGACTTCCACACGGCCAACCCGGACATCACCGTCAAGGTCACCCAGCGCGGCTGGGACGACTACTGGGGCACCCTCACCAACGGCTTCGTGGCGGGCACCGCCCCGGACGTGTTCACCGACCACCTGGGCAAGTACCCCGAATTCATCAAGAACAAGCAGCTCCTCGCCCTCGATGACGCCGTCAAGAAGGACAACGTGGACACCGGAATCTACAACTCCGGGCTCGCGGACCTCTGGGTGGGCGAGGACGGCAAGCGCTACGGCCTCCCCAAGGACTGGGACACCGTCGCCCTGTTCTACAACACCAAGCTCGCCGCCGACGCGGGCGTCACCCCCGAGCAAATGGCCAGCCTCACCTGGAACCCGCAGGACGGCGGCAGCTACGAAAAGACCATCGCCCACCTGACCGTGGACAAGAACGGCAAGCGCGGCGACGAACCCGGCTTCGATAAGAACAACGTGGCGGTCTACGGGCTCGGCCTCACCGGCTCGGGCTCCGGCCAGGGCCAGACCGAGTGGAGCTACCTCACCGGCACCACCGGCTGGACGCACACCGACAAGAACCCCTGGGGCAAGCACTTCAACTACGACGACCCCAAGTTCCAGCAGAGCATCGACTGGTTCGCCGGCCTGGTGGAGAAGGGCTACATGCCCAAGCTCGAGACCACGGTGGGCGCCAGCATGGCGGACACCTTCGCCGCCGGCAAGTCCGTCATCAACGCCAACGGTTCGTGGATGATCGGCCAGTACACCGGGTACAAGGACGTCAAGGTGGGCATCGCCCCCACCCCCACGGGTCCCAACGGCAAGCGCGCCAGCATGTACAACGGCCTGGCGGACTCCATCTACGCCGGCACCAAGAAGAAGGATGCTGCCATCAAGTGGGTCGAATACCTCGGCTCCGCCGCCTGCCAGGACGTGGTCGCTTCCAAGGCCGTCGTGTTCCCCGCCATCAAGTCTTCCGCTGACAAGGCCGTGGAAGCCTTCAAGGCCAAGGGCGTGGATGTGACCCCCTTCAGCCAGCAGGTCAAGGACAACACCACGTTCCTGTTCCCGATTGCGGACAACGCCGCCAAGGTTGACGGCATCATGAAGCCCGCCATGGACGCCGTGGTGTCCGGCAAGGCCCCTGCCAGCTCCCTGACCCAGGCCAACGACCAGGTCAACGCCCTGTTCAAGTAACCCCTCGCGTGGCTGCGTATGTGGTCGCAGCCGCCCGGCCAGGTGCCGCCGCCCCCTCCTCGCGGCGGCGGCACCCGGCCACCCCTTCCCGTGATTTCCGTCCTGTGCGTTACTTAAGACGCAGCCCTGAACACTGAAAGAGACCTCCCTATGGATCCCCTGCATCTCCGTTCCGCCGGCACCAGCCTGCTGATCAGCTTCGACAGCGGGGAGGCTGAGGTCATCCACTGGGGCGCCGACCTGGGGAACGGGCTCCCGGACCTGGCCATCCTCGGCGGACCCATCGGCCACTCCTCCGTCGATGCGCGGGTCCCCTCAGGCCTCCTCCCCCAGGCTTCCTCCTCATGGCGCGGCCGCCCGGCGCTCCGCGGGCACCGGATCACCGGTGACGGCGCCGGCTTCGATTTCTCGGCCCGCCTCCGTGCCGTGTCAGCCGACGCCGCCGGCAACACCGCCACCATCGTCCAGACCGACGCCGACGCCGGGATCAGCGTCTCGACCTCCCTGGCACTTCACGACGGCGGCCTGCTGGAACTGCGCCACACCATCACCAATGACGGCACCGCCCCCTTCCAGGTCGATGAGCTGGCCACCGTCCTTCCGGTGGCGCCGGACGCCGTCGAACTCCTGGACCTGACCGGGCGCTGGTGCCGTGAACGCCACCCGCAGCGGCGCCGCATCCAGCAGGGCACCTGGGTCCGCACCGGCCGGCACGGCCGCACCGGGCACGACTCCTCCCTGCTGTTCGCCGCCGGAACCCAGGGCTTCGGCAACCGCCACGGCAAGGTCTGGGCCACCCACCTGGCATGGAGCGGCAACCACGAGCAGTTCGCGGACACCATCGGCGACGGCCGGACCATCATCGGCGGCTCGGAGCTGCTGGGCCCGGCGGAGGTCGTCCTGGAGCCGGGCGCGGGCTACACCGCCCCCGCCCTGTTCGCCGCCTACTCGGACCGTGGCCTGGACGGCATCACCGAGGCCTTCTACAGCTGGTTCCGGTCCCGCCCGCACCACGTCCTGCCCGCCGCCTCCACCGGCCTGCCGGCCGGAAAGCCCCGCCCGGTGGTGCTGAACACCTGGGAGGCCGTGTACTTCGACCACAACCTGGACACGTTGATTGAGCTCGCCGATTCTGCCGCGGACCTGGGCGTGGAACGGTTCGTGCTTGACGACGGCTGGTTCCGCGGCCGCCGCGACGACCATGCGGGCCTGGGTGACTGGTACGTGGACGAGACCCTGTGGCCCGACGGGCTGACCCCGCTGATCGACGCCGTGAAATCCCGCGGGATGGAGTTCGGGCTGTGGGTGGAGCCGGAAATGGTCAATCTGGATTCGGACGTCGCCCGCGCGCACCCGGACTGGATCGTCGGCCCTTCGGCAGCGGCGCACAAGGACGGCGGCCGGCTGCCCCTCGAGTGGCGCAACCAGCACGTGATAGACCTCGTGAACCCCGCGGCCTGGCAGTACATTTTCGACCGCATTTCCACGCTCCTTGCCGAAAACGACATCAGCTACCTCAAATGGGACCAGAACCGGGACCTCGTGGAGCACGGGCACGGCGGCCGCGCCTCCGTCCATGCGCAGACCCTGGCCGCCTACCGGCTGTTCGACGAACTCAAGAAGGCCCACCCGCACGTCGAAATCGAAAGCTGCTCCTCCGGCGGCGGCCGCGTGGACCTCGGCATCCTGGAGCGGACCGACCGCATCTGGGCCTCCGACTGCAACGACGCCCTGGAACGGCAGACCATCCAGCGCTGGACCGGCGCCGTGGTGCCGCCGGAACTGGTGGGCAGCCATATCGGCCCCACCACCTCGCACACCACCGCACGCACCCACGACCTGTCCTTCCGCGCCATCACCGCGCTGTTCGGGCACTTCGGCATGGAATGGGACATCCGCAGCGTTCAGGGCAAGGACCGGGCGGAACTGCGGCGCCTGGTGGGCCTCTATAAGGAACACCGGGACCTGATCCACAGCGGCCGCCGGGTCAACGCCGACGTCGCGGACGAGTCGCTGCTGATGCACGGCGTGGTGGCCGCGCACGGCACCGCCTCCGGGACAGGCACGACGGCGGCACTGTTCGCCCTGGTCAGCACGCGCACCTCGGCAGCCGAGGCCCCCGGCCGGATCGGCTTCCCGGGGCTCGACCCGGACCGCTCCTACCGGGTAGAGGCGGTCTTCCCCACCACGGACGACGCCGATTTCGCGCACACCTACACCCAGGTCCAGCCGCCGGCGTGGCTCGCCGGCGGCGCGGAGGCCAGCGGGAACTTCCTGGCCGGGGTGGGGCTTCCCATGCCCATCCTCAACCCCGAACACGCGCTGCTGCTGAAGGTCACGGCGCTCTAAGAGTCCACGAATGCCAGGCTGCCCCGGCTGCCCCCTGCCTTTTCCGGCACGGGCGGCGGGGCAGCCTTGGCGTAGATGAAGGAATCACATGAAGATCCTGGTTACCGGGGGCACCGGCTACATCGGTTCCCACACCGTCCTTTCCCTGCAGGAAGCCGGCC
>NZ_JBTZSU010000023.1:0-64887 GCF_054890965.1 Arthrobacter sp. C152
TCACGTCCCCGAGCAACTCGCCCAGGGAGGCGTTATCGG
Organism: Arthrobacter sp. C152; assembly: GCF_054890965.1. NCBI lineage: Bacteria > Bacillati > Actinomycetota > Actinomycetes > Micrococcales > Micrococcaceae > Arthrobacter > Arthrobacter sp. C152. The sequence continues at coordinate 40 of NZ_JBTZSU010000023.1, forward strand.
CCTTCACATGCGCCGCGTTGTTGACATCCGCTGACCTGGGCGGCGTCCCAGGAAACTGGCTGCTCACAGCTGGCGTCCTTCCCTCGACCCTTCCGTGCCGTACGCCTGGGTGCCGAAGGTCTCCCCACCCGCAGCGTCGCCGGCGATCCCGCCGCGGTAGGGATCGTCCTCGTACCGCAGGGGAGTGTCTTCGGCGGTGCCCGCCGGGAGGGTCGTGGTGGACACCGGTGCGGCACGTCCGACCGTCGGCTCATCGAAGAGGTCGTCGGTCCCCGCCGCCCAGACGGTTTCGTTGTGGATCGGCGCGACCGGGGCAGAGTGCGTGGCCGGCTGCGGCCGCGAAGCGGGGACCTGGCCCTGCGCCTGGGTCTGGGAATCGGGTGCTCCTGCGGTGAGGCCGCGGGTGAGGCGGCCTGCCAGGACGCCGGCGCCGGCGGCCAGGAGCAGGAAGGTGCCGGGGCGGTTGCGGGCGAAGCGCTGGACCTCGTTGAGCAGGTCGCCGGGTTCACGGTTTTCCAGCCAGGTGGCCATGGAGGAGGTGCGCTCCGCTGCCTGCCGGATCAGGTCGCTGGCCACGCCCTGCTGGTCCGGGGCGCTGGCCATGCTGTGCAGCTGGCCGGAGATGCTGCGGATGCCTTCGGCTGCTTTCTGCTGCTGCGTGCCGGCCTGGCTGCTCAGGCCCGTCCTGGCCTGCTGGAGGAGATCCTGCGCGCTGGCCTTCGCCTCGGACGCAACGTTCGCGGCTTCGCCTTTCGCCGTGTGGGCAACGCCCTGGGCGGCGGATGCGGCTTCGCCGGCTACATTCGAGGCTTCCTCCTTGGCCGTCTGCGTCTTGGAGTTTCCGGCAGCATCGGCAGGGTAGGCGGTGTACTGCTGCGATCCCTCTGCTGCTCCGTAGGACTCAGTGCCGTACGGATCACTGGGAGCAGGGGTGGGAGTCTGGGGCCATTGGTTCTCTGTCATCTTCGCTCTCTTTCCGGAAGGGTTAGCTGGCGATCAAGAACCAGCAAAGCTGGCAACTTAGTAAGCAAGGTTACTAACTCGATACTAAGCACACTTCGCATTTTGTCCGCAAGGGGTGCCACGCTCTTTTGCCCTCGATGCGCCTTCTGGGATGGGTGCTCGGTCCAAAATAATAAGCCTGCTTGCAAAACACTTGCTAAGCATGCTTATTGTAGGAGGGTAGCGACGCATGAAAGGGATGAGACCCGCACTTCGCCACCTACAGGAAGGCTGCGGACGATGACCAGCAACCTCGATCCGGATGCCCGGAGCAGTTACCGCCTGATCACCTTGGCAGCCCGCCTGATCCAGCGGCGGCAGGATGACGCGTTGGCACCACTCGGCCTGACCCGCGCCGCTGTTATCGCCCTTGAGGGGCTCACTGACGGACCGCTGAACCAGGAACAACTGGCGGACGCCATCCGCGTGCAGAGCCAGACACTGGGCCGGGTGCTCACCCGGCTGGAGGCAACCGGACTAATTACCAGGACCCGCCACGCGACTGACAGGAGGCAGCTCAAGGTTGAGCTGACCGAGGCGGGCGTGTCCGCCGTCGACGCCGCCCGGCAGGCAGAGGTCAATGCCTATCCGGATGATCCGGATATCGCGTGGAAGGCCCTGCGTGATGAACTGACGAAGTTCGTTCGCGCCGTGCCGCCAAACCGGGATACCGGCGTGGTGCCGTTTGTTGCGCCGGAACACCGGGCCGTGCACCGGCCCCAACCCAGCCGGACAACCCAGCCCGGCCGGGCAAGCGGCCTGAGGGGCTGGGAGCACCCACACCAGGACTGAAGCCCGGACCGTTGGGGGGCTCAGTCCGGCTGCGTGCTGTGCTTCGGTGCGGCGCCTAGGACGTGGGCGCAGGTCCCGCGGACCACCGCAGCAGGGCTGCGGCCTCCGCACCCGCGGGCAGCACCGGTCCGGGAACGAGGATGACTTCGGCGTCGGTCAGCGCTGCCGCCCGCAGCAGGGCCGCCGGAGCGTCGACCATCCCCAGGACTCCTGCCGCCAGCTGCTCCTCGCCGGCCAGGGCAACCCAGGGTTCGGCATCCAGTGCCACGAGGGTCCGCCCGGACAGTGCGGCGTCGTCCATGATCAGGACCTCCACCTGGGCCTGCTGCAGCGCGTGGACCACGGCGCCGATGCCGACGGCGGACTCCGGGTTCCCTTGCCCCTCCTGCACGGCCAGCCGGTCAATCACGTCCTGCTGGCCGGCTGCCCACACTTCCGCCACGTGCCGGCTGACCTGTTCCTCCAGCAGTCCGCTCCCGGCGCCGGAGGTGTGGGTGTGGGAATCCACCTCCGCCACGAGTGCGCGGCTCGCTTCAGCGAGCTGCTGTTGGACCAGGCCCCGGGCGCGGATGTCCCCGGCGAGGACAATCAGGCGCGCGCCGCTGTCACGGACCACCCTGTCTATCTCGCCGGCCACCTCATCAGCGTTCCGGCGCCAGACGTCCTCGGTGTGGTGCTGGAACCTGAGCTGCGACCAGCCGCCGCCGTGGAACTTGTGCAGGTGTCCGGACTCGCCTTCCACCTCCTCCACCGATGCGGCACTGCCGGCCCCGGCGTGGTAGAGCCTGATTTCCCCATGGTCGCGGCTGACCTCCACCACCACGTATGGGAATCCGTCCGGGCGGTGCTTGACCAGGGGCAGCAGGTCCGGGACCGGTCCCACTGACACGCGCTCCGGCAGCACCTGTTCTCCGGGCAGCACTTCATTGAGGACAGCCTTGCCGTCGCGGACCAGGACAAACCGCGCTACGGGGGCGGGAACTCCCGCCGCGGGCCGGATGGCCTGTTCCATGGCGTCGAGGTCGGCCGCGGCTGCCCCCTGGGCTTCAAGCCGGGAGCGTACGTTGCCGGGCCTGACGTCGCCGGCTTCCAGCGTGTCCACTGTTCCGGTTCCGGCGTCCACGTACGCCGTGCACCAGGGGCCGGAAAGGCGGCACAGGTCCGCATAGGCTTTCAGGCTGGAGCTGCCGCCGGGGGTGCCTCGTTCTGCCATGACGATCTCCTTCGCGTGTGGGGGGTAGCACAGGCTGGTTGGTCCGTCATTTCACGGTAGTGCGAGCAGAGGGCGTGCCGAAGGGCCTTCCGGCCCCTCCTGCTCAGGCTTTGCAGGCGTCCTGGAGGGCCCGGACTGAGTCAGCAGGCACCTGGTCCCCGGATGCCGCGATCTCGCCCAACGGCGTCGTGATTTCCGCCGGCACGCCGGCCGTCCGGGCCGCGGAAACCAGCCCGGCCAGGACCTGCTTGTCCTCCACGCTGACCAGGCCGTCCTGGATCACCGCGCAAATCTGCCGGTTGACTTCCTGCGCCGCTGCCGAAGCGGCCTTCGAGGCGGCGTCGCTGGCGGCGTTCCCTGCAGCCTCGCCCACGGCGCCGCAGCCGGTCAGCAGCAGCAAAACGGACATGGCGGACAGGGCGGCGAGGCGGCGGGTCATGACCCCAGCCTACCGGGGGACGGCGACGCCCAGAATGCTGTCCAGCAGGCCGTTGCGGAACTTCCCTTCCGGATCCGTTGCCGCCGCAAGCGAGCGGAACTCAGTGAAGCGGGGGTAGAGCTTTTCCCAGTCGTAGCCGTCGGGGGAGAAGAGCTTGCCCCAGTGCGGACGGGCACCGAAGGGCCGCAAGGCGTCTTCCAGCTCCGGAAGGAAAGCCTCCACCTCGCGCTGCAGCGGCTTCCACGTGAAGTGCAGGGCGACGCTCTGCTGCCGGTAGAACGGGCTCAGCCAGAACTCATCCGCGGCTCCGGTACGGACCTCCGAAACGAACAGCAAAGGCGCCAGGCGGTCCGCCAGATCCCGGACCGCCTGCAGTGCCGCCGGGGCATGCGCCAGCGGAAGGATGTATTCGGTCTGCAGTTCTTCGCCCTTGCTCGGAGTGAACTCGTGGCGGAAGTGCGGCAGGCGGTCCAGCCACAGCCCGGGCTCGTCGAGCTGGAGGGTGCAGTTCTCCGCCGACATGTCGGGCAGGGGGTGCCGCGGACGCTCCGCGGCGGTGGCGCCGAAAAGGTTCTGCAGTGGCGGTTCCGCATCGAGGGCCTTGAGCCAGACCTGGCTGATCATCTCTCCGGCGTAGTCCGTGAACAGGCTGACGCTGTAGGCGCTGGAAAGGACGGCGTCGAGGTTTTCCAGGGCGCGGTCCCACGGCAGGTCCTCCAGGACGCGCTGGCGCATCCGGAAGCTCGGGCGCACCGCCAGTTCCAGGCCGGTGACAATGCCCAAGGCGCCCAGGCCCACCACGCTGGCGTCGAAGTCCGCGCCGTCCGTCCGGGACAGGGTTACCTGCTCTCCGGAAGCCCTGACCAGGTCGATTGACTCGACAGCTCCGGCCAGGGAGGGGTTGTTGACGCCCGAGCCGTGGGTGCCCGTCTGCACCGCCCCCGCCACCGAGATATGCGGCAATGAGGCCAGGTTGTGGATGGCAAATCCGGACTTCTCCAGGATCCGGCACAACGCCCCGTAGCTCACGCCGCCGCTGACGCGCACCGTTTGGCGCCCGGCATCAAGCTCCACCTGCTGTGGCAGGGCATCGAGCAGAACGTGCACCCCGTCCGTGTCGCCCACTGCGTTGAAGGAGTGCCGGGACCCCAGTGCCTTGATCCGGTCCGAGCGGGCCACCAGTTCCGCCAGCTCGGCGACGGACTCCGGCCGCTGGACGTCGGCCGAGGCGTATTCGAGGTTTCCTGCCCAGTTCTTCATTGAGTGCGGCTTTCGGTTCGGCGGTGCGGACCCTCCTATGTCAGCGCTCACACACGCGCCTGTCAAGGCGTTTCCGCCCTATGGGCGCACGTCCCGCCCATCTCCGGCGTCCGTGGTGCGCGGCGGCGGTATACGGCGGCTGCCGGTGGCTTCGAAGGCTGCCGCCAGCCGCAGCAGCTGCGTGTCGCTGTACGCCTTGCCCGCAATCGTCAGGCCCACGGGCATGCGGATGTCGCTGGCGGTGCCCATGGGAACGGTGACGGTGGGGATGCCGAGATGGCGGGGGACCAGGTTCCCGTTCGAGACCCAGACCCCGTTCCGCCATGCACGGTCCGCGGAGTGTTCATTGGTGTCGGCGTCGGCGGGGCCGATGTCCGCCGCCGCCGGAAACACCACGGCGTCCAGGCCCAGCCGGTCCATCCACTCCTCCAGATCCAGCCGGCGCGTCTCCTCAAGCCCGGCCAGGCCCTCTTCGATGTGGGGGATCCCGGCCAGCGACGGTACCCCGTTTACGCGGATCCATGCGGGGTAGTCGCTGATGTCGTCGTCGAACCCGTCATACCTGTCCGGCAGGGAACCATCGGGTGCCGGGAAGATCGCCGTGCCGTCCACGTCGGCGAGCCGGTTGAGCCGCGGATCCCCGTTGGCTTCCAGGAAGTCGTTCCACGCCCACGCCGAGAGGTCAACGATCTCGCGCCGCAGGTATTCGGGGGAAACCAGGCCGCGGGTGGCGATGGTTGGTGCGCCGGGCCGGTCGCCCTCGTAGTTGGTTACCACCGGGAAGTCGACCTCGACCACCTCGGCCCCGGCAGCTTCGAGGTCCCGCCGGGCCGCTTCCCAGAGTTCCAGGATGGAAGCGCGGGTTTCAATGCGTTGTCCTGTGGGGCCGCCGATGCCCGGGGCTGTTGCCGTGCCTGCTTCCGGGTCCGCGTTGATGTACATCCGGGGGACGCCCAGGCGTTTGCCGGCCAGCACATCCTTGGCCGCGGCACGGTTGGGGACCGCAAGGTCCATATACGACGGCGGCCGGACAGCGGATGCCTTGGGCAGTTGGATCCAGGGCTGCACCCGCCAGAAGTCGCCGCGGGTTTCGGGATCGTCCGCCACCACCACATCCAGGACCTCCAGCAGGTCCGCCATGATGCGGGTGTGCGGCACCACCACGTCCATGGTGGGCACCAGCGGCCAGTTGCCGCGCACGGAGATGACGCCCCGCGAAGGGGTGTAGGCGCACAGGGCGTTGTTCGACGCCGGGGCGCGGCCGGAGGACCAGGTTTCCTCAGCGAGGCCAAAGGCGGCGAAGCTGGCAGCGGTGGCGGTCCCGGAACCGTTGGAGGAGCCGGAGGCGAACGCCGCCGTGAGGAAAGCGGCGTTGTAGGGGCTCTCAGCCCGTCCATATACCCCCCGCTGCATACCTCCATTGGCCATGGGCGGCATGTTGGTCAGGCCGAGAAGGACAGCCCCGCCGGCGCGCAGCCGCTCGATGGTGAAGGCGTCGTTCTGTGCCACCAGGTCCTTGAAGGCCGGGGAGCCGGCGGCCACGGTAAGGCCCCGCGCCTGGTAGCTGTCCTTGGCGGTGTACGGGATGCCGTCCAGCGGTCCGAGCGTGAAGCCGGCGGCGCGGCGCCGGTCGGATGCCCGCGCGTCGGCGACGGCCTCCGGATTCCTGACCACCACCGCCTTCAGGCACATGCCTGAAGAGTCATATTTCTGGACGCGTTCGAGGTACAGGCGGACCAGCTCCTCACTGGTCACTTCACCCGATTCCAGCGCCGTCCGGAGCCGTGCGATCCCTGCCTCCACCACGTCGAACGCGGACGGGGCGGGTTGATGCCCGGCGTGCTCTGCACGTTTCATGCTGCGCCTCCTGCCGCGGCGGCGGGCTGCTGCTGGGTGATGCAGTGGATGCCGCCGCCGAACGCGAAGATGTCGCGGGCGTCCACGGGCTCCACGGTCCGGCCCGGGTAGGCGCGCTCAAGAATGCCCTGGGCGATGGCGTCGTTGGGGTCGCCAAAACTGCACAGCACCACCACGCCGTTGGCCACGTAGTGGTTGATGTAGGACCAGTCCACAAAGCCTTCGTCGTCCTTCAGGACCGTGGGCGCCGGCACGTCGATAATCCGCAGCGGCCGGCCCTGCGCGTCCAGCTGGCCGTGAAGCACGGCCCGGAGCTGCAGGTAGACGGCATGGTCGGGGTGCGCGGGGTCGTCCTGGCGGTGCAGCAGGATGGTGCCGGGCCCGGCGAAGGCGGCCACGATGTCCACATGCCCGCGGGTGCCGAACTCGTCGTAGTCGCGGGTGAGCCCGCGCGGGAGCCAGATGGCCTTGGTGGTTCCGAGCGCGGCATGGACTTCCGCTTCGACCGATGCCTTGGTGGCACCAGGGTTCCGCCCGGGATCGAGCTGGACCGTCTCGGTCAGGAGCACCGTCCCCTCGCCATCGACATGGAACCCGCCGCCCTCGTTGACCAAGGTGCTGGAGCGTATGGTCGCCCCGGTGTGTGCGGCAACCAGGGAAGCCACGGCCTGGTCCTTGTCCCAGGCCGCCCATTCCTGGGCCCCCCAGCCGTTGAAGATCCAGTCGACGGCGGCCAGCGAACCGTCATCGCGACGCGTGAACGTGGGGCCGCTGTCCCGCAGCCAGGCGTCGTCCAGGGGGACCTCGAGCACGGTGATGCCATCGCCCAGCCACTCCCGTGCGGCGGTGGCATCCCGCGGATCCGCGACGACGGTAACCCGCTCGTAGCGCGCAATCGTCCGGGCTACCCTGGTCCAGGCCGCCCGGGCCCGGTCCAGCGCGGGGCTTCCCACCGGGCCAAAGGTCTCGTTGGGCGGCGGGAACGCCATCCAGGTGCGCTGGTGGGTGTCCCATTCGGCGGGCATGCGGCCCGCGGGGTGCGCAGGAACCAGGTCAGGGGCCACGTTGTCCCCAACGGTGTTCGATAAAATGAATGCCATTCATTTAGTATGACGGGGAGCCTGCCGCCGCGCAAGAGGAGGTCGGCGATTCAGTCCATCCCGGGGCGGTCCACTGCTTGGAGGATGGCGCGGGCAAGTTGGTGCGGCCTGGTGAACTGCGGCCAGTGCCCCGTGGGCAGGTCGATGTATTCAACGTCGCGGATCTTTGCCAGCTCCGCGACGTAGGGGCTGCCGGCGGCGATCCATTCCCGGAGCATGGCGGACGGGAATTCGCAGGCGATCACCGTGGCGGGCACGCCATAGCGCCGCTCGTCATGCAGGTGCTGCTTGCCGTAAGCCACCCCCGCGGCTCGGGGACGGCCCGGGCCCGGAATGCCTGGCGGAGCCCGTCGTCAAGGTCCACCAGGTCGGCGTCGTCAAAATCGTCCCACTGAGGCAGCGGGACGTCGTCCCCGACCGAGGGCAACTCATCGTTGATCACCCCGTCTTCGCCCAGCGGTCCGCTGTCCACGTAGATGGCCCGTTCCACCTTGTCCGGCCGCGTGTCCACCGCCCCATGGATGATGGCTCCGCCGCCGGAATGCCCCACCAGGGCCGCCTTGCCGGGCAGGCGGTCCAGGACCTCCACCACCGCGTCAATGTGGTCCTGGAGGCTAATCCCGGCCCGGCTGGCGTCCACAGACTCCTTGCCCGGAAGAGTCAGGGGGTGGGGGTGGTGTCCGGCGGCTTCCAGGGCGGGCGTCACCTCCTCCCACGACGAGGCGTCCAACCAGAATCCGGGTACCAGGATGATGTCCATGACCGAACCCTACTCCCCGGCCCCGACGCGGAGTACGGGCGCTGCTACCGCTTCCGGTTCCGGTCTTTCCCGCCGTTCCGTTCCTGGCGTTCAACCCCCTCCCGTTCGGCCCAGCGCTGCGATTTTCCGGCGGACACCACTTTCTGGTGCCATTCGCGCTGGTACGCCCGTTGGGCCGCGGCGTCGGACCGGCGTGCCAGGGCGGCCAGTTCACGCTGCATCTTCAGGTAGGAGTTCCAGCGGCGCTCCGCGAGGAGCCCGGCGTCAATGGCTTCCCGGACGGCGCATTCGGGCTCGCTGCGGTGCGCGCAGTCGGCGAACCGGCAGTGCGCGGCCAGTTCCTCCACGTCCCCGAACATGCCGCCCAGGCCGTCCTCGGCGTCGAACAGTCCGAAGCCGCGCACTCCCGGTGTATCCATCAGCACCGTCCCGTTGGCCAGCGGCACGAGTTCCCGCGACGTGGTGGTGTGCTTGCCCTTGAAGTCACCGGACCGGACTTCGCCGGTATCCTGGACGCCACGGCCCACCAGGGCGTTGATCAGCGTGGACTTTCCGGCTCCCGACGGGCCGAGGAACACAATGGTGCCGCGGGGCGGGATGCGTCCGAGCAGTTCGTCGATGCCGTCACGGTGTTCGGCCGAGGTGGTGACCACATCGACACCGGCCGCCTGCAGGATGACTTTCCCGACGACGTCGTCCGCCACCCGGGCAAGGTCGGCCTTGGTGATGATCACCAGCGGTGTGGCGCCGGAGTCCCAGGCGGCCACGAGGGTGCGTTCCAGCCGGTTATGCGTCAGCGGCCGGTCCACGGGCACCACCACGCCCACCGTGTCCATGTTCGCCGCCAGGACCTGTTCAGCGGACGAGTCCTCGAACGCGCGCTTGCGGCTAAGCTCCGACCGGCGCGGCAGGACGGCAAGGATCTGCCGGTCGCCGGCGCGGTTGGGCCCGATCCACACCCAGTCGCCGGTGACGGCGACCTCGCCGCTGAGCGGATAGGGAAGGTGGAGCAGCCCGTCCGCGGCCGCCACGAGCAGCAGGTTGCGGTCCACCCGGACCACCCGTCCGGGAGAGGTGGCACCCGGGCAGCGCTGCCGCTGGAAAAGCTCAGCAACGGCGGGGGTAAACCCGTAGGCGGCAGGGCCTTCGGCGGGTAGGGGATTGCTGGGGTTTGTACTGTCCAGGGCTTGGCCTGAAGAAGAGTTCACGATGGTTCCTCGGGAAGGGGTTCCCGGTGCGACCGCGCGTATCAGGCAGCGATGCGGGCCGGGGGAAGGATGGGGTTGATGGGTGCGGGGCGCCCGTGGCGCGCGGCAACAGCAGTCATCAAAACCACCTCCATTCCCTCGTAGCGGTTCCCGCAGACCTGCCGGGGACGGCAGATGGGGAACGGGTCCTACTCTAGCCCCGGCCGCCGTCGGAGGCTATGGGTACCGGCAAAAGGCCGGTTTGCCGCGGTGGAAATGCTTCTGCACGCCGTGGTTGGAATGCGATACTTGCCGGGGCGGCATACGGGCTTTTGGGGGGACTTGCGGAGATGCTTCTGGATACGGCAACCCTGCGCTTTGCCTTTGCCCTGATGGCCCTGGTGCTCGTGGTTCTCTTCTACTTTTCCGCCTACCGGGTGACGCGCTCGCCGTATGCCGCCTGGTGGTGCGGTGCGCTCCTGTTTTTCCTCACCGGGTCCGGGTGTTTTCTGCTGAACGGCACGGCCCACCAGGTCTGGGCCAACCCGTTGGGGAACACGCTGCTGGTCCACGGCGCGGTGGCGGTCTGGGCCGGTGCCCGGTCGCTGCGGAACGAGAGGCCGCCCAGGTGGGCCTTCACCGGCATTTCCCTGGTGACGCTGGTGGCGTCCCTGCTGGACAGCCCCGCCACCAATACCTGGTCCGGCGGGGCAGTCTTCCTCGCCGCCATGAGCCTGACCATAGGGCTGGCTTCGCGGGAACTGTGGCGCCTGGAACCGGGCTACTCCCGGGTCCGCATTCCCATGGCCGTGGCAGCCGGCGGCCTGGCCGTCTTCTACTTCTTCCGCTGGCTGGCCTTCCTGGTGGAAGGCCAGGACGGTTCGGTCTTTTCCACCGTCTTCGGTTCTGCCGTGACCACGCTGGTGACCATGGTGCTGCTGGTGGTGGTGTCTTTCAGCATGGCGGCATTAAGCAGCGAACAGCAGACCAGGGCGCTTCGTGTGGTGGCCAGCCGCGATGACCTGACCGGCCTGCTGAACCGCAAGGCGTTCCTGGACCTGGCGGCGGAGCAGCTGGCCGACCTGAGCACTACCGGCGGCTCCGGCGCGCTGATCCTTGCGGATCTCGACCACTTCAAACGCGTCAACGACACATACGGGCACGCGGCCGGAGACTTCGCCCTGCAGGCCTTCGCCGACGCCTGTACCGCCACGGTGCGTTCCACCGACCTGACCGGGCGGTATGGCGGTGAGGAGTTCGTCATCCTGGTCCCCGGGGCCAGCGCTGAACGGGCCGAGACGATCACAGAGGAAATCAGCAGGCGGCTGGCCGCGGCGGAAACGCCGGCCGGCATGGAGATGCCCACGGTGAGCTACGGCATTTCAACGTACGACGGCGGAACCTCCAATGTGGACAGGCTCGTCGCGTCAGCGGACGCGGCTTTGTACGTGGCCAAGTCCCGGGGCAGGAACCGGGCCGCCCGCAGCGACGAACTGCTGTAGCGGCGCGGTTCCTGCCAGCCGGCTACTGCGACTGGAGTGCTTCTGCCTCTTTGGCCAAGGTGGTCAGCGGCACGCTCTCCGGACGGTCAACGGTGCTCTGGATTGCTACCGTCATGCCGCTGTGCGCGGATTTCAGGACAGATTCCATGACCTCCAGGACGTGGTAGGCCAGGGCGCCGCCGGCGCGGGGTTCCTTGCCCTCGGCGGTTGCTGCGAGGTCGGCGATGCCGAAGCCGCGTCCGGCATCGACATAGCCGGCGGAGGCAGGAAGCGTCTCCCAGTCTTCGGCGCCGAGGGCGAACAGCTGCACGTCGCCGTCGAAGTGGTTGGGGTCCGGCACCACCAGGGATCCGCGCTCACCGTGGATCTCAATGTTCGGCGACTTGGACTTCACGGCGTCGAAGCTCATGAAGAGGGTGGAGAGGGCACCGGAGGCGTGGACGAGGACGCCGGTGACGTGCGAGTCGATGTTTACCGGCACCTTTTCATCTTTCCGCGGCCCGGAGCCGATGGTCCGTTCGTTGCGCGTATGGCTCGCCGCGCCCAGCACCGACACCACCGGGCCCAGCAGGGTCACCAGGGCGGTGACGTAGTAGGGCCCCATGTCCAGCAGGGGGCCGCCGCCGGGCTGGTAATAGAAGTCCGGGTTCGGATGCCAGCGCTCGTGGCCCGGGGTCACCATGGTGGCCGACGCGGAGATGGGGGCGCCGATGAGCCCGTCGTCGATCGCCTTGCGTGCGGTCTGGATCCCGGTGCCCAGCACGGTGTCGGGGGCACAGCCGACGACGACGCCCGCCTGGCGTGCCGCGTCCAGCACCTTGCGTGCCTCCTCGGTGGTGGCTGCAAGGGGCTTTTCGCCGTAGACGCCCTTCCGTGCGGCGATCGCCTTCAGGGCGACCTCCGCATGCGCCGCGGGGATGGTGAGGTTCAGGACCAGGTCGATATCGTCAGCGGCGAGGAGGTCGTCGACGGACACGGCGCGGACGCCGTCGCAGTCATCCGCAACGGCCCGCGCCCGGGCGGGATCGAGGTCCGCGACGGCCACCAGGTTGACCTGGTCGAGCCGGCGGAAGTTGGTGAGGTACTGCGCGATGATGGCTCCGCAGCCAATGATTCCGACGTTCAACGGCTTGCCCACAGCAGGCCCCTTTCGATGATGGTGCGTACGTTCCGGTCCTGCAGGATCTCCACCCGGTGCCCGGGCGTGCAGACGAAGATGCGGCCCTTGCCCCACTGGCGGGTCCAGATGGCCGGGGAGGTGACTTCCCGGTGCCAGGGGTCCCACTCCCGGACTTTCTGGGTGGTGGTGGCGAGGACGTCGATGTAGTCGTCCGCGAGGACCCAGTACTGCTCCGTGACCAGGTCGAAGTCCTTGATGCCTGTGGTGATGGGGTGCTCGGCGGCCGCCGGCAGCATGTTGACCGTGTACGGGACGTAGTTGTCCGACTGCCCGCCGACGCACTGGTCCGGATGCTTGCCGGGGTGGCAGGCGAACTGGCCGCCGATCAGGTGCAGGTAGTCGGAGGTGTTCCGGTAGGAATCGGCGATGCCGCCGTGCCAGCCGGCCAGTCCGGTGCCGTTTTCGACGGCGGCGCGCAGTCCGGCGAATTCGTCCTTTTCGATGGTGCTCATGGTCATGCACTGCATGATGAGGTCCACACCTGCCATGTATTCGGCGTCGGCATAGACCTTGGGCGACTCCTCCACCCGGACGTCGTAGCCGTTGTCCTTGAGGTGGGGAATGAAGAGCTCGGTGGCCTCGTAGGGCTGGTGGCCGTCCCAGCCGCCGCGGACGACCAGCGCATTCTTGCGATCTGTCATTGAAGTTTCCTTTTGGTTGGCTCCCGGCCTTCGCCGGGAAAGTGTGGGGTCAGCGGCTGGCAAAGGCGGCGTCGAAGGCAGCTGCTGGCGGGGCAATCCGGGCCAGTTCCTGCACCATTGCCAGCGCCTGCGGGGCGCCGATAAGCCGGTCCATGCCGGCGTCCTCCCATTCGATGCTGGTGGGTCCTTCGTAGCCGATGGCGTTCAGGGTCCGGAAGATCCGGTTCCACTGCACATCCCCGTGGCCTGCGGTTACGAAGTCCCAGCCGCGCCGGGGGTCCGCCCAGGCAAGGTGCGAGCCGAGGCGGCCGTTGCGGCCATCGAGCTGGCGGACGGATTCCTTGACGTGGACGTGGAAGATTTTGTCCGCGAAGTCCTGCAGGAACATCACGGGGTCCAGGTCCTGCCAGATGAAGTGGGAGGGATCGAAATTCAGGCCGAAGTTCTCGCGGTGCCCGATGGCTTCGAGCGTGCGCTTGGCGGTCCAGTAGTCGTAGGCGATTTCGGACGGGTGGACCTCCAGCGCGAACCGGACCCCTACCTCGTCGAAGACATCGAGGATTGGGTTCCAGCGGTCGGCGAAGTCCCGGTAGCCGGCATCGATCATGGCCTGGGACGCGGGCGGGAACATTGCGACAGCCTTCCAGATGGAGGAGCCGGTGAAACCCGTTACGGTCTTCACACCCAGGCGGGCCGCTGCCCGCGCGGTGTCCTTCATGGCGTCCGCTGCCCTGCGCCGGACGCCTTCCGGCTCGCCGTCGCCCCAGGTCTCCGCTGACAGGATGTCCCGGTGGCGCTCGTCGATGGGGTCGTCGCATACAGCCTGGCCGGTGAGGTGGTTGGCGATGGCAAACACCTTGAGGTTGTTCTTTTCGAGGATGTCCAGCCGGCCCTGGAGGTAGTTGTCGTCCTCCGCTGCCCGGCGGGGGTCCAGGTGGTCGCCCCAGCAGGCGATTTCCAGCCCGTCAAAGCCCCACTCGCCGGCCAGCCGGGCCACTTCCTCGAAGGGCAGGTCGGCCCATTGGCCGGTGAACAGCGTGATTGGTCGTGTCATTGGGTGGTCCTTGGGTTCTTGGAGCTGTGGATCGCTCAGACTTTTTGCCATTGGCTCGAATTCGCGGCGCTGGACTCCACGGCGGCGAGGACCCGCTGTACCTGCAGGGCATCCGCGAAGGACGGTTCAGGCTGCCGCCCTTCGCCGATGGCGGTGACAAGGTCCACCACCTGGTGGGTGAAGCCGTGTTCGTATCCGAGGCCGTGACCGGTGGGCCACCAGTTTCCGACGTACGGGTGCTCGGGCTCGGTGACGAAGATCCGGCGGAATCCTGCATCGGGCGATTCGGCCGCGTCGTAGAAGGAGAGGACGTTCATGTCCTCGAAGTCAAAGGCGAGGGACCCCTTGGTGCCGTTCACCTCCAGCCGCATGGCGTTCTTCCGGCCCAGGGCGTACCGCGTTGCTTCAAAGACGCCGATCGCGCCTCCGGAGGCGCCGCCGTCGAACCTTGCGCTGAAGATGGCCGCATCATCGACGGTGACCCTCCCCCGCGGGGCCTCGCTGCTGACGTCGCCGTGGCCGCCCAGGCCCACCAGGTCCCCGGCGAGCGGGCGTTCGGGGACGAAGGTTTCCAGCAGCGCCGAAACGCCGCCGATGTTTTGTCCCGTGACCCATTGGGCGGCATCGATGCTGTGTGCTCCGATGTCGCCCAGGGACCCGGATCCGGACTTGGCCTTGTCCAGCCGCCAGGTCATGGGGGCGTTGGCGTCGGAAAGCCAGTCCTGCAGGTATTGGGCCCGGACGTGCCGGATGTCGCCGATCCGTCCCTGCTCCACGAACCGCCTGGCCAGTGCCAGGGCCGGGGTGCGGCGGTAGCTGAAGCCGCACATGGAGAAGACGCCGTGGTTCGCCGCTGTCTCCGCGGCGAGCGTCATCCGCTCGGCTTCCTCCACGGAGTTGGCCAGCGGCTTCTCGCACAGCACGTGCTTGCCGGCTTCCAGGGCGGCGATGGCAATTTCTGCGTGGGTGTCGCCGGGGGTGCAGATGTCGATGAGGTCGATGTCGTCGCGCTCGATCAGGCGGCGCCAGTCCGTCTCCACCGAGTCCCAACCGAGCTTGTCTGCCGCCGCGCGGACGCCGTCAGCGTTCCTGCCGGCAACTGCGGTGAGCTGCGGCTGCAGCGGCAGGTCGAAGAAGCGCGGCGCGGTCCGCCAGGCGTGGGAGTGGGCTGCCCCCATGAAGGCGTAGCCCACCATGCCGACCCGCAGGGGTTTGGCCGTGGTCATGTCGAGGTCCTTTCTACTTGCTGAAGCCGGCGGTCAGGCCTGCGAGCAGCTGGCGCCGGCCGATGACGTACAGCACCAGGATGGGCAGGGTGCTGAGCACCACGGAGGCGAGCACCGCAGGAATGTTGACGCTGAACTCACCCTGGAAGGTCCACAGGCCCAGGGGAAGGACCCGCAGGCCGGGGCTCTGGGTGAGGACAAGCGGCAGCAGGAACCCGTTCCACACGTGCAGGCCGTTGTAGATGGCAACGGTGACAATCGCCGGGCGGGTGAGGGGCAGGGCCAGCCGCCACATGGTCTGCCATTCGCTGCACCCGTCCAGGCGCATGGACTCGAACAGTTCGTTAGGGACGTCGCGGATGAAGTTGGACAGGATCAGCACCGTCAGCGGGATGGCAAAGGCGATGGACGGCAGCATGAGCGCCAGCAGGCTGTCGTACAGGTTGAGCCGGATGATCATCAGGTAGATGGGGATGATCGTTGCCTGGAGCGGAATGGCCAGCCCCATGAGGAACATTCCGTTGACCAGCCTGAGGAACCTGCCTCCGCCGCGGACGATGGCGAAGGAGGCCATGAAGGAAATGAGCACGGTGGGGATCACGGAACCGAGCGTGACGATGGCACTGTTCATGAAGTACGTGGCAAAGTCCGCCTCGAGGACCATCTGGTAGTTCTCCAGCGTGGGCTCGGTGGGCAGGGCCAGCGGGTTCTGGCCGAAGTAGCCTGCCTGCGTCTTCAGGCTGGTGATCACCACGTAATAGACCGGCACGATGATGATGGCCAGCCAGAGCCAGCCGCCCAGGCCGCCGGGAATGTTGAGCCGCCGCAACCGCGGGCCGAACCCCCGGCTGGCCGGAGTAGCCCCGCCAAGGGACGCGGCCCGGGCCTGCTGTGTGCTGCTTTTCAGGACGGTGCTCACCTTACAAACCTTCCAGTTGGCTGCCCTGCTTGTCCTTGCCCCCAAGGCGCTGGAGGAACAAGGCGAGTGCGAGGCCGATGATGACGAGAATGACCGCGATGACGCTGGCCGGACCCATGAGGTTGGCCCGGAAGCCCCGCAGGTACATGTCCAGGGCCAGGATCCGGGTGGAGTTTCCCGGTCCGCCGCCGGTGAGGACGAAGATCAGGTCGAAGTAGGTCAGCGAACCCACCACCATGAGCGTGGACGAAGTGATGATGGTGTACTTAAGCTGCGGCAGCGTGATGTGGAAGAACTGCTTGATGGTGCCGGCGCCGTCAATCTGCGCCGCCTCATACAGCGATTTGGGGATCTGCCGCACGCCGCCCTGGTAAATGAGCGTATGGAAGGGCACGAACTGCCAGGCGATGACGAAGATGACCAGGCCCAGCGCCAGGTGCGGCACACCCAGCCAGTCCTGCGCCAGGAACGGCAGTCCCAGGCCGGTGGCCAGGCCGAAATTGGGATCCAGCAAGGCTTTGAAGGCAATGGCGACGGCGGCGGAGGACAGCAGCAGCGGCAGGAAGTACAGCACGGCCAGGGCAGCCCGGTACTTCTGGCTGCCCGCGGTGAAGACGCCCAGCAGGAGGCTGATGGGCGTCTGGACCAGCCACGAGACGATCATGATCAGGAAGGTCAGGCCCAGGGCGTTGTACAGGCCAGGATCGGCCAGCACGGAGAACCAGTTGTCCAGCCCCGCTGCCCCGATGGCCCCAATACCGTCCCAGCTGGTGAAGCTGAGGATGAGCACTCCGGCCAGCGGGATGACGGCGAACACCAGGAAGAAGAACAGCGCAGGGACAGTCAGCCATGCCAGGGCGGCCTTGCGCTGTTCCGTAGGCCTGGAATTGTTGACCCCGACGGCGGCCCTGGGGGCGGTGGAGACGGCGTTGGTCATTTCCCGAGGGTGCCGTTCATGTTCTCGGCGAACTGCTGCGGCGTGATCGACTTCAGGAACAGCTGGTCGATGTTGTTCAGCAGCGCTTCGGCGGCGGTGGGGCTCAGCGCCTGGTCCCAGGACTGCTGGAAGTTCGGCGCGTTCTTGGCCAGGTCATAGACAAAGTTCAGGAACTCCTTATCCGGCGATCCGTTCAGCTTGTCTTCGATGCCGTTGACGATCGGCACGGAGCCGGAGTTGATGTACGCGTCGATGACCGTGTCGGTCATGATGCCGTCCTTGAAGAACTTCTTGGCGGACTCCTTTTCCTTGTCGCTGGCCTTGGACGAGATCGACATGTAGGCGGCAGGGTTTCCGACACCGTTCTTCGGGTCGCCCTTGCCGCCGGCAATGGTGGGGAAGGGGACGAAGCCCAGTTTGCCGTCCTGGACGAAGTTTTGGCCGGCCTTCTTCATGGCGCCGTAGGTCCAGGATCCGTGCAGCATCATGGCTGCCTTGCCGGAGAACAGCAGTGCCTGGTCCGCCTGGGAGTCCGCGGTGATGGAGGAGAAGCCCTTGATGAAGCCGTCGGCGGAGACGAGCTCCTGGATTTTGGTGCCGGTTTCGATCACGGCGGGGTCCATCCAGGCGTTGGGCTTGCCTTCGAAGATGGCCTTGAACACCTCGGAGCCGCCGATGCGGTCCAGCAGGTATTCCAGCCACATCATGGAGGTCCAGCGTGACTGGCCGCCCAGGGAGAAGGGCGCAATCCCCATGCCGTTGAAGGTCTTCACCAGCGACATGATGTCGTCCCAGGTCTTGGGCGGCTGCACACCGGCTTTCTGGAAGAGCTCCTTGTTGTAGAACAGGACAATCGGCGCGACGTACTGGTTGGGCAGGGCGTAGATTTTGCCGTTCACGGTGGCGGCACCAAAAACGGAGGGGAAGAACTTCTTCTTCAGGTCCGGATTCTGGTCGAACCAGCCGGTCAGGTCCTCCACCTGGCTGGCCTCGGCGTAGGTCTTCAGGCCGCCGCCGCCCCACCCGTAGATGATGGTGGGGGCCTGGTTGGCGCCGATGGCGGTCTTGATCTTGGTCTTGTAGGCGTCGTTCTGGAAATAGGTGACGCTGATCTTGTCGGCGGAGTTGGCCGAATTGAAGGCATCGACGGCCTTCTGCATGGTGGTCTGGTTGGGCTCACCGGACAGGTACCACATGCTGGCGCCGCCTCCGCCGCTGGAAGCGCCCGGACCTGACGTGCCGCAGGCGGAGGTGGCTGCGACGGCGAAGGGAGTAAGGGCGGCGAGGGCGAGGAAAGAGCGGCGCGAGGTCTGGGGTTGCTTCATTGCTTCTCCATTGGTTCTGCTGAGGGGATCCGACGGCGGATATCACGCTCGGTGATTCGAAACTTTTCGAAACCGTGATTTAAGTCACGCTCTAAACTAAAGACCTAAAGATTGACTGAGTCAAGGGATCTTAGAGGATTCTTTCGGTCCCGCCGGCGTTCGTGAAGGATGCTTGACGCCATGACGGCGCCCTCTGCACAATGAATGCACGTCACATCTATCGAAAGATTGCGAACCCGATGACAACGAAATCGCCGGCGCGGGCAAAGGCCACGCTCGCCACCGTGGCCAGGCAGGCAGGGGTCTCGGCGCCGACAGTGTCCAAGGTAGTGAACGGCCGCGAGGACGTCGCACCGGAAACCAGGGCCCGCATCCTCGCCGCCCTGGAGCAGGCGGGATACCAGTCACCCGTGCAGCGCCGTGCCGCCGAGGGCGGGACCGTGGTTGAAGTGGTGATCGACGTCCTCGAGTCCGCCTATACCATCGAGGTCCTGAACGGTATCCTCCAGTACGCCGCCGGCGCCGACGTCGAAATCATGGTGAGCGTGACCGGCCAGACCAGCCAGCCCGCCCGCAGTCCCGAGCGCCGGGCCCAGCGGATGCTGGAGGAAGGACGGGCGGGGATGATCGTCATCACCTCTGCCTTCAGCGAAGCGCAACTGCAGGCCTTCCGCCGCCGCAAGATTCCCGTCGTCGTGATTGATCCGCTCAACCCGCCGCCCGCCGACGTTGTCAGCGTCGGCGCCACCAACTGGGCCGGCGGCAAGGCCGCCACGGAGCACCTGCTCGCACTGGGGCATCGCCGGATTGCCTACATCGGCGGGATTGAAGGAGCCGAATGCAACCAGGCGCGGCTGCACGGCTACATGGCGGCCCTGATGGCTGCGGGTGTCCCGGTGGATCCCGACTACATCGTCTCCGGCGGCCGGTTCCGGACCGAGAGCGGAGTGAACGGCCTCAAAGCCCTGCTGAAGCTCAAGCGCCGCCCCACGGCGATCTTCGCCGGAAGCGACACGATTGCGCTCGGCGTCCTGAGCGAAGCACGCCATCACGGGATCCGGGTTCCGGAGGACATCAGCCTCATCGGTTTTGACGGTACTAACCAGGGTGAGCAGTCAGTCCCCTCGCTGAGTTCGGTGGCCCAGCCCCTGGAGGAGATGGGGCGGGCAGCGCTGAGGTCCCTGCTGCGCCAGGCGAACGGGGAAGTCCTGGATTCCCACCGCGTGGAGCTGGCCACCCACGTGATCGTCCGCGAATCCACCGCGCCGCCCGCCGGCTGACCGCCCGGCCGGCCACCAAGGCGGCGACTGGCCCTTAGAGCAAAGGCGGCTGCCGCCCCGCCCGAAGGGACAGGTGCGGCAGCCGCCTTTGCAGGGGATACGCGTTAGCGCTTCACTGCCTCCAGCTTGAGCATCTTGGCGATGACGTTGTCGAGCTCGGAGTCGTCGAAGATCTTCTTCCAATCGTCCTTGATGATGGTGTCCTTGCCGTACTGGATGGCGATTTCGCAGGCCTCCGAGAACGGGTTGGAGCCGCGCAGGGCGTTCGTCAGGGCGATCTGGACGTGGCCGAACAGCATGGCCTTCGCGGCGGCCTCGGGAACGCCCACGGTGTGGACGGTCTCGTGCAGGGCCTCGTTGAGCAGGGTGCCGATCATGCAGGCGACGGTTTCCACGAGGGTGGGTTCGAGTACGGCGAGCTGGTAGACGGTGACCCAGTGGACGTCGATGACGGGCGCGTAAATGGTGCGGATCACGGCTTCGGCGTTGTCGCGGGTGGCGGCCGGGGCGTCGTCGTCGATCGCGGCGACCACGTTCTGGGGTGCGCCTTCGCCGCCGAAGGTGTCGGCCCATTCTTCCTTGGTGGTGCGCTCCAGGAACACCGACGGGTGGCAGGGGTGGGCAACGGCCTGGACGACGTCGTCGCGCTTGGCCAGCAGGCCGGCGTAGGCGGCGGCGGGGTCCAGGGTGAGCAGGATGGATCCCGCCTTCATCTGCGGGACGACGCCCTCGGACACGATGCCCAGGACGGTGTCCGGGACGGCGAGGATGACCACGTCGGCGTCCTTCACGGCGTCGTCCGTGGCGGTGATGCCGCGGCCTTCGGCGTTGACGCGGTCCTGGCCAGCGGGGGAGTTCTCGCTGTAGAAGACGGTGTGGCCGGACTTCTGGAGGTTACGGGAGACCCGCATACCCATCTTGCCCCCGGCTCCGATGACGGCGACGGTCAAAGTTTCTGCTGACATTTCACTTGCTCCTTAGGAATTCGATGCTTTGCCGGGTCCACTGGTTCTCGAGGCGGATCGTTTCCGCTTCGGTGTCCTGCCAGGGCAGCCAGTGTTCGACGATCTGGTTGATGTTTCTTTCGTGCGGCCGGATCTTGTCGGCCATGTACCCGTAGTCGAGCAGGCCTTCGCCGAGCGGGGCGCCGGAGTAGGTGAAGCCCACCCATCCGTCCTTGCGGCTGAAGGCAAAGTCCTTGATGTGCATGTTCAGGACATAGGGCGCGACGGCGTCAATCACCTCGCGCGGCATTTCCAGCGCCGCGACGGTGTTGGCGGGGTCGCTGCAGATCCCCAGGTACGGGCTGTCGACGCCGCGGACCACGTCCAGGACCCGGGAGGTGGGAACCTGCTCGTAGGTTTCCACCGCGATCTTCACCCCTGCGGCCTCGAACTCCGGCAGCATCTCCTTGAAGATGGCCACCGCTTCCTCCGTGCCGGGGGTGTGGCCGGGGGTGTTGAACATGGTGCGCAGCAGCGGCGAGCCCAGGATTCCCGCGATGTGCAGGAACTTGCGCAGGTGTTCCGGGCGGATGCCCTTGGTGCCCAGCTCAAGGCTGATCCCCAGGGAGTCCGCTGTGGCACGTACGGCGGCAAGGTCGGCGTCGTCCATGTCCTCCAGGGGTGCATAGTCGCAGACCTGGAAGAGGTCGACGCCCAGTTCCGCCGTCCGTTCCAGGGCATCGTGGATGCTGAGGGGCCGGGAGACCTTGTCCGAGAGCTGCCAGAAAAACGCGTAGCTGCTGAGCCCAATTCTGCTGGTCATGCCGCCACCCCCACTGCCGCAAGCCGGGCCGCGGTTTCGTCGAGGATGGTCTTCAGCGCTTGCGGGTCGTGGGCGAAGCGTCCCAGGAACAGGCCCGCGACGGCGGGATCGAGCTGGGTGATCAGGCCGGGTCCGGCGCTGCCGCCGTAGATCACCCGGCTGTCCTCCTGGCCGGGCAGGCTGCGCAGGTGTGCGTCCAGGCCGGTGATGACGGCGCTGATGTACTCAGGCGAAGCGGGTTCAGGAGCACCGATGGCCCACTGCGGCTCGTACGCGACGATGGTCCGGCCGGCGGGCGCCAGCGACTGCGCACGGTTGAGGACGCCGTCGATTTCCGCGGTGCACCGCGCGACGGCTTCCTCGACGGACCCCTGCTGGAGTTCGCCGACGCACAGGACGGGCGTGAGCCCGTTCCGGTAGGCGGCGGCGGTCTTCAGCCCGATGACCCGGTCATCCTCGCCGAAGATCCGGCGGCGTTCCGCGTGTCCCACTTCGGCGTAGCGGCCGCCGAGTTCGGCGATGGTTTTGCCGCCGACTTCGCCGGTGAACGCGCCTTCGTCCTCCCAGAAAATGTCCTGGGCCCCACTGGCAGCACCGGCCGGCCCGAGGATCCGAGCGGCCTCGGGCAGGGCCGGCAGGACGGGCAGGACGAACAGTTCGATGTCGCCGTTCTGCACCGCGGGGTGGGCGAATGCGATGGCGGCGACGTCGCGGGCGTAGTCCACCGAGCGGGAGTAGCCGAAGTACATCTTCAGGCTGACGCCGATGACGGCCCTGGGGCGGGCGCTGGCGGCGGGATTAGCAGGAAGTGACACCCTCGTAGTCCTTAATCAGGGAGACTTTCTCTGCCGAGGCGGAGGTTTCGTCGAAGGTGTAGGTGAGCCATTCCCTGGCCAGGCGGCGGGCGAGTTCCAGGCCGACGACGCGTTGGCCGAAGGTGAGGACCTGGGCGTTGTTGGAGAGGATGGCACGCTCCACGGAGAAGGAATCGTGGGCGGTGACGGCGCGCACGCCCGGGACCTTGTTCGCCGCGATCGCAACGCCGAGCCCGGTGCCGCAGACCAGCAGGGCGCGGTCGGCCTTCCCGGCGGCGATGAGTTCCGCGGCGGCGATGGCCACGGACGGGTAGGGGGTGTGGCTGGTCGCGTCAACCCCGACGTCGGTGACGGACTCGACCAGTTCGGAGGCTTCCAGGTCGGCCTTGAGGGCTTCCTTGTAGTCGAAACCGGCGTCGTCGGCTCCAATGACCAGGCGCAGCTTGGTGCTCATGCGTTCTCCTTGATGGGGGTGTTCTGGCTGAGGGTGTTGTGGATGGCCCGGACCACCAGGGCCATGGACACGGCGCCGGCGTCCGGGGTGCCCAGGCTCTTCTCGGCGTGCGGGCGGGCGCGGCCCATGAGGGGCAGCAGGTTGGCGGTCTCTTCAGCGGCCCGTTGGGCTGCGGTGGCGGCGGCGTCCCACGCCGCGGCGAGGGACTTGCCGGCGTCAACGCCGGCGGTGAGGGCGTCGCGGAACGGGACGAGCACGTCCACCAGCGTCTTGTCGCCCACCCTGGCCTTGCCGAAGTCCATGATCTCGGCGGCGGCGCCGGCAACTCCGGTGGCGACAGCACCGGCGTCGGGCGCGTTGCTGTCTCCCACGGCGTCGCCGACGGCGCGCAGGGCCATGCCCCACAGCGCGCCGGACGTGCCGCCTGCCTTGTCAGCCCAGGCGTCGGCGGCGAAATACAAGGTGGTGGCAGCGCCGGCGCCGCGGGCGACGGCGTCTGCCGCGGCTTCCACCGCGGCGCGGACGCCGCGCTCCATGCCGATGCCGTGGTCGCCGTCGCCGGCAATCGCGTCGATCCGGCCCAGTTCGGCGGCGTTGGCGTCCACCACATCCTTGGCCGCACCGAGCGCTGCGAGGACACGGACGGCGCCGGCACGTGACGCGGGAGTCGCGTCGGGAATGGAAAGTTCGACGTCGGCCGCCTCGCCTGCCGTCTCCTCCAGGGGCTCGGCGGTGACGGCGCCGCGGCGGAAAGCCGGGGCATCGGCGGGTGCGTTCCAGAGGGTTTCGAGTTCGTCGTCGAGCCAGAACAGGGTCAGTGAGGTGCCGGCCATGTCGAAGCTGGTGACCAGCTCGCCCACCTGCGGGTCCACCGCCTGCAGGCCGGCCTCGGCGAGCAGCTGCGCCACGCGTCGGTAGACCACGAACAGCTCCTCGTACTTGACGCTGCCCAGGCCGTTGAGGATGGGGACCACGCGGGCGCCGTTTGCGTCGGTGCCCTCGGGCACCTCGGTGAGGAGCTTGCCCACGAGCAGCTCGGCGAGCCCGTCCGCCGTCGGAATGTCGGTCTCGTCGATGCCGGGCTCGCCGTGGATGCCCATGCCCACGGCCATGCGGCCCTGCGGGACGGAGAACAACGGGGTCTCTGCGCCGGGGAGGGTGCAGCCGCTGAAGGCGACGCCGAAGGAGCGGGTGCGGTGGTTGGCGCGTTTGGCAATCTCCACCACCTGGTCCATGGAATAGCCGGCCTCGGCAGCCGCCGCGGCGACCTTGAAAACGGTGAGGTCCCCGGCGATGCCGCGGCGCTTGGTGTGTTCCTCGATCGGCGCGGAGGAGACGTCGTCGGTGACGGCGATGCTGCGGCAGTCGATGCCTTCGCGGCGGAGCTTTTCCTGGGCCTGGGTGAAGTGCAGGACGTCGCCGGCGTAGTTGCCGTAGCCCAGGAGCACGCCGGCGCTGTTGTTGGCGGCCTTGGCCACGTTGTAGACCTGCTGGGCCGACGGCGACGCGAAGAGGTTGCCCATGGCAGCACCGTGCGCCAGGCCCTGGCCCACCAGACCGGCGAAGGCCGGGTAGTGGCCGGAGCCGCCGCCGATCACCAGCGCCACCGTATCCGGGGTGCTCCTGGTGCTGCGGACAACGCCGCCGGACACGCGCTTCACCCAGCGTCCGTGGGAGGCGGCGAAGCCTTCGATCATCTCGTCAGCAAAGGCTGCGGGCTCATTGAACAGGCGGGTCATGGGAAAAGCTCCTGGGCCTAACGGGGGATGTATGTGCGGTCTTTTGGGGCGTGGGGTGGTGCTTACCCAACTGACTGGCAGTTGTTGTCGTTGTGGCCGTCCAAAACGACAACAACTGCGAGTCAGTTCGGCGTGCTTGCGGTCCTACGGCTCGGCGTGCTGTCCGGCGCCCGCGGGGTCCAGGGCCTCGGCGCGGACGCCGGCGGTGACGCGGCCGGAGCGGCTCAGGGTAACCATCAGGACGGCGGACAGGAGCATGAAGCCACCCACCACGAACATCGGCACTGTGTAGTCGCCGGTCCAGTCCTTGAGCCAGCCGGTGATGTAGCCGGCGCTGAAGCCTGCCAGGTTGCCCACCGTGTTGATCAGGGCGATGCCGGCTGCGGCGGCCGCGCCGGTCAGGAACTGGGTGGGGACGGTCCAGAAGTTGGGCAGGGCCGCGAATATGGCCATGGCCGTGATGGTGATGACGGCGATGGTGGCTGCGGGGGAGCCGGCGAACAGGGCGAGCGGGATGCTCAGGCCGCCCACGAGGGCGGGGACGGCGATGTGCCAGGTTCTCACGCCGCGCTTGGTGGCGTCCTTGGACCAGAAGTACAGGGCGACGGCGGCCGGCAGGTACGGGATGGCGGTGATCAGGCCCTTCTGGAAGACGTCGAACTTGGTGCCGTAGATGCCTTCGAAGCCGGAGATGATGGTCGGCAGGAAGAAGCCGAGTGCGTACAGGCCGTAGATGAAGCCGAAGTAGATGAGGGAGAGCATCCAGACGCGGCCGTTGCCGAAGACGGTGCGGACGCTGACGTGCTTGTTGCCCGCGGTGGTTTCGTTCTTTTCCTTCTCCAGGGCGCCGGTCAGCCAGGTCTTTTCCTCGGCGGTGAGCCACTTGGCCTTCGCAGGGTTGTCGGCGAGGTAGAACCACGAGATGACGCCAATGACGATGGCGGGAATGGCAACGCCGAGGAACATGACGCGCCAGCCTTCGAGCCCGAAGAGGCCGTGCTGCTGGATCAGGATGCCCGCCAGCGGGGCGCCGATCACGGTGGTCAGCGGCTGGGCCAGGTAGAACAGGGCCAGGATCTTGCTGCGGTGGCGCGCAGGGACCCAGAGGCTCAGGAAGAGGATGGCGCCGGGGAAGAAGCCGGCTTCGGCCACGCCCAGGATGAAGCGCAGGATGTACAGCTGCTCAACGTTGGCCACCCACGTGAACAGCAGGGAGACGATGCCCCAGCTGACCATGATGCGGGCCAGCCAGCGGCGGGCGCCGAACTTGTGCAGGGCCAGGTTGGAGGGGACCTCGAGCAGGATGTAGCCGATGAAGAAGACGCCGGACGCGAAGCCGAACTGGGCGGCGTTCAGTGCCAGGTCCTTGTTCATGCCGTTGGGGCCGGCAAAGGAGATGGCGGTGCGGTCGAGGTAGTTGATGAAGAACATCAGGGCAACGAACGGAACGAGCCGGATCGCCACCTTCCTGATTGCGGATTTTTCGACCACCGATTGTGTGGTGTCCACATTGACTCCTAGATGTTGGTGTCCCGGCCGCATCCGTCACTGGAGGCGCTGGGCTGTCTCATAGGCGCGCGGCTTTGGGGTCCTGCGCACGGTGAAGCTGTGAGTTCCACCATAGGACCGAAATCGGAATTGGTCAACCGGTTGACTTCTTACTGACGCTGGCTGGCGATGCCGCGATGGGCGCGGGACGTGGTCAACCAGTTGTTACGCTTGTGGGATGTCCGTAGATTCCGCCGCCTCGACCGCCAAGATCAGCGCTGCGCTCGGTTCCGTGGGGCAGGGTTCCGTGGTGTCGGAAGTGGCGGAGCGGCTGCTTGCCTTCTTCACCAGCGGTGACATCGCCCCCGGAACCAGGCTTCCGGCGGAACGCCAGCTTGCCGCTTCGCTGGGTGTCGGCCGGTCTGCCGTGCGCGAGGCGCTCGCCGCCCTGGAGATTCTTGGCGTTGTGGTTGTCCGGCCCGGGTCCGGCACATACCTTCGCGACGGCGTCTCCGAACTGCTGCCCCGGACCCTCAGTTGGGGCATGATGCTGGGGGCACCCCGGACGCGTGAACTGGTCGAACTGCGCAGCGGGCTGGAGGTGCAGGCCGCGCAACTTGCCGCCGGGCGCATCACCGATGAGGCGCTGGCGCGGATGCGGGCCAACCTGGACACCATGGAGCGCAGCCTGGATGACCTCGCGGCCTTCGTGGAGGCCGACGCGTCTTTCCACCGCGAGATTGCCGCGGCGTCGGGGAACCAGGTCCTCCAGGAACTCCTGCAGAGCATCCGGTCGCTCCTGCGGATCTGGGTGGACCGCGCGCTCACGGACGAAGGGCACGCGGCTGCTGCCCTGAAGGAGCACACGAAAATTTATGAGGCCCTGGCCGCCCGGGACGCTGCCGCCGTCACCGGCACGATGCACTCGCACATGCAAACGGCGTCCCGGCGCCTGCTGGCCGGGTTCGACGCAGCCCAGTAGTCCTTGCCGGCGCCTTGGTGAACCGGGCCTGACCCGTGCGGGCGCAGGCAGGGATTCGCCTCCCTCAAGCCCCCAAATGCCCGCTCAGCCGGCGGTGGAACCCGGCACTGCGTTCGTCGAGGCCAACGATGACCACCGTCACTCCGTGCTGCCCGTATTTCGTTTCGATGGAATCGAGGGCGGCAACGGTGGATGCGTCCCAGATCTGGGCGCGGGTGAGGTCGATGGTCACGGATGCCGGATCGTCGGCGTACGCGAAGTGCTCTACGAGGTCGTTGCTGCTCCCGAAGAACAGCGGCCCCACCACTTGGTAGCGGACGCTGCCGCCATCGCCTGACAGGGTGCGCTCGACGCTGATGACGTGGGCCACCCGCCGGGCGAACAGCACCATGGCCAGGACCACGCCCACCAGCACGCCGTACGCCAGGTTCCCGGTCAGGACCACGACGGCGACCGTGACAACCATGACCAGCGTCTCCGGAACGGGCATCCGCTTCAGGGTGGACGGCTTCACGCTGTGCCAGTCGACGGTGGTGACGGCGACCACCATCATCACCGCTGCCAGGGCAACCATGGGGATCTGGCCCATGATCGAACTGAGCCCCGTCACCAGGGCCAGCAGGAACACCCCGGCCACGAACGTCGAAATGCGCGTGCGGGCCTGGCCGGTCTTCACGTTCAGGACGGTCTGGCCGATCATGGCACATCCCGCGATGCCGCCGTAGAACCCGGCGAGGATGTTCGAAACGCCCAGGGCCCAGGACTCGCGCCCCTTGTGCGAAGGCGTCCCGGTGATGTCATCGACGAGTTTCGCCGTGAGCAGGGTTTCCATGAGGCCGACAAACGCCACGCTCAAGGCAGTCGGCAGGACCAGCTGGAAGGTCTCCAGGGTGGCCGGGAAAAGGAACGGGGTGATCCCGGGCATCGTACCGGTGAGTGGTCCTTCGTCCAGCACGTCCGGGACGTTGAGGCCCGCGATGATCACTATGGCCGTGACGGCGACGATGGCCACCAGGGGCGACGGCACTGCCTTGGTGAAGCGCGGCAGGATGAAGATGATGGCGAAGGTCAGGGCGAACAGGGCGTAGGCGAGCCAGGGGACATTGAGGACATGGGGAACCTGGGCCATGAAGATCAGCACGCCGAGGGCGTTGACGAACCCGATCATCACCGACCGGGGGATGAAGCGCATCAGGCGGGCCAGGCCGGCCAGTCCGAAGACCACCTGGATGACGCCGGCCAGGAGCACCGCCGGAAGGACGTACTGCACACCGTGGGCATGAACCAGCGGGGCGATGACCAGGGCCACGGAGCCGGCCGCCGCAGTCACCACACCCGGCCGTCCGCCCAGGAACGACATTGCCAGCGTCAGCACGATGGAGGATACAAGGCTCACCATCGGATCGACGCCGGCGACGATGGAGAACGAAATCACTTCCGGCACCAGGGCCAGGGTGGTGACCATGCCCGCAAGGACCTCCCGGGACAGCTGCCGGGGAGAGCGCAGCGCCGTGCGGACGGTGATCGGTTGCCGGGTCAGGCGGGGGTCGGCGACGGCCATGGAGCGGCTCCGGTGACTGGGCTCTCCTGGAGAGCGGGTGGGCAAGGTTACGCGCGCCACGGTGCGCACGGGTCCAGCCCCGTCACGAAAAAGGGGGGGGCGGAAGAGAGGGTGCCGGTAACACCCGGCTGCGTATGCAAGACTACCTTGACGTGACGTCCGGTGCGGCTGGGGCCCCGGGCGGCGGTAAAGCCGGCTGATAAAATGGCCGGGTTGCGCAGGGCGGCCGGTTGCTGGCCTGGCCAGCGCCGTATCAAGGCAGGGGACCAGACAAATCATGACGGCAGGCGGGTCACACCTCGGGACTTCGGAGAGCCAGGCCGGCACGCCGGCTGCAGGCTCCGCGAGCCCGAAACGCCGCGCCTACGTGGCCGTCATCGAAGGCTTCATCGGTTCCCTCATGATATTCGTCGGCTCCATCGGGACCGGCTGGATCGCCAACGGCTCGCCCATGATCCGCCAGCCCGTGGTGATCGCGCTCCGCACCGAGGGGTGGGGCGTGGCCGTCTCCACGGTCCTCCTCACCGCAGGTGCCATGCTCCTGATCCGTTCCTGGCTGCGGCTGGGGCAGCGCCTGGCCGATTGGGGGGCGTCCGCGCTGCGCGCCGTGGTGATTGCCGTGTCCGCATGGTCGCTGCCGCTGATGTTCTGCGTCCCGGTCTTCTCCCGCGACGTCTATGCCTACACGGGCCAGGGCCGGCTGGTGATGGAAGGCCAGAACCCCTACCAGGCGGGCATCTCCACCCTCAGCAACTGGTTCTCGCTGGGCGCCGACCCGGCGTGGGCCGAGGCCAGGACCCCCTACGGACCCTACTTCCTCTGGCTGGCGCGCGCCGTCGTCGGCATCACCGGCGCCCAGCCCGACGCCTCCGTCCTGCTGTTCCGCCTGCTGGCCGGCATCGGCGTCCTGCTGTGCGTCATTTTCATCCCCAGGCTCGCCGAACTCCACGGCATCAACGGCGCGCGGGCACTCTGGGTCTCCGTGGCCAACCCGCTGTTCCTGATCAGCTTCATCGCCAGCGCGCACAACGACGCCCTCATGGTCGGGCTCGCCGTCGCCGGCGTCTACGCGGCAGCCACCCGCCGCCACCTGCTGGGCATCCTCCTGGTAACGGCGTCCATCGGCATCAAGCCCATCACCGTGCTCCTGCTGCCGTTCATCGGCCTCATGTGGGCAGGACCGTCCGCCTCGTGGCTGCGCCGCTTCCTGACGTGGGGGGCGACGGCGGGCATCAGCCTGGGCGTGCTGGCGCTCAGCGGCGTGCCGTACAACCTGGGCATGGGCTGGACCTGGGCGATCATGGACCCCACCCCCGGCTACACGGGCTACTCGCCGTCCGGTTTCCTGGGCCAGCAGGTGGAGGTCCTGGCCAATGCGCTGGGGCTGCCCGGCGGGACGCTTGCCACGTGGCTGCGGACCGGCATGAAGTGGACGGCCATCGGGCTGGTGCTGCTGCTGATGTTCCGCGGCGACTACCCCCGGGTGGTGCGCCGGATGGCCCTGGCGTTCACCGCCGTCGTGATGCTGTCGCCCATCATCCAGCCCTGGTACATCCTGTGGTTCCTGCCGTTCCTGGCCGTGACGGGTATCCGGGACGACTGGCAGATCCGGTCGCTGTACGTGGGCGTGACGTTCTTCGTGGTGTTCGGCGCCCAGGACCAGCTCTCGGTCTGGTCTTTCGTGGAGCTGCCGGTGGACGCCTCGTCGCTGGCGTTCTTCACCGCGCTGGCCTTCACGTTCTACCTGCTGGTCCTGGACGTGCACACCCGCAAGCTGCTCATGGAAGGCAAGCCGCTGGACTTGGCCCGCCGGGGCTGGCGTTGGGCGGTGGACTACGCCGCGGCGCGCCGCGCTGAGTCGGCGCGGGCCGCCGTCGACCGTTCCGAAAGCCGCTAGGCTCCCGCTGCCACCCGCGCCGGAGACTTCCGGCCGAGTTCCGCCGTCCGCTTCACCGACCACCACAGCAGCACCACCAGCAGGACGTTGCGGGTGGTGAGGATGGCGGCCATGACCGGGTGGGCGTGGATGAGCGGGGTGTAGAACAGCGGGTAGATCACGAAGGTGGTCATTGCGATGCCCATCAGCAGGGCCGCGGGGACCTTCCAGCGCTCCCAGTCGTGCGTCAGGCCGGCGATGATCACCGGCGCCAGCCAGATGATGAACTGCGGCGAGCCCACCTTGTTGAACACGATGAACGCGGTGACCATCATAAGCGAGCCCTCGAGGAACAGTTCCTCCCGCTCGGCGCCGCGGCGCATGGCGCGCACCAGCAGGATGGCGGCGGTGATGGCGGCGAGGACCAGCAGCGGCTGCATCAGGAACGCTGCAGTACTGGCTCCGGGACCGTACACCTCGGTGGAGTTGATGGCCGTGTTGTCCGCCATCTTCGAGCCGGCGATGTGGAACACGCTCAGCCACACCCAGGGCGTGGAGAAGGTGGCCTCGAGCTGCATGCCGCGCTCGCCCTGGTTCAGCAGGAAGTCCATGATGTGCGGCAGGCCGCCGGTCAGCCAGGTCCCCAGGACCACGACGGCGGTGACGGCGGCACCGGCGAGCAGCACCTGGACCCGCTTGTGGCTGGCGATGACGATGGGTACCAGGACGGCGGCGGGCCAGACCTTGATCCAGGTGGCGATGCTGAGCAGGGTTCCGGCCACGACGGGCCGCTCGGCGGCGTACAGCAGGGCGATCAGCACGATGGGTGCGGTGATGCCCTCCACGCGGGCGAAGCTGAGGTAGCCCATGAAGACGGTGAAGAACAGCCACCACCAGGCCGGGGCGATACCGGTCACTTTCCGCGGGCCGCGCGTCAGGTAGAGCAGGCCGACGGCGTTGAGCGCCGTAATGATCAGGAACCACACCAGCAGGTAGGGGCCGGGCCCGGCGATGTTCGCGAGGAAGATGGGGATCTGCGCCAGGACCGGGTAGACCCAGGGGCTGATCTTGCCGGTCAGGTCCGCCGGGTTGTAGCCGGCCATGGCCCACTGCCGGTACTGCTCGGTGTCGCTGAAGGTGTCACCGTTCAGGAAGAAGGACGCCATCCAGCCCAGGAAGTACAGATGGACGACGGCGAAGCCCCACCACACGCTGGAGGGGCGGGCGAACCAGTCCACCGCTTTTGCCGGGAGCAGTTTGGTGCGGACCGTCACCAGGCGGTCAAAGAACCTCGTGGAAATCTCAGGACTCCTTGAGCGCGGGGGCGGGTGCGGCGGTCTTCTTGCCGAGGGAGTACAGCCGCCGGACGCTCCACAGGAACAGCACCACCAGCAGGACGTTGCGGATGGTCAGCACCAGCGCCATCCACGGGTTGTTGTGGCTGAGGGCGTCGTAGAAGAGCGGGTAGATGAAGTATGTGGCCACTGCGATGGCGATCAGCATCGCGGCCGGAACCCGCCATTCACGCCAGCTGTGTGCCAGGCCCACGGCGACTGCCGGGCCCAGCCACACCATGAACTGCGGCGAGCCCACCTTGTTGAACACCACGAATGCGGTGGCCAGGGTCAGGGCGCCGGCCAGGAGCAGTTCCGCGCGGTCCACGCCGCCGGCCACTTTGTGCTGCTTGCCGTTGTGCAGCGCCCAGAAGGTCAATCCGGCCACCAACACGGCGGCCAGGACCAGCAGCGGCTGCATCAGCACGGACATGGTGGCGGTGCCGGGCCCGTCCACCTGCATGGAGTTGATGTCCGTGTTCATGTACATGCGGGAGCCGCCCACGTTCAGGACAGAGAGCCAGAGCCAGGGGGTAGTGAAGGTGGCCTCGAGCTGCATGCCGCGGCCGCCCTGCTGGGTGAGGAAGTCCAGCAGCCTGGGAACGCTGCCCACCGCGGCTGCCAGCGCAACGACGACGGCCGTCGTCGCAATGCCTGCCAGCACCACCTGCAGGCGGTTCTTCACGACGGCGAAGAGGGCCAGCATGATGGCCGCCGGCCAGACCTTCACCCAGGTGCCGATGGCCAGCAGGACCGAGGCGATGAAAGGGCGTCCCACACCGTAGGCCAGGGCCACCAGGACCAGCGGGGCGGTCAGGCCGTCAACGCGGGCGAATCCCAGCCAGCCCATGAGGAAGGTGAAGGCCAGCCACCACCAGCCGGCGGGGATGGCGTTGGCGTTCCGGCCGCGTTCCGTGAGCTTCAGGAGCGCCCAGCCGTTGAGCAGGGTGGTCATGAGGACCCAGAGGAAGAAGAACGGTCCCGGTCCGGCCATGCCGGCGATGGCCATGGGGATGAGTGCCAGGATGGGGTAGACCCAGGGGCTGGGGCCGCCGGTCAGGTTCGCGTCGTTGAAGCCGGCCACCGCCCACTCGCGGTAGATGAAGGTGTCGCTGAACGCTTCGCCGCGCAGCGAGAGCGAGGCTGCGAAGACCAGGAAAACCAGGTGCACCACGATGAAGCCGGCCAGCAGGCCGCGGCCGGTATTCATGCCGGCGCGGAGTTTCGCGGGGATGATGACGTTGCGGATCCGGGTCAGATTGCCGAAGAAAGCGTCGGTGGAAATGGCGGAATCCTTGTCAGGTCGTTGCACAGTCAGCGGTCGCGCAATAGTGGCTCGGGTCATGCCGCGAAGCGGGTTTTGGGGTCATGGGAAGCCTAAAATATTGGCTTCCACTCCACTTCAACTCTAATTGACGGCGCCTTCCCGCAAGTAATTGTCAGGACAAAGTGCCACCGCAGGCCGCTGACCTGCGCGTTTTATCTAAAGTTGCTGGCAGTTAATTGTTCAGGCACCATGATCCGAGGCACTAAGATGCCTCACCGCCTAAGCAGCCAGGGGGAGCGCGTGGCGGCGACCTGCCCACATATCCCCTGACAGAAACAAGGCAAGACCCATGAACTTCCCCCTCAGCCTGACCGTGTCCGACCGCCAGAGCATGGACAGCGAGCTCGACGCCGCCGTCTCCGCCGCAAAGGCCCATGCCCTGACCGGCAAGCGCCACGGAATCCTGGTGACCCGCCATGGCGCCAACCACTTCACAGTGGACCTCAGCGACGCCGTGCCCTTCGGCCTCACCCGCGAACACCAGGCCTGGTAGGGCGTTCTCCTCCGGCACTGCCGCCGGAGGAGTTTCCTTTCCCGTCCGCATCGAACCCCAGCGCCTGCCGCCCTTGATCTGAGAGGGTGGCAGGCGCTTTTTCGTATTGCCGCGGAGGGTTCGCGGGCGGTTGGGATAGCGCTTGCCATTGACGTAATGCACATCACCTTCTATATTTAGTGAATCGATTCAAGATCTGTTGCTCCGGTCCTTCGGGAACCTCGTCCTCCGGGCATCCGGGCGCAGACACCGCCACGAACGTCTGCTGGCTCCAGCGGTTCCGGTTCCTTGCCAATGAAGACGAAGGACAAGCATCATGAGCACCACCCAAACCCGCGTCGTCCATCCCCTGCAGGAAGCCGGGAGCGGTCCGCGGGATCCGAAGAAAGCAGCCATGAGCGGCTGGATCGGCAGCGCCCTTGAGTACTACGACTTCGCTCTGTACTCGCTGGCTGCCACCCTGATCTTCCCCACGATCTTCTTCCCGTCCGAGAACCCCACGGTCGGCATCATCGCCTCGTTGGCGACCTACGCCGTCGGCTATGTTTCCCGGCCCGTTGGCGCAGTGGTCCTTGGTGCCTATGGCGACCGGCACGGGCGCAAGAAGGTGCTCGTGTTCGCGATGCTGCTCATGGGCTTTGCAACCTTCGCCGTGGGGCTGCTGCCCACGTACGGCCAGGTTGGCCTGCTGGCCCCCTCGCTTCTGGTGCTCCTCCGCCTGATCCAGGGCTTCGCTGTGGCCGGCGAGCTCGGCGGCGCCAGTGCCATGATCGTCGAACACTCTCCCGATGCCAGGCGCGGCTTCTTCGCGAGCTTCAGCCTGCAGGGCACCCAGGTGGGCTCCATCCTGGCCACCGCCGTGCTGCTCCCGCTCGCCGCACTCCTGCCCTCCGAGCAGTTCGGGGCCTGGGGCTGGCGCATCCCGTTCCTGCTGAGCGCCGTCGTGATCCTGGCCGGGTACTTCATCCGCCGCCGCGTGCAGGAGCCGCCCGCCTATGTGGCGAAGTCGGGAGCTGCCGAAACCGCGCGCCGCTTTCCGCTCGTGGAACTCCTGCGCAGCCGGCCCGGAGTCCTGGTCCGCTGCATCCTCATGACCTTCACCAACGTCATCGGCATGGCCACCCTGGTCTTCGGCGTCTCCTACGCCACCCAGAAGGGCTACGGCAACGGCTTC
Source organism: Arthrobacter sp. C152 (assembly GCF_054890965.1). Taxonomy (NCBI): domain Bacteria; kingdom Bacillati; phylum Actinomycetota; class Actinomycetes; order Micrococcales; family Micrococcaceae; genus Arthrobacter; species Arthrobacter sp. C152. The sequence continues at coordinate 34,724 of NZ_JBTZSU010000023.1, forward strand.
TCCAGCAGCGAGTTCCTGTGGGTGACCCTGGTGGCCAACATCGCGGCGGTCGTGACCATCCCGCTGTTTGGCGCACTGTCGGACCGCATCGGCCGGCGCACGCTCATGGCGGCCGGCGGCGTGGTGGGCGGCCTGCTGGTGACCGGGTACCTGTGGGCCATCGAGCAGGGCAGCCTGCCGCTGGTGTTCGTCTGCGTCGTGGTTGTGCAGGGCATCTTCTTCCAAATGTGGAATGCCACGTTCGCCACCTTCTTCCAGGAGCAGTTCCCCATGCGGATCCGCGTGACCGGCTTCGCGGTGTCACAGAACATCGGGCTCATGATCGCCTCGTTCTTCCCGAGCATCTTCACCGCGATCGCCCCTCCGGGCTCCGCCAACGTGCCGCTCACCATCGGGCTGGTTACCCTCGGCATCTGCCTCGTCTCCGCCGTGGCCACCCTGATGTCGGCCGACACCAGGGGGAAGTCGCTGGAGGACCTCGAGGCCAGGAAGACCGGGACCGGCGTGTAGCGCAGGCCGGACAGCGCAGCAGGAGGGGACAGCAGCCTGTCCCCTCCTTTGTCTGTCTGCTGCGCCGGAGAGCAACTGTATAGATGTATACAAGTATGATTCTGCGTGGAGGTACATCATGCCGGAATCACCCACCCGGAACACCGGGGCCCACGTTGTCTACGCCGAACTGAAGCGGCGGATCCTCAACCTTGAGCTGAAGCCGGGGGAGCGGATCTACGAACCTGCCATGGCCACGGCGCTGCAGGTCAGCCGCACGCCGTTGCGGGAGGCCATCCGCCGCCTCATCTCGGAGGGCCTCCTGGAACAGCAGCCCACCGGCGGGGTGCTGGTGCCCGCGCTGGACGAGGCAGCGATTTCAGAACTGTACGAGGTCCGCGCAGCCTTGGAATCGCTCATGGCGCGCAACGCCTGCCTGAACGCGGCACCGGAAGACATCGAAGCGCTCGAGGCAATCCTCGACCGGAATGCCGCCTTGGTGAAATTCGCCGATGATGCGATGAAACAGGGCATGGCGCTGCACGCGAAGATCGCCGCGATCGCCGGAAATTCCTGGGCCCGCCGCTTCCACGACCAGATCTCCAGCCACATGGAGCGGTACCGCCACTTCACCAACAGCACGCAGGAACGCAGGGACCAGGCGCTGGCCCAGCACCGGGCCCTGGTCGAAGCCCTGTCCGGCGGTGACCCGGACAAGGCCGCCAAACTGGCCTTCGACCACGTCATGGGCGCCCGCGACGCTGCGGTCCGTGCCATGTCCGGCGACACCGCGGCGAGCTCATGATCGGCGAACTCGGGCGCCGATCGGCTACCGCCCTCCTGGTCCATTCCGCGCTGATCCAGGCCGTCACTTTCCTGGTCCGGCCCGCCGCCACCTACCGGGCCCTCGAACTGGACGTCCCCGGCTTCGCCCTCGGCCTGCTGGCTGCCAGCTACGCGGTCTTTCCCCTGCTGCTCGCCGTTCCCACGGGCGGCCTGGTGGACCGCCTGGGTGAGCGCCGGCTCATGGCGATCGGATCCGCCGTCGTCCTTGCCTGCTCCGCCTTCCTGCTGCTGTGGGGCTCATCGATCACGGCCCTGGTCATCGGCACTGCGCTGCTGGGCGCCGGGCAGCTGGCGTGCGTGGTGGGGCAGCAGGCGGTGGTTGCCAACAATGCGGCCTCATCCCGGATGGACTCCGCCTTCGGCTACCTGACCTTCGCCGCTTCCCTGGGGCAGGCGCTCGGCCCGTTGGCGATTTCGCTGGTGGGAGGGGCCACGGTCCGTCCCGATACGCAGGCGATCTTCCTGCTCTCCGTCGTCATGAGCCTGGTGCTCTTCGCCACCACCTTCCTTGTGTCTGCCCAGGTCGGCGGCGGGAACAAGGCTGTTGCGGCTGTGGGCAAAGGCAGCGCTGTGTCGCTGCTGAAGGCTCCCGGCGTCGCCCGGGCACTCGCCACCAGCGCTACCGTCCTGGCCGTGGTGGACCTGACCATGGTCTACCTTCCCGCACTCGGCACCGACCGCGGCCTCACCGCGGCCACCGTGGGCGCCATGCTGACCGTCCGCGCCGTGTTCTCCATGGTTTCCCGGCTCCTGCTGGGCCGGGTCTCACGGAGGATCGGCCGGATGAGGCTGCTGGTGGTGAGCCTCGCGCTGTCCACCGTGGCGCTTGCCGTGGCCGCGATCCCGATGCCTGCCTGGCTGCTTTTTGTCGTCATGGCGGTGCTAGGACTGGGGCTCGGCATCGGCCAGCCCCTGACGATGTCCTGGCTTTCCGCGCAGGCCCCCGCCGGCCAGCGTGGACGTGCGTTGGCCCTGCGGCTCGCCGGGAACCGGGTGGGCCAGGTGGTCCTGCCCAGTGCCATCGGCGGCGTCGCTGCCGGACTTGGTGCAGGCGGCGTCTTCCTGGCCTCGGCTGCAGTGGTGGGCGGGACGCTCCTGCTGCTACGGGGCGTGCAGCTGGACTGATTCGTGCCCCGCGTCAGGCAGGGCACGCTTTCAGGGAGAGTACGACGGCGGGACCCCGGGTTTCCGGGGCTTCCCCACCCCAGCTGGGCCGAAAGCGTGCCGTGCGTGACGCCGTCGTGCGCTCCGCCGCCTCCGGCGGGTGGGGCTCAGTAGACGGAGCCCTCGAGCAGTTCGGAGAGTCGGCTGGCGGCACGGCGCAGTTCTGGGACGTTGGCTTTGATCTTCTCCTCGGTCGTCGCCTCCGCTGGGCAGTTCAAGGCCATTGATTCGTTGGCGCGGCCGGCTCTGTTCGTCAATGCCACCCCTACGGAAAGCACGCCAACCACGCGCTCATTCGCAGAATAGGCGTAGTCACATCCAGGCTCGGGCAGCCGTGATTTCAGTTCCTCAACCGTGAATCCCTGCTCCTCGTGGCCGGAGGCGATAGCGGCCGCTACCACCTGCTGGAGTTCGGCATCAGTGGCGCCCGCGATCAGGATCTTTCCGGCCGCGCCACGAGTAAGGGGCAGGCGTTTACCCAGGGGCAGGTCATACTGCATGGGCGCTTTGCCCTGAACCCGCGCTACCAGGATCCGCTCAAACCCGAGGCGGGTGTGCAGGGAAACAGACATTCCGGTCTGGGCCGCGAGCTGCTGCAGAACCGGTCGTCCCGCGACCGCCAAGGGATCGTTTTCCAGGAAACTCTTTGCCGCCGGCAGGACGGCGGGGCCGATCCGGTAGGACTTGTCCTTCTGGCTGACCATCCCGAAGTCCTGGAGCACCCGGAGGATCCGCAGCGTGGTGGGCAGGCTCATACCGCAATTCCGCGCCAGGTCGCTGAGCCGCTGCGGCCGTTCTGCCCTCTGCAGTTCCGCGAAGACCTCCATGGCCCTTGAGAGGGAGCGCATGTTCGAGGACTTGGCGCCCTCTTCTGCCGGACCGGCCGTGGTGGAAGTCGTCGTCGCCATTCTTCCATTCTATGTAAGTTCCTTGCGCTTGACAGCTCCTGTGTCTCCTGTCACTATTTCTCAGTACGCAATATAGTTTCATTCTGTGAAATGCAATGACGCGCTGTGAAAAGGAAAACCATGACAACGGAGTCAGTCACGACGACAACAGGGAGCCCCACCCGGATCGCTCCCGGGGTGTTGGCGGGAATCGGCGCCTTCGCCGCCGTCGGCATCTACGTCCTGGTCAGTTCGGTCAGCCTGGGGCTCTGGACGTCCCTGGGCCCGGGCGCCGGACTATTCCCCTTCGCTATGGGGGCGCTCCTGGTCGCGATGTCGGCAGTCTGGCTCCTCCAGGAACTGCGCCGGCCCAGCGCCAAAGGTGAAGGCGTGGACAAGGGCGTGGTCATCTCCGTCGTGGCCAGCCTGGTCATCCTGGCGTCCGTCATGGACCTGCTGGGCTTCCAGTTGAGCATGTTCGCGTTCCTGCTCTACCACCTGAAAATCCGCGGACGCCGGGCGTGGGTCCCCTCCCTGATCATCGCCCTGGCGGGGAGCGTCGGAGCCTTTTACGCCTTCAACTACGGCCTCAACGTGGCCCTTCCCGTGTCGGCATTCACCCCGCTGAAACTGATCGGACTCTAGGCATGGAAACCCTCAATGAACTGCTTGGCGGCTTTGCCACCGCCATGACCTGGCAGAACCTGCTGTTTGCCTTCCTCGGGTGCCTGCTCGGCACCATCATCGGCGTCCTGCCCGGCGTCGGACCCGTCGCGGGCGTCGCACTGCTCATTCCGCTGACACTCAACCTGGACCCCGCCGGGTCCATCATCATGCTCTGTGCCATCTTCTACGGCACCCAGTACGGCGGCACCATCACCAGCGTCCTGCTGAACACCCCCGGTGAAGCGTCATCGGCCATCACCACCATCGACGGCTACGCCATGACCAGGATGGGGAGGGCCGGAGCGGCACTGACGCTGGCCGCCGTCGGCTCCTTCATCGGCGGCACCATCGCCACGGTGGGCCTCGTGGCCGCCGCCAAGCCGCTGGGTGAGATGGGCCTCCTGGTGGGGCCGCCGGAATTCTTCGCGCTCATGGTGGTGGGCATCTCGCTGCTGGTCGCCCTGGCCGGAAAGTCCATGGTCAAGGCCCTGATCTCCGGCGCCCTGGGCCTGCTGATCTCCATGGTGGGCATCGATCCCGTGGCCGGGGCTCCGCGGTTCACTTTCGGCATCGACAACCTGATGGACGGCGTCAGCTTCGTGGCCGTCATCGTCGGTGTCTTCGGGCTCTCCGAAATCCTCTCCTTCCGCCGGAACGAGCCCACCCCGGTGGTCCACGCCCCCGGGTTCCGGCAGCTCTTTCCGTCCCGAACCGAATGGCGCCGCAGCGCACCTTCCATGGCGCGGGGGACCGGCGTCGGCTTTGGCCTTGGCCTCATCCCCGGCATGACCGGATCCGTGTCCTCGCTCCTTTCCTACGCCACGGAAAAGCGGTTCTCCCGCTTCCGCCACGAGCTGGGCAAGGGGGCCGTGGAAGGCGTCGCCGGCCCGGAGACAGCCAACAACGCGCACGCCAATGCCGCCCTCATCCCGCTGTTCACCCTCGGCATCCCCGCCTCGCCTACCATCGCGGTGCTGATGGGCGCCTTCCTGCAGCAGGGCCTCACCCCGGGGCCCAGCCTGTTCACGGAGCACTCGGAGATCGCTTGGGCCATCATCGCCAGCCTCTTCATCGGAAACGTCCTCCTGCTGCTGCTCAACGTCCCGCTCGTGGGTCTGTGGACCTCCATCCTCCGGGTGCCCACGCCCATCCTGACCGCAGTAATCCTCGTCTTCATGGTCATCGGCGCCTACACCATCAACTTCAGCGTCTTCGATGTCTACGTCATGATCGGGTTCGGCCTCCTGGGCCTGGCGCTGCGGAACCTTGACATTCCGCTGGCACCCATGGTCCTGACCCTGGTGCTGGGACCGCTCATGGAGCGCTCCCTGCGCGAATCGCTGGAAATCTCGCAAGGCGATTTCACCGTCTTCACGAGCCGTCCCATCTCCGCGGTGCTGATCGCCGTTGGCCTGCTCATCATCTGCAGCCCCCTGCTCAAGCTCCGCAAGCCCAAGGCCCTCATGGAGGACCCGGAAGCCTGATCCCCATACCCGCATTTCCCGCACCACTTCAAAGGAGAAGACCCATGTCACGCAAAAAGATTTTCGCAGCGGTAGCGGCTGCGTCCCTGCTCGCCCTCACAGGCTGCGGCGCCAACGCCGGCGCAAGTAATTCCGGTGCAGCCGCCGGCGACTTTCCCAAGAAGGGCAAGTCCATCGACCTGATCGTCGCCTTCTCGTCCGGCGGGGCCGTGGACACCGCGGCCAGGCTCATCCAGCCGGTCCTCGAAAAGGAACTCGGCACCAACGTGGAGGTCATCAACAAGCCCGGCGCCGGCGGCCAGATCGGCTACACGGCCCTGACCAGCGCCAAGCCTGACGGCTACACCATCGGCGCCACCGGATCCCCCTCGGTGGTGGTCTCGCCCCTGGACCCCGCCCGCGGAGCGAAGTACACCCGCGAGAGCTTCCAGCCGCTGGGCCGGCAGGTCATCGACCCCACCGTCATCGCCGTCCAGCCGGACAGCCCCTACCGGACCCTGAAGGAGCTGCTGGACGCCGTCAAGGCCAAGCCGAAGTCATTGACCGCCAGCACCACCGGCATCCAGACCGGGGAGCACTTTGCCCTGGCCCAGATCCAGGAAAACACCGGCTCGGAATTTGCGCCGGTCCACTTCTCCGAGGGTGCCTCGCAGGCCACCACAGCATTCCTTGGCAAGCACGTGGACGTCCTGGTGGCCAACGTCAGCGACGTGAACGACCTCAGCAAGCAGGGCAAGGCGCGGGTACTGGGCGTCATGTCCGGCGAACGCGTTCCGTCCCTGCCGGACATCCCCACGTTCAAGGAATCCGGCTACGACCTGACGGCCGGGACCGCACGCGGATACTCCGCTCCCGCGGGGCTGCCGGATGACGTAGCCAAGAAGCTGGAGGCCGCGATTGAAAAGGCCATCGAGGACCCTGCCGTGGTCCAGAAGATGAAAGACCTCGGCCTGCAGACCAGCTACCTCAACAGCACCGACTACCAGAAGTTCTGGGCAGGCCAGGAAGACGACTTCAAGAAGGTCCTTCCCCAGGTCCAGAAAAAAGACTGACCCCCGCCCTACCTGAACGGAAAGATCCATCATGACGACTCCAGCCCTTGACGCCACCGGCGCGGACTTTGCACGCCCCGAACGGGACATCATCGAACGGCTCGCCAAGCTGCCCGCAGCCAACATCGGCGATGCCATGGACCGCCTAGGCGTTGCGGACTCCGCCATCCAGGCTGTCTGGCCGGGAGCGAAGCTCGCCGGGCCTGCGTTCACTGTGTGGACCCGGCCCGGCGACAACAAGGGGATCCACCAGGCCCTGCAGCAGGTCCGTCCCGGAGACGTCATCGTGGTGGCCGGCGGCGGCGATGAATCCCGCGCCCTCCTCGGCGAACTGATCGGCGAGCGTGCCATCAACCTCGGCGTCGCGGGTTTCGCCCTGGACGGAGCAGCGCGCGACGCCGAGGCGCTGGGTGAGATTGGCATGCCGGTCTTCGCGAGGGCTACTTCGCCCGCCGGCCCCTACAAGGATGGCCCGTTCAGGCTGGGGACCGCCGTCGCCTTCGGCGGGGTACCCGTCCTGCCCGGCGATGTCATTGTCGGCGATTCGGACGGCGTGGTGGTCATCCCGCGGGAGCAGGCCGCCGCCGTCGCCGAGGCTGCCGAAGCAGTCTTCGCGGACGAGACAAACCGCCGCCAGGCCATCGTCGCCGCCCGCAATTGAACCTGAACAGTTCCAGAGAAAGAACAGAGCAAACCATGACAGCGTGCACCGTCATCGGCCTCGGCGAAGCCGGAGCCACCTACGCCGCGGCGCTGACCGCGGCAGGCCACACAGTCACGGGCTTCGACCCGGTAGCCCCTAGCACCCCGGAGGGAGTCACCCGGGCAGCAACCGCAGCCGAAGCCTGCACCGGAGCCGAGATCGTCCTGGTGATGACGGGAGCCGCCGCAGCCCGCAGCGTGGCCCGGGAGTGCCTGCCGGTCCTCGCCGCCGGCAGCGTCTACGCCGACTTCACATCCTCGTCTCCTGGCGCCATGCAGGAACTCGGCCAGCTGCCGAGCAAAGCCAGCTTCGCCGACGTCGCCATCCTCGGGCCGGTCTCGGCGCTCGGGGAAAAGACGCCGCTGATGGTCAGCGGCCCGGGCGCGCAGGCGGTGGCAGACCTGCTTCGCCCGCTGGGTGTCGACGTCGAAATCACCGAAGGCGGGCCCGGCGCTGCCATGGCGCACAAGCTGCTCCGAAGCGTCCTGATGAAGGGACTTGCCGCCGTGGTTGTCGAGGCGGTCAATGCCGGGAAAGCCGCAGGACTCGAAGACTGGATCCGCGGCCAGATCGCCAACCAGCTCGCCGGCGACGGCCAGGCCGTCATCGACCGGTTCCTGGCCGGCACCCCCAAGCACGCGCTCCGCCGGTCACGGGAGATGCAGGAAACTGCCGCCTACCTTTCCGAGCTCGGGGTGCCCTCGGAAATGACCGCCGCGTCTGCGGCCGCCCATGCGCGCATCGCTGAGCAGGACTCCGAGCCGGTGTTGCGCTGACCCCAAGGTCGGACAGAATCAATGAAGAGGACTGTTTTGGCTAACCGCGCAAAGAACCGCACCGCAACGTCAGGAGCATGGACATGATCGGCGTCTGGGCCCTGGGGGCATACCTGGCCGTCATCCTGCTCTGGACCACTCTGATCAAGCGCAGCGTGGGCGAGGCCATGATCCTGGGATTCCTGGTGGTGCTCCCGTTCACCGGTTCCGCCGCCGCGCAGGTCGGCTGGTCGGCGCTCTACTCGGCGGCCACCGACGAAATTGTGTACGCCACCATGGCATTCGTGTTCATGGGCTACCTCCTGGACAAGGGCGGCGTCCTGGACCGGCTGATCGACCTGCTGAACTCCCTCATCGGCGGGGTTAAGGGCGGCCCGGCCTGGGTTTCCACGGTTGCCTCCGCAGGCCTCGGCGGGGTGGTGCACAACCAGGCCGCCATCGCCGCCACGGTGGGCTCCGTGACCATCCCCTGGATGGAAAAGTCCAAACTGGACAAGCCGGCCGCGGCCACGCTGGTGGCAGGCAACGCCGGGATGGGCATTACCTTCCCGTTCAGCGCCTCCATGTTCGTCCTGGTGGGCTCCGCCACGGTGGGGCCCCTGCTGAACATCAACGACCTCGTCATCCCCCTGTTGTTCGGCGGCCTCTGGTGCTTCCTACACCGCCTCATCGTCACCTGGCTGCTGATCCGCAAGAGCGGAATGGCCCCCCTCGACCCGGCCCACCGGCTGTCCGTTCGGGCCGCCTTTGGCCAGGGCTGGGCCACGCTCCTGCTGTTCGTCGTCGTCGCCATCCCCCTGGTCATCACCTCCGGCTTCCTCACGTCGGCATTCTCGGACTGGACCGGCGGCGACGTCAGCAAGTCCGTTAGCGTGATCGTCTGGATTCCGGTGGTCCTTCTCATCACGGGTGCACTGCTGGGCCGGAAACGACTGCCCCGCACCGGCCGCGCCTGGGGCGACCTGCTGCAGGGTTCGGCCCCGCGGTTCGGAATCGTCGGCGTCACGGTGCTCTTCGCCTTCGCCGGAGCCAACGCGCTCGCCGCTACGGGCCTCCCCAAGCAAATGACGGCCCTGCTGAACGGGATGAACCTTCCCCTCTGGCTGCTCGCCATCCTGGTCGGGCTGATCGTCGTCGCGGTCGCGGCCCCCCTGTCTGCCACGGCCACCATGGCTGCCGTTGGAACGGTGGGCGTCGCGGCCCTGGTCGCTGCCGGCGTGCCGGCCACCACCGCAGCCGTTGCCGTCCTGGTCTTCTCCTCCTGTGAGGCAGCGGTCCCACCCGGCGGTGCGCCGCTCTACGTTGCCTGCGGCATCGCCGACGTCAACCCCATCAAGACCTTCGCCCGCCTGCTCACCCACTATGCCCTGCCCCTGCTGGTCATCGGCGTGCTGATCATCCTCGGCATTCTGCCGATCTAAGGACCCATCATGAACACACCCCGAAGGTTCACCGAAACCGTCTTCACCCTTACGCTCGGAGCCCTCCTTCTCGGCGGCGTCCTGTTCGTTGCCGGACAGGCCGCCGGCCTGGTGGCCGGGCAAAACGGCTGGCTGGAGTTCTTCAACACGTACATCAAACCGCCCATGTGCATCGCGGCCTCAGTGTGTGCCATCGCCGGTTTCCTGCTCAGCTACAACCGCCCCCGCAAGCAGGCCACGCAGCAGCAGGAAGCAACCACCCGATGACTGGCCGCGGAACGTTTCCCACCTTCGCCGATCTCCTCCAACGGGAGGGTGACCTGTCAGGGACATCCTGGGGGCTGTTCCCGGAACCAGGCCGGGGCACACCGTCCTTCATCACCGCCGATACCGTTCTGGCCGCCAGGAACAGCATCCGGACCGGGACCGTGTTCGGCCTCGACTATCCGGCCGACGCGTTCGATCCCGGCATGTCACTCAAACGCAGTGCGCCGCGGCACACCATCTACTCCTCGCATCCGGCGCATCGCGACGACTTCCTGGACGGCTACTACCTGCAGGGATCCACGCAGATTGACGGGCTCCGGCATCGCCGCGCCGACGACGTGGGGTTCTACAACGGCACACCCGATGACCTGATCACTGAGGGCACGCCGGACCTCGGTATCCAGGAATGGGCCGAACACCCGATCACGGGCCGGGGCATCCTGGTGGACCTCGACGGCTTCCGGAACGGCCTGGGGGAGCCCATCGACCACGCAGCCGGGGAACCCCTCACCGTGGACCTGGTCCACGCGGCCATGGAATCCCAGTCCCTTACTGCCCTCCCCGGAGACATCCTCATGCTCCACACCGGGTGGTGCGAGTGGTTCCTTGCCCTTGGTCCTGCCGAAAAGCAGCGAGTCCGTGAGAGCCGCAGGGCTTCCGGCGTGGCCCAGTCGCAGGAGTTCGTGGCTTGGGCCTGGGACACCCGGTTCGCGGTGGTCGCCGCCGACAACTTCGCGTTCGAGTGCCTGCCCGTAGTCCCCGAAAGCCCCTACCGGTCGACGGCCATCAACGACCACGGCATGATGCACCAGCAGCTCCTGGCCAAGCTCGGCATGCCCCTGGGTGAGCTGTGGAAACTCGGGCCCCTTGCCCGGCACATGCGGACCAGCGGCAGGTGGGACTCTTTCATCAGCATCAAGCCGCTGAATATCACCGGCGGCACCGGCTCCCCGGCCAACGCCACCGCCATCGTGTGACCTGGAGACGGGAGCGTCACGCGGGGCACGCTTTAAGGCAGCGGACGACGGCGGGACCCCGGGTTTCCGGGGCATCCCCGCCTCAGGCGTGCCGAAAGCGTGCCGTGCGTGACGCCGTCGTACGTCCTCCTAGGGCAGCCGGGAAGGCCGCAGCAGGCTCGCCTCACCGGCCCGGGCCGGGTCCAGCGGCACCGGGCTGACCAGCACGGCCGGCCCCCGGTGCAGGAAGCCGCCGGAGAGAGCCCGGCAGCGGATGCCGCCCCGCCCCCGCATCGCCGGGTGCGCACCGGGGGCCAGCATTTCGTTCATCCACGCGCAGGGCTGGGCGTGCCGGCCGCCGTGGAAGGACACCGCGGAACCGCCGGATTCCAGCATGAAGTCCTGCCCCAGCAGCGGGGCCAGCTGCGCTCCCCGAAGGATCACGTTCCGGCGGCTCAGCAGGGGGTCGAAGGGTGCGGCGCCGAGTTCGGCGGCGATGGCCTCGAGGGATTCGACGGCGAACAGGGTCACCGCAGCGTCCATATGCGCGGCCTTGCCGAAGAACCGGTCGCCCACGATGCCCTTGCCGGCCACCACCTCGGCCTGCTCGGCATCGGTTGTGGGAACGTTGGCCGCACCATCCCGGGCGCGGCCAAAGTAGGCGTGCGCCGGAGACACCAGCAGGTGCAGGATCTCGACGTCGTACCGGTAGTTTTCGGACATACCACCTACCGTAAGCGCGGACTCAGGCGCCGACATATGCCGCCAGGTGCTGCCCGGTGAGTGTGGCGCGCCCGGCCACCAGCTCGGCCGGCGTGCCCTCGAAGACGATGCTGCCGCCGTCGTGGCCTGCTCCCGGGCCGATGTCGATGATCCAGTCGCCGTGCGCCATCACCGCCTGGTGGTGCTCGATGACGATGACCGACTTCCCGGAGTCCACCAGCCGGTCCAGCAGCCCCAGCAACTGTTCGACGTCGGCCAGGTGCAGGCCCACGGTGGGCTCGTCGAGGATGTAGACGTCCCCTGCTTCGGCCATCTGCGTGGCCAGCTTGAGCCGCTGGCGCTCGCCGCCGGACAGGGTGGTCAGCGGCTGGCCCAGGGAGATATAGCCGAGGCCCACGTCCGCCAGTCGCTCAAGGATCTTGTGCGCCGCCGGCGTCTTGGCCTCACCCTCGGCGAAGTAGGTGAGCGCCGCCTCCACCGACATGTCCAGCACGTCCGCGATGTTCTGCCCGCCCAGGGTGTACTCGAGGACGGCGGCCTGGAACCGGCGCCCCTCGCAGTCCTCGCAGGTGGACTCGACCGTTGCCATCACGCCGAGCTCGGTGAAGATGACGCCGGCGCCGTTGCAGGTGGGGCAGGCGCCCTCCGAGTTGGAGCTGAAGAGCGCAGGCTTCACGCCGTTGGCCTTGGCGAAGGCCTTGCGGATGGGCTCGAGCAGGCCGGTGTAGGTGGCGGGGTTGCTGCGGCGGGAGCCCTTGATGGCGCCCTGGTCGATGACGATGACGCCGTCCCGCTTGGCCAGTGAGCCGTGGATCAGCGAGCTCTTGCCGGACCCGGCAACGCCCGTGACCACGCAGAGCACACCCAGCGGCACGTCAACGTCCACGTCGCGCAGGTTGTTCGTTGACGCACCGCGGACCTCGAGCGCCCCGGTGGCACTGCGAACCGAGTCCTTGAGCCGGGCGCGGTCGTCCAGGTGCCGGCCCGTGATGGTGCCGCTGGAACGCAGCCCGTCGACGTCGCCCTCGAAGACGATCTCGCCGCCGCCGGTGCCGGCGCCCGGGCCGAGGTCGACGACGTGATCGGCGATGGCGATCATCTCAGGTTTGTGCTCCACCACCAGGACGGTGTTGCCTTTGTCCCGCAGCTGCAGCAGGAGCGTGTTCATACGCTCGATGTCGTGCGGGTGCAGGCCGATGCTGGGCTCATCGAAGACATAGGTGACATCGGTGAGGGAGGAGCCCAGGTGCCGGATCATCTTGGTCCGCTGCGCTTCGCCGCCGGAGAGGGTGCCGGCCGGGCGGTCCAGGGAAAGGTAGCCCAGGCCGATCTCGGCGAAGGAATCCAGCAGGTCCCGCAGCCCGGCCAGGAGCGGCCGGACGGAGGGCTCGTCGAGGTCCCGGATCCACTGCGCAAGGTCGCTGATCTGCATGGTGCACAGGTCGGCGATGTTCTTGCCGTTGATCCGTGAGTTGAGCACCTCCGGGGTCAGCCGGGTCCCTCCGCAGTCCGGGCACACGGCGAACGTGACGGCGCGTTCCACGAACCGCTTCACGTGCGGCTGCATCGCCTCCACGTCCTTGGACAGCATGGACTTCTGGATCTTCGGGATGATGCCCTCGAAGGTGAGGTTGACGCCCTCGACTTTGATCTTGGTGGGCTCGGCGTACAGCATCGTGTCCAGCTGCTTCGCGGTGAACTTCGCGATCGGCTTGTCCATCGGCAGGCCCATGCCCTGGAACAGGCGGCCGTACCAGCCGTCCATGGAATAGCCGGGGACGGTGAGGGCGCCCTCGTTCAGGGATTTCGAGTCGTCATACAGCGCAGCCCGGTCGATGTCGCTGATGTTGCCCATGCCCTCGCAGCGCGGGCACATGCCGCCCAGGTACGTCACCTGCCGGACCACGTTCTTTTCCACCCGGCCGCCCTTTTCCGTGCTCATGATGCCGCTGGCCTTGCGGGTGGGCACGTTGAAGGAGAAGGCGGTGGGCGGCCCCACGTACGGCTTGCCGAGCCGGCTGAACAGGATGCGCAGCATGGCGTTGGCATCGGTGGCGGTGCCGACGGTGGAGCGCGGGTTGGCGCCCATCCGTTCCTGGTCCACGATGATGGCCGTGGTCAGTCCCTCCAGCCGGTCCACGTCCGGACGGGCCAGGCTGGGCATGAAGCCCTGGACGAAGGCGCTGTAGGTTTCGTTGATCATGCGCTGCGACTCGGCGGCAATGGTGGCGAACACCAGGGAGCTCTTTCCCGAGCCGGACACGCCCGTGAAGGCGGTGAGACGGCGCTTGGGCAGCTCCAGGCTGACGTCTTTGAGGTTGTTCTCGCGCGCGCCTTGGACCCGGATCCGGTCATGGGTGTCGGCGATGTGCACCTGCTTGGTCTCCAGGTCTGCGTCCGTGCTCATAAAAGTCCCCCTCCTCGTGGGCGGCACCGACGGAAGGCTGCGCTCGCAGCCTGCCGTCGGCGTCGTCCGTTATATACGTTGCTGTTATATGCCTAGGGCTGCTGGTTGATTCGGACGGTGTTGCCGGCCGGGTCGCGGAAGGCGCAGTCGCGGATGCCGTAGGGCTGGTCGATGGGTTCCTGCACGACGTCGGCCCCGCTTGCCTCCACTTTCGCGAAGGCGGCGTCCACGTCGGGGGAGGAGAGGACGATGGTGGCGTAGGTGCCCTTGGCCATCATCTCGGTGATGGTGCGGCGTTCGTCATCGGTGATGCCGGGGTCCACGGCCGGCGGGTGCAGGACGATGGAGACGTCTGTCTGGCCTGCCGGGCCCACCGTGATCCAGCGCATGGTGCCCCTGCCGACGTCGTTGCGGACTTCGAAGCCCAGGGCGTCCCGGTAGAAGGCCAGCGACGCGTCCGGATCAGTGGCGGGAAGGAAGGTTGAGGAAATGTTGATGTCCATGGCAGTCATGCTAGTAACGGCTCAGGGGCGGGCGCTTCTCGATTCCTGACCGGTCTGGTGACCTGTTTTGCCACGCATGCCGGGATGCCCGCCACGGACGCCGCGGCCTCCTGCTTGTAGACGCTGGGCGGCATGCCCACCAGTTCGCTGAACCGGGTACTGAAGGTTCCCAGCGAGGAGCAGCCGACGGCGAAGCACACCTCCGTGACGCTGAGGTCGCCTTTCCGGAGGAGCGCCATGGCCCGTTCGATCCGGCGGGTCATGAGGTAGCTGTACGGCGATTCGCCGTAGGCCAGTTTGAAGCGGCGGCTGAAGTGCCCGGCCGACATGTGGACATCCCTGGCCAGCGACTCCACGTCCAGCGGCTGCGCGTACTCCCGGTCCATCCGGTCCTTGACGCGCCGCAGCTGGGTCAGCTCGCGGAGGTAGGGGTCGGTGGGTGGGCTGCTGGTCACAGCTCTGATCGTGCTACGCGGTGCGGGAGTTGTCCAGACGTGCCCGGGATCACGGCCCAGCGGGCAAAATCCGGCAGGCGCGCAAGATATGATTGTCCTGCCGGACAGCATGACGTCCTCGCCCTGTCAGGGCTCGAGTAAACGCCGTTCCCGGCACACAACACAACCTCAATTACTTGCCTTACCCCTGCCCAATTGCTGTGCGGGAGCCATCTTGAAAGGGACGCCATGGAACTGCTGTGGGAAATCGCCGGCTGGGCTGGAGCGGTTGCGATTCTCAGTGCATATCTCGCTGTTTCCATGGGGTGGTTGAAGGCCGGGAAGGGCTTCCAGACGGCCAACCTGTTCGGCTCCGTGGCATTCATCATCAACGGAACGCTGCACGGAGCCTGGCCTTCCGTGGTCACCAACGTCGCCTGGTTCATCATCTCGGCTGTGGCGCTGGTCCGGATGCGCTCGGTGGATGGGCCTGCCGAGCCCGCCGAGGCCACCCATGTTCAGTACCCCGGCGTACCGGATTCGACCGGACAGATGGCCGTCGTCGAGGCGGTTGAAGCGCTCACGGGTTCGATCCCCGTGGTGGCGCCCATATCCTCGGCAGCAGACGCCACCCTCGCGGCGTAGTCCTTCCGCAACACGTACGACGTCGGACCGGCGCCTTGGTGCGCATGTCCCCGCTTTATCCTATTGACAGGACAAAGCGCGGGCCCGTACTTTCTTTAGAGCGCTCCACTTCTTGTATGGGGGCTTTTTCAAAGGAGAGAACCGCATGCGCCTGGGCGTCTACAACGCAATCCTGCACGACCGTCCCCTGTCGGAAGCTTTGAAGGTCATTGCCGATCTCGGCCTGACCGGCATTGAGATAAACACCGGCGGCTTCCTTCCCGCGGTGCACGTGCCGAACTTTGATGAGATCCTCGCCAGCGACGCTGCGCGAGATGAGTACCTCGCGCTGTTCGAGGGCTCTGGAGTCTCCATCGCCGGGCTGAACTGCAACGGCAACCCGCTGCACCCCAACCGGGAGATCGGCGAAAAGCACGCCGAGGACGTCCGCCGGTCAATCCGCCTCGCGCACCGCCTGGGCCAGAACCGCGTGGTCACCATGTCCGGCCTGCCCGGCGGCGAGCCCGGCGCCACCGTGCCCAACTGGATCGTCAACGCCTGGAACTCCGCTGCGCTCGATGTCCTGGACTACCAGTGGGACATTGCCGCAAAGTTCTGGAAGGAGATCGACCAGCTGGCCCGGGAACTCGACGTCAAGGTCGCCCTGGAACTTCACCCGCAGAACCTGGTCTTCAACACCGCCGACGTCCGCAAGCTCATCGAACTGACCGGCGCCACCCACGTGGGCGTTGAGCTGGACGCCTCGCACCTGTTCTGGCAGCAGATGGATCCGGTAGCGGTGGTCCGTGAACTGGGTCCGCTGGTGTTCCAGGCAGCTGCCAAGGACGTGCGGGTGAATCCGCGAAACGCGGCGCGGTACGGGGTGCTGGACAACAGCTTCCGCCGGCTTTCCCCGGACGAGGACCGCACCAACCTGGGCGGCGACGAATGGGTCAACGAATGGCCCAGGGACTCCGCCTGGGATTTCGTTGCCCTGGGACGCGGGCATGACACCGCCTACTGGACCGAGTTCCTGCGGGCGCTGTACGAGGTGGACCCGGAGATGCTGGTGAACATCGAGCACGAGGACGTGTCCCTGGGGCGCATCGAAGGGCTCCAGGTGGCGGCGAAGGTCCTGCGGGACGCTGATGCCGCGCTGCGGGAGTCCCTGGTCTCGGGCTAACTCCCTCCTTTTGACTGCGGCCCGGCAATACCCCAGGGATGCCGGGTCGCGCCGTTCGGTGACTTCCCATTACGCCGCACGCGTGTTGCGCTGGTCACATCCATTTGCTTCTTGGGCGCACTCCTGACCAACCTTGCATCACATCTTTTACAGCGCTTGTCAGCGCGTGCCCAACGGAGGAGCACCACCTATGACTGACGTTCTCTGGTTTTCTGACCTCGGCCTGTCCGACCTTGACCAGGTTGGCGGCAAGAACGCATCGCTCGGAGAAATGGTCCGGAATCTTGCCTCAGCAGGGGTTAAGGTACCGGGCGGTTTCGCCACCACAGCAGACGCTTACCGACGGTTCCTTGGCGAGTCCGGCCTCGACAGCCGGATTGAAGGCATCCTCGACGGCCTGGACAGCGGCGATGTGGCCGCTTTGACCGTGGCCGGGAAGCAGATCCGCGACCTCATCCGCAACACCCCCTTCCAGCCCGGCTTCGAGGAGCAGATCCGGTCCGCCTACGACCGCCTCACCGCCGAGCACGGCGGGGATGTGTCCTGGGCGGTGCGTTCCAGCGCCACGGCCGAGGACCTGCCGGACGCTTCTTTCGCGGGGCAGCAGGAGACGTTCCTGAACATCCGCGGCGTGGAGAACATCCTGCTTGCCATCAAGGACGTCTTCGCCTCGCTCTACAACGACCGGGCCATCGCCTACCGCGTACACCACGGCTTCACGCACTCGGAAGTGGCACTCTCGGCCGGCATCCAGCGCATGGTGCGTTCCGACGTCGGCGCTTCCGGCGTGATGTTCACCATGGATACCGAATCCGGCTTCAACGACGCCGTCTTCATCACCTCGTCCTACGGCCTCGGCGAGGCTGTGGTCCAGGGTGCCGTGAACCCGGACGAGTTCTACGTGCACAAGCCGGCCCTCGCGGCCGGGCGCCCTGCCGTGCTCAAGCGGGGCCTGGGCGAGAAGGCCGTGCAGATGACTTACACGGACTCCAGTGAAGTGGGCAGGACCGTGGACTTCGTCCCCGTCCCGCAGGATCTGCGCCGCCGCTTCAGCCTGACGGACGCCGAGGTTGAGCAGCTTGCCCGGCATGCGCTGGCCATTGAGGCCCACTACGGCCGCCCGATGGACATCGAGTGGGGCAAGGACGGCGTGGACGGCGAGCTGTACATCCTGCAGGCCCGCCCCGAGACCGTGGAGTCCCGCAAGGCCTCCGGCACCATCTCCCGCTACACCCTTACCGAGCGCTCGAACGTCCTCGCCGAGGGCCGTGCCATTGGCCAGCGCATCGGCGCCGGGCAGGTCCGCGTGCTCACCTCGATCGACCAGATGGCCTCCTTCCAGGCCGGCGACGTCCTGGTGGCCAACATGACCGACCCGGACTGGGAACCGATCATGAAGAAGGCCGCAGCGATCGTGACGGACCGCGGCGGACGTACCTGCCACGCGGCGATCATTGCTCGCGAACTGGGGATTCCCGCCGTCGTCGGCACCGGCAAGGCCTCCCAGGTGCTCAAGGACGGCACGCCGGTCACCGTGTCCTGCGCCGAGGGCGAGGCGGGCTTCGTCTACGAGGGGCTGCTGGACTACACGCTGCAGGAAACCAGCCTGGACACCATGCCCGAAGCGCCGGTCAAGATCATGATGAACGTGGGTACTCCGGAGCAGGCGTTCAGCTTCGCCAAGCTGCCGAACCACGGCGTGGGCCTGGCCCGCCTGG
Organism: Arthrobacter sp. C152; assembly: GCF_054890965.1. Taxonomy (NCBI): domain Bacteria; kingdom Bacillati; phylum Actinomycetota; class Actinomycetes; order Micrococcales; family Micrococcaceae; genus Arthrobacter; species Arthrobacter sp. C152. Next base: position 53,027 of record NZ_JBTZSU010000023.1, read on the forward strand.
AGTTCATCATCAACCGCCAGATCGGCATCCACCCGAACGCGCTGCTGGCCGTGGCCGGCGAAGTGGAGCGTCCGGCGTCGCTTTCGGACTACACGGTGCGGCAGATCCGCGAGAAGACCGCAGCCTACGACGGGCCGCGGGACTACTACGTGAAGCGCCTGGCCGAGGGCATCTCCACGATCGCCGCGGCCTTCGCCCCGGAACCGGTGATTATCCGGATGTCCGACTTCAAGTCCAACGAGTACGCCAACCTGCTGGGCGGCCCGGCGTTCGAACCGTCGGAGGAGAACCCGATGATCGGGTACCGGGGTGCCTCCCGGTACCTGTCGGAGTCGTTCCGCCAGGCGTTCGAGCTGGAATGCGAAGCGCTGAAGTTTGTGCGCAACGAGATGGGCCTGACCAATATCAAGCTCATGGTCCCGTTCGTCCGCACCCTCGACGAGGCCCGCGGCGTCACCGAGCTGCTCGCCGCCAACGGCCTGCGCCGGGGCGAGAACGGCCTGGAGATCGTGATGATGTGCGAGCTGCCCGCCAACGCGCTGCTGGCCGACGAGTTCCTGGAGTACTTCGACGGTTTCTCCATCGGCTCCAACGACCTGACCCAGCTCACCTTGGGCCTGGACCGCGACTCGGCACTGGTGGCCGACGGCTTCGACGAGCGGAACCCGGCCGTCACCAAGCTCCTGGAGATGGCCATTTCCGCCTGCCGTGCCAAGGGCCGGTACGTGGGGATCTGCGGGCAGGGCCCCAGCGACCACCCGGACTTCGCCGAGTGGCTCCTGGGCCAGGGCATCAGCTCCATCTCGCTGAACCCGGACGCGGTGACAGAAACCTGGCTCCGCCTGGCACGCTCCGGCACCCGCTCAGCGGTCTAATGCCGGACGCCTCCTGGCGGGACACCACGGGGGCGGGCAGCACGTCCGCCCCCGTGGTGTTCTTCCTTTCGGACAGCACGGGCATCACCGCCGAGACGCTGGGCAACACCCTGCTGACGCAGTTCCCGGCCCAGCACCTGGAACGCCGGAGCATCCCTTTCATCACCACCGTGGACCAGGCGGAGGAGGTGGTGGCCGTCATCAATCAGCTGGCCGCCGCCGGCCCCCGGCCCATCGTCTTTTCCACCACCGTGGGCCGGGACATCCGCGCGGTCCTGGCCCGGAGCCGCGGTCATTTCTTCGACCTGATCGGTGCGCACATCGGCCAGCTGGAGCAGGCTCTCCACGCGTCCGCCAGCGGCCAGCCGGGCAAGGCGCACGGCCTTGGGGATGCCGTGCGCTATCAGTCGCGCATGGCCGCCGTCGAATACGCCATAGAGCACGACGACGGCCAGTCGCTGCGTGCGCTGGAACGCGCCGAACTGATCCTGATCGCTCCCTCGCGCTGCGGCAAGACTCCCACCACCATGTACCTGGCCCTGCAGCACGGCATCCTGGCGGCCAACTTCCCGCTGGTGGAGGAAGACTTCGAAAGCCTCTCCCTGCCCAAACCCCTGCGGCCGTTCTCGCACAAGTGCTTCGGGCTGACGTCGGTGCCGGTGCGGTTGAGCCAGATCCGCCAGGAACGGCGCCCCGGGAGTAACTACGCCTCGCTGTCCCAATGCACGTTCGAATTACGCAACGCTGAGGACATGTACCGGGTGAACAAGGTGCCGTACGTGAACTCCGCGTCCATGTCGGTGGAGGAGATCTCCGCAACCGTCCTGCAGAGGATGCAGCTGCACCACTGAGGGTGTGCCTCTCTTAGCGTGCGGGCCTCGGCATGTCAGGTTGGGGTCTATGGCTTTTCCAGGTCCCCTGTCTGGGAACGGCAAATTGGACCCTGATCTGACGCTCTCTCAGCTGGTTCCTGACGTCAGTTTGGGGTGTACTTCAACAGGCAATTGTGGCCCCTCAACTCGCGCACCTTGCGGCTACTTGGGGGCAGGAATGTCGAGCAGGGTTTTGTATCCGTCGATGTGGTGGAACATGCGTCGCCCTGCTGGCCCTTTTTGCACTAGCCACAGTATTGACCCGTCTGAAGAGACTGCGTCGACGGTTCCTGAAATGGGGTCATCGTGACTGTCCGGGAGGAGCAGGGAGATGCTGTCCCCTTCAACCAGTTCACGCCAGTCCGGTACAACCGGTGGACGCTAGCCGTAGTGGGGGAGTGCCTGTGAGGTGTGGGGCGATTCGTTTTTCGGCTTAAGTCGCATGGCGTCTTTCCTTTAGTGGTTGTGGAGGACAACGTAAATGGCGGCGGGACCGTGGTCGTGGTCCCGCCGCCGTTTCGCGCGTTTTTCCTCCGGGGTTAGGAGGCTGTGAGGTGGATCAGTGATGCGGCGGAGATGACGGTGGTGACGCCGCCGATGCGGGTGGAGATTTGGGCGAACGGCATGAGGTTCATGCGGTTGGAGGCGGAGAGGATCGCGACGTCCCCAGTGCCGCCGAGGCCGCTGTGGCAGACGGTGACCAAGGACGCGTCAACTGGGTACATGCCGAGTGCTTTGCCGACGTAGAAGCCCACGACTGCCATGGTGATCACGACGGCCATGCAGGTGATGACGTAGCCGATGGAGAGGACGCTGATGACGTCGGCCATGGGGACGTAGAGCATGCCCAGTCCGATCATGGTGGGGTAGATCAGGTGTTTGGAAACGATGGCGTACACCGCGCGGGCTGAGCCTTCGACGCTGGCGGGGACGATGCCGGCGACCTTTAGGATGACGGAGAAGACGATCACCAGGACAGGGGCGGGCAGGTGCAGGAAGGGTTCGGCCAGGCAGGCCAGGACGTACATGCCGCAGATCAGCAGGATGCCCATGGCGTAGTTGGGGTTGGTCGGAACGTCGTGGCTGGTGTCCTGGACGATGTCGGCCTTGGTTCCGGCTTTGGGTTTGACGAGCATTCCGCCGCCGTCGAGTTCGGCTCTGCGTTCGCCGAGGCGGCGGAGCAGGCCGGCGAGGATGATGGCGACGATGTTGCCGATTACGGCTGCCGGAATGAGCTGGGCGATGAAGTCTTTTGGTGTTCCTCCCAGCGCGTTGGAGTAGGCCGCTGAGAGCGGGATGACGCCTTCGCCGATGCCGCCGCCGATGATGGGGACCACGATGTAGAAGAGGGCCCGTTGGAAGCTGTAGCCGAAGAGCATGGCGACGCCGATGCCTGCGGCAACGGCTGCGGCTGTTCCTGCCACGAGGGGCGGGAAAATGCGGACCAGTGCGCGGAGCATCGTGGTCCGGTGCATGCCGAGGATGCTTCCGACGACGAGGGTGGCGATGACGAAGTAGAGGAAGTTGGCGTTTTTCATCAATGCTGTCGTGGCGTCGAGGATGTTGCTGTTGAATACGCCGAAGTAGACGAGCAGTGATGGGACCATCAGGCAGACGAGGGCGCCGCCCCCGATCTTGGAGATGATCGGGAGTTTGTTGCCCAGGGGGCCGAGGAGCATCCCGAAGGCGGTGATGACGGCGAGGCCGCCGATCATGTCTTTGGGGATTAAACCGAGGGCGCCTGCGGTAATGACGATGCCTGCCAGCAGGACGGGAACGATCAGCGGAACACCGCCGAGGGTGAATCTGGCTAGTGCCGGGGTTGTTTCCTTACTTTCAACGTTGGTACTCATGATGGATCTCTCGCTTCGTTGGGAGGGAAAGAGGGCAGGGTTGCCCGAGGAAGGGACCTTTGTTTGTAGGTCTGTTAGTCCGCGGCCGGTGTCGGCTGGAGTGCGCGGACGTTGATGTGGGTTGCCAGTTGTTCCAGCAGGGGTGCGGCGTTGCGGATGGCTGTGTGAACGTCGGGGGCAATGTCCGTGAGGGCATGCACGGCGTCGAAGTCCGGGTAACGGGGTGCGGTGGGCAGCAGGCTGGAGCCGCAGACAGCAACTACCGGGATACCGTGCCGGGCAGCGGCGGTGAGGACGCCGGAGGGTGCTTTTCCTTGGAAGCTTTGGTCATCGAGCCGGCCTTCACCGGTGATGACCAGGTCGGTTCCTGCCAGTTGCGTGTCGAAGTTGAGCATTTCCAGTACGAGCTCGATGCCTGGCCTGGCGGTTGCACCGAGGACGGCCAGGGCTGCGTACCCGATACCGCCGGCAGCTCCGGCGCCGGGCATATGGGCCATGTCTGGTGCGATTTTGTCTGCGAAGTTGCTCAGTGCCCAGTCGAGGACCTTGACCTCTTCCGCGTCGGCTCCCTTTTGTGGGCCGTAGACGGCGGCGGCGCCGTTGGGTCCGTGGAGGGGGTTGGTGACGTCGGTGGCGAGGATGAACTCTGTGGCCTGGATCCGGGGATCCAGGCCGGACAGGTCGACGTGTTCCAGGTCCAGCAGGCTGACCCCGCCGGGGTAGAGGATGGCCCCTGAGCCGTCGGTCAGTGAGACCCCGAGGGCCTGGAGCATTCCTGCTCCGCCGTCGGTGCAGGCGCTGCCGCCCAACCCGATGATGATGCGCCGTGCGCCTGCGTCGAGGGCTGCGAGGATAGCGTCGCCGACGCCTCGGCTGGTGGATGCGAGCGGGTTCGGTTTCCTGTCTCCGCGCATGGCCAGGCCTGAGGTGAGGGCTGTTTCGATGATCGCCGTGCCGTCCCTGACCGCGATGGCCGAGTTCTGCAGGTCGTTATCCGGGCCGGTCACCGTGATTTCGCGCCGGCTGTAACCGTTGGCGAGGAAGGCATCGAGGGTCCCGTCACCACCGTCGGCTACTGGCAGCTCTGTGGTGTGGATTCCGGGAAAGGACGTGTGGAGTCCTTTTGCGATGCTGCGGGCGACTTCGGATGCGGTCAGGGAACCTTTGAACTTGTCCGGAGCGATGAGGACCGAGGGGCGGGACCCTTTGCGGCTGGGTTCGCGCCTGGGTTCCTTGATCCCGGAGGGCACGGCGGTCAATTTATTTGCCTTCTTCGGCCAGGGCGACGGCGGTGATTTCCTCTGCGACGGTCTTGCCGAGGACTTCGGAGGTGGCCACGCCGCCAAGGTCCGGGGTGAGGATGTGCTCTCCACCGCGGGCGAGGACGTTTTCGAAGCCTTGCTGGACTGCTGCTGCTGCCTGACGTTCGCCCAGGTGTTCGAGCATCATGGCCGCACTCCAGATCTGGCCGATCGGGTTGGCGATGCCCTTGCCGGCGATGTCCGGTGCCGAGCCGTGGACGGGTTCGAAGAGGCTGGGGAACTTGCGTTCGGGGTTGATGTTGCCGCTGGGGGCGATCCCGATGGTTCCGGTGCAGGCAGGGCCCAGGTCGGAGAGGATGTCGCCGAACAGGTTGCTTGCCACCACGACGTCAAACCAGTCCGGGTGCATGACGAAGTTAGCGGTGAGGATGTCGATGTGGTACTTGTCCACGTTGATGTCGCTGAAGCGCTTGGCCATCTCTTCGACGCGTTCGTCCCAGTAAGGCATGGAGATGGAGATGCCGTTGCTCTTGGTGGCCGAGGTGAGGTGCTTCTTGGGACGGCTCTGGGCCAAGTCGAAGGCGTACTTCAGGATCCGGTCGACACCGGTGCGGGTCATGACGGTTTCCTGCAGGACGGTTTCGCGGTCCGTGCCTTCGAAGATCTTGCCCCCGACGCTGGAGTATTCACCTTCGGTGTTTTCGCGGACCACGTAGAAGTCGACATCGCCGGGAACGCGGCCGGCCAGGGGGCTGGCCATGCCGGCGAGCAGCTTGACGGGGCGGAGGCTGACGTACTGGTCAAAGCCGCGGCGGAACTGCAGCAGGCTGCCCCAGAGGGAGACGTGGTCCGGGACGACTTCGGGCCAGCCGACGGCGCCGAAGAAGATCGCGTCGTAGGTGCTCAGCTCCTCGAACCAGTTGTCCGGCATCATCTTGCCGTGCTTGGTGTAGTAGTCGGCGTTGGCGTAGTCGAACTGGGTGGTTTCGAGCTTGAAGTCGAATGCTTCGGAGGCGGCTTCCAGGGCGCGCAGCCCTTCGGGCACGACTTCCTGGCCGATGCCGTCCCCGGCGATAACTGCGATGCGGTGGGTGTTGGTCATGGTGCTTGGTCTTTCGTGTAGAACGCCGTTGTCCCGGTGACGGGTCTGCCCGTGCAGGCAATACCTTCGGCTGTGCTTCCAGTCACCCCAGCGTAGAAGACAAGAAGCAGATGATTAAGAGCGTGTGGGACAATGCATTATTTCCGCTGACGAAAGAAGTAAGGATGGACCTCACCTCGATCGACGACTTGGAGTTCTTTGAACAGATATCGAGGTCGGAAAGCCTCACGGAAGCGGCCAGGAGCTGGGGTAAGTCCGTCTCGGCGGTCAGCAAGCGGCTGACCGCACTGGAGTCCCGGCTCGGAGTTCCGCTGGTGCGGCGCAGCACGCGCCGGCTCACTCTGACCGAGGAGGGACAGCTCTATGCTGCCGGCGCCCTGTCCATCCTGCAGCAGAAGACGGATCTGGAAGATGCTCTGTCCACCCAGCACGGGGAGCTCAAGGGGCGCATTGCGGTCCACTCCACGCTGGGAATCGGGCGGAAGCACATTGCTCCGCTGCTGGGCGAGTTTGTCCGGCAGCACCCACTGATCCAGATTGACCTGGAACTGTCGGCACTGCCGTTGAATATCTCGGGGACGAACTTCGACATCGCCATCCGGGTCGGAGGACTGTCGGACTCACGACTCAAGGCGAAACTGCTGGCCGGGAACCGCAGGATCGTCTGCGCCGCCCCTGGATACCTTGAAAGTGCGCCCCCGCTGGCAGTGCCAAGGGATTTGGAGAGGCATAACTGCATCGTGCTGCGTGAGAACAACGCGGACTATTCTCTGTGGCGGTTTGGCGAGCAGGGCCAGGAATACGTCAGCGTCAGCGGAAGCATGATCAGTGATGACGGTGATGTCGTCACGGACTGGTGCGCGCAAGGTCTCGGGCTGATCATGCGTTCCACCTGGCACGTGAACCCACTGATCCAGCAGGGAGTCCTCGAGCACGTACTGCCGGATGTTCCGACACCCGACGCCGACATCTACGCCCTGTACCCGGCCACCACCAAAACCCCGCGGCGGATCACCGCCGCCATCGAGCACCTGCGGCAGGGCCTCACGGAAAGGATCGGCCCCACATAGTTTCTCGCCGGCGGCCCTTCCGGCACTAGGCGGTTTTCTCCAGGTCCGGCGATGAATCGCTCTCGCGTTCCTCGAGGGCCCCCGTGACGGAAGCGGTGAGGCTGTTGGCGATGTGGGTCCTCGCCAGCTCGGCCGCGCCGGGGCCATCCCCGGCGGTGACCAGTTCCAGGATCTGGTGGTGCTGGTTCAAGTCGATGGTGCGTGGCTCATCACCGGACGGCAACTCCAACCCGATCCGTCGGTAGCGGTCGGACTTGTCCCACAGGTCATCCAGAAGCTTGATCAGGGTCGTGTTGTGCGAAGCGGTGTAAACGGCCCTGTGGAAGTCCCGGTGGGCGGTGATCGCGTCCTCGCCCCATACCCGGGTCACCGGCAGGAGCTTCTCAGCAGCGGCCCGCATCGCCTGGATATCCGCATCCGTGCGGCGGTAGGCCGCCAGTTCCGTCGCGGACGGTTCAAGGGACAGGCGGACCTCCAGCAGCTCGCGGGCTTCAGCGGCGCTCATGCTGGCAACCCGGGAGTCCCGGTGCGTGTCCATAATGATCAGGCCCTCGCTGGAGAGCCGCCGGATCGCTTCCCGCAGGGGCGTGATGCTCATCTGCATGTTCTCAGCCAACTCATACTGGGAGATCCGCGAGCCCGGGGCCAAAGCGCCGGAGAGGATCAACTGGCGCAGTTCGCTGTACGCCAGGCTGCCCTTGCTCGAAAAGACGTTGGTAGTACTCATCTAAACGCTCCAAATCTCCAGGGAGCGTAGCCCCCGCTTCCCCACAGTATACCTCCGAGGAAACATCTTATAAGAAATCTCTCGTCAGGACTTGTGCTCCGGATCACGAGCCGCTAACCTCGATTCAACGTCTTATAAGATATTTGCAGCCGAGCAACCGGCGGGTGCAAATCTTAGGGCCAAGCCCAAAGGGTCTGTCTTATAAGAAATAAGATCCAACCAAGAGAGATTCAAAGATGAAAATCGTTTCCGCCCACGTCGGCACCATCCCCATCAGCTCCTCCATCCGGAACGCCTTCATTGACTTCACCAAGATGGACACCACGATCCTCGCCCTCGTCAGCGACGTCTTCGTCGATGGCAAGCCGCTGGTCGGTTACGGCTTCAACTCCAACGGCCGCTACAACGCCACCGGCATCCTTGAGGACCGGATCCTGCCGCGCCTCCTGGACGCTCCCGCTGAGGACCTTCTGGACGAGGACGGCGGCCTCTCGCCGGAGAAGGCATGGGACATCATGATGTCCAACGAAAAGCCCGGCGGCCACGGGGAACGCTCCGTTGCCGTGGGTGTGGCCGACATGGCCCTGCACGACCTGGCCGCCAAGATCGCCGGCGTGCCCCTGTACCGGTGGATCTCCGACCACTACGGTGACGGCAACCCGGACAAGGACGTCTTCGTCTACGCAGCCGGCGGCTACTACGCCCCCGGCAAGACCCTGGAAGACCTCCAGAACGAAATGCGCAACTTCCTCGACCAGGGCTACAACATCGTCAAGATGAAGATCGGCGGCGCCGACCTGGCCGAAGACCTCCGCCGCATCGAAGCCGTCATCGAGGTCCTCGACGGCGACGCTTCCCGCCTGATGGTTGACGTCAACGGCAAGTTCGACCTGGAAACCGCGCTCGAGTACGGCAAAGCCATCGATAAGTACGGCCTGTTCTGGTACGAGGAAGTCGGCGACCCGCTGGACTACGCCCTGAACGCCACCCTTTCGGAGCACTACAAGAACCCGATCGCGACCGGCGAGAACCTGTTCTCCCTCCAGGACGCCCGCAACCTCATCCGCTACGGCGGCATGCGCCCTGACCGCGACTTCATCCAGATCGACCCGGCCCTGAGCTACGGCCTCACCGAATACCGCCGGATCCAGGACATGCTGGCCCAGCACGGCTGGTCCTCACGCCGCTGCATCCCCCACGGCGGACACCAGTTCTCCCTGCACATCGCAGCAGCCCTCAAGCTCGGCGGCAACGAGTCCTACCCGGGCGAATTCCAGCCCACCGGCGGCTTCACCGATGACGCAGTCATCGTCAACAGCCGCGTAGCCCCCGGCGACCTGCCCGGCATCGGCCTGGAAGGCAAGGCCGAGTTCTACAAGGTCCTGCGCGGCCTGCACGAGTAAGCATCCAAACCTGTCTGGTCCCGGGCAGCAGAACTGCCCGGGACCAGGCACCCCCCAAATACTTCTCTGTCTGTCGTGCAAAGGAGCACCGAAGATGTCGTCCCACACCCTGCAGAATCCCCAGCATTCCGCCCACCCACCCAAGCAGCGGTCCCGGTTCGGCCGGCTGATGCGCGAACTCTGGTTCCAAGTCGTCCTGGGCGCCGTCCTGGGCATCGCCGTCGGCCTCCTCCTGCCCTCTGTCGGCAAGCAGTTGACGCCCCTGAGCGACTGGTTCATCGCCCTGGTGAAAATGATCGTCATCCCCGTGGTGTTCTGCGTCGTCTCGCTCGGCATCGCCTCGATGGACAGCCTGCGCAAAGCCGGACGCATCGGCGTCAAAGCGCTCGGCTACTTCATCGCCCTGTCACTGCTGTCGATGCTGATCGGGCTTGTCGTCGCCAACGTCTTCCGCCCTGGTGACGGCATGAACATCGACCCGTCCCAACTTGACGCGAGCAAAGTCCCGGCAGCGGCAAGCAAGGGCTTCGACGGCCTGGCCTTCGTCAACAGCATCATCCCCGAGTCCCTGTTCGGCGCCCTGACCGGCCACACCATCATCGCCGCCCTCATGGTCTCCATCGTGTTCGGCGCCGCAATGAACGTCTCCGGAGAAGCCGGCCAGTTCCTGACCAAGGGCATTCAGGCCCTCTCCACGGTGATCTTCAAGATCGTCAACTGGGTCATGCGCCTGGCCCCCATCGGCACCTTCGGCGCCCTGGCCGCCGTCACGGCCAACTACGGCACCCAGAGCCTGCAGCAACTGGGCATCCTGGTCCTGCTGTTCACCGCCACCTGCATCGTCTACGTCATCGTGGTCCTGGGTATCGTCGCCCGAGCCTGCGGCATGAACATCTTCACCGTCATGCGCTACTTCAAGGCCGAACTCCTCATCGCCCTGAGCACCTGCTCCAGCGAAGCCGTCCTGCCGCAGCTGATCAAGAAGCTCGAAGCCATGGGCGTTGGCAAGTCCACGGTCGGCATCGTCATCCCCTGCGGCTTCTCCTTCAACCTTGACGGATCCGCCGTCTACCTGACCATGGCCTCGGTGTTCCTGGCCCAGGCCGTCGGCATGGACCTCTCATGGGAACAGCAGCTGGTGATGGTCGGCGTCATGATGCTCACCAGCAAGGGCACCGCAGGTATCGCCGGCGGCGCATTCATTGTCCTGGCCAGCACCCTCAGCTCGGTCGGCGGCATCCCACTGGCCGCCCTGGCACTCATCGTCGGCATCGACCGTCTCCTGAACGAAGGACGTGTGTTCATCAACGTCCTCGGAAACGCCATGGCCGCTGTCGTCATCGGCAAATGGGAAAAGGACTTCGACCCCGAACAGGCCCGGGCAGCCCTGCACGCCGCTGGAAAAAAGAAGAACGAACTCGAACCGAAACCCATCGCTGCTGTGGAAGCCGACAAGGTAGACATCCACTAACACCCCACGCGCCAGGGCCGCCGCACACAACGCGGCGGCCCTGACCGCGTGAACCGCAATATGTGGAGCTACCGGTCACGCATCCGCAGCAAACCAGAGGAAAGAACCACCATCATGGCCCCCCGCATTTTGATCACCACCGATTACCTGCGTCCTGGAGACACCGTCGATAGGCTTCTGCGGGAGCACGGGCTTGAACCGGTCTACTCACCCTCACGCGGTCCACGAACTCCGGAAGAACGCCGCTCCCTCTTTAACGGAATCGCCGGCGCGATCCTCGCCAGCGAACCAGTCACGGCCGACATGCTCGAATCAGCCTCAGCACTCAAGGTCCTCGCCCGCAGCGGCGTCGGCTACGACTCCATCGACACCGAAGCATCCCGCCAACTCGGCATCCGCGTCTGCAACACCCCAGGCGTCAACCACGATGCCGTCGCCGAAATGACCATCGCCCTGATGCTCATGGCAGCACGAAACCTGCCCGCCGTCATTCAGGGCGTCAAGGAAGGCGACTGGCCGCGGGGTGCCGGACGGGAACTGCGCGGAGCGACCCTCGGCGTCATCGGATTTGGTCCAAGCGGACGAGCGGTAGCGCGGCTGGGCGCCGCCCTCGGTATGACAGTCCGGGTCAGCACATCGCATCCGGACTCCCTGGAACCCGACGTGAAGTTCACCGATTTCCAGGCGGCCATCAGCGCCTCCGACTACCTCACCCTCCATGCACGGCCCGACCGTTCGGGGGCGCCGTTGATTGACCGCCTGGTCTTGGAGGCCATGAAACCCACGGCCGTCCTCATCAACACCGCCCGCGGTTCACTCATTGATGAAGAAGCACTGGCCGATGCCCTTTCCGCAGGAGAGATCGCCGGAGCGGCACTGGACGTCGTCCGGCACGAACCCCTGCCTGCCGGCCACCGGCTTCGGGAGGCCGACAACGTCCTGATCACCTCCCACCTTGCCGGTCAGACCGTGGAAGCACGCGAACGCGCCGGCGTTGCAGCCGCCTGGGCCGTGATCGACGTCCTCGAAGGCCGCGAGCCCGCGCACCCCGTCGTCTAGCCCCATCACCGCCGGTGTATTGCGCCCGTCGAAACCGCACGATCAGACCCTGCGTCGCCCGCAGCAACAAGGAGAACAATGCGCATTGCACGCTTCCAACTAGATGATTAAGTCCTATTGGTTTCAGTGGTCGTAGGCGATGAGTGAGCGTTTGCGGGGCGCGTTGA